>CAXBDI010000118.1:0-11831 GCA_963974445.1 uncultured Alphaproteobacteria bacterium
TGGAGGAGGTTGGCGCCCGTCTGCGCGGCATGATGCCGTGGATCGGCGAAAACGCCCTTGTGGATAAAGCCAAGAACTAAAGCCTGCACGCGACAGCGTCCCACTTTGCGTAAGATGAGCAGCGCGGCTATACATGGCCGCGCTGCACCCATTTTGGGCGCAAAGGTATTGTGAGGCTCAATGTTCTCCGCCATTCTCGGCCTTCTCAGCCAGGATCTGGCTATCGACCTCGGCACGGCCAACACGCTGGTCTATGTGCCCGGCCGCGGCATCGTGCTGGACGAGCCCTCCGTCGTCGCCGTGCGGGAGCATCGCGGCCGCCAGCAAGTGTTGGCGGTTGGCCAAGAAGCCAAGCTGATGCTGGGCCGCACCCCTGGCAATATCGAAGCCATTCGCCCGCTGCGGGACGGCGTCATCGCCGACTTCGAAATCGCCGAGGAGATGATCAAGTATTTTATTCGCCGGGTGCACAACCGGCGCAGCTTCGTTTCGCCGCAAATGGTGGTGTGCGTCCCCTCCGGTGCGACCGAGGTGGAGCGGCGCGCGATCCAGGAAAGCGCCTTGGGCGCAGGCGCGCGGCGGGTCTACCTGATCGAGGAGCCTATGGCCGCGGCTATCGGCGCCGGCCTGCCGGTGACGGAGCCTTCGGGCTCCATGGTCGTCGATATCGGCGGCGGCACGACGGAGGTGGCGGTGCTGTCGCTCGGCGGCATTGTCTATGCCCGCTCCGTCCGGGTCGGTGGCGACAAGATGGACGAGGCGATCATCAACTATGTACGCCGCCACCATAACCTGTTGATAGGCGATTCGACGGCGGAACGAATCAAGGTTGCTATCGGTTCCGCCTGCCCGCCCGACGAGGACGAGGAACGGCGGGCTGCGGTGCGTGGCCGCGATATGATGAACGGCGTGCCGCGCGAAGTCATTATCAGCGAAGGCCAGGTGGCGGAAGCGCTGGCCGAACCCATCAGCCATATTGTCGAAGCGGTCAAAGTTGCGTTGGAGCACACCGCGCCGGAATTAGCCTCGGATATCGTCGACAAAGGCATCGTGCTGACGGGCGGCGGCGGGCTGTTGCCGAACCTGGACCGCGTGCTGCGTGAGTCGACCGGCCTGCCTGTCTCCATCGCCGAAAATCCGCTGCAATGCGTGGCGCTCGGCTGCGGTAAGTGTTTGGAAGAGAAAAATGCGCTACAAAGCGTCTTGATCGAATAACTTCGGGCCGAGTGCTGTGACCGGCCGTGCCCTTGGGAACACAATGGACGAGCCCAAGCATAGCGTTGGCGAAATTGTCGATGACGGATTGCGTACCGCAGGCCGGGCGATGCGCCGCCTCACCTATGCCGGGCTGGCGTTGATTGCTTTTGGCCTGGTCTTGGTAGGTAAGGTCGATACCCGCATCGTCGACAGCGCCCGCGGCGGCATCGCAGACATTTCCGCGCCGGTCCTGGATGCCCTTTCCTATCCCATCGCCAGCTTTTACGAATGGATCCGCGATATCGCGACCGTCGGCGATCTGATGTCGGAGAACCGGCGGCTGCGCGAGGAAAACGCGCGCTTGGCCAAGCTGCGATTAATCGCCCACGACCTGCGGGCGGAAAATGCCGGGCTGCGGCGGCTGCTGCGCTTCGACCCCGGCCCTATCGCGACGTCGGTCAGCACACGGGTGATTGCCGACACCGGCGGCGTCTTCGCCCGCAGCCTGATGGTACATGTCGGCACGGCGCAGGGCGTACGCAAGAATTTGGCGGTATTGTCGGCGGAGGGTCTGGTCGGCCGCGTGCAGAATGTCGGGCAACGGTCGGCGCGCATCCTGCTGATCACCGACCTGAACTCCAAGATCCCGGTTGCTATCGGCAATAGCCGGCGGCGCGCCATCCTCTCCGGCACCAACGGCTCCACCCCGAAGCTGGAGTTCTTTGCAAGCGACGCAGCGCCCGTACCCGGCGCCCTGGTTTTAACCTCCGGCGACGGCGGCATCTTCCGGCCCGGACTGCCCATCGGCGTGGTGGAGCCCGGCGGCGATAGCAGTTGGCAGGTGCGGCCCTTCGTGGATTGGGACCTGCTGGATTTCGTCCGCATCGTCGATTACGGCCAATCGCCCGAAATCGACCTGGCACAGGAGGGGCAGTAGACCGGTGGCACGCCATGAACCCCTGCAGGACCTCGACACCTGGTCGTCGCACGCGACGCCAGCTCTGGTGTTGGTCGGGCTGATCCTGCTCACCAGCCTGCCAATGCCCATCGGCCAATGGCCTCTGCCCAATCTGGTGCTGATCGCCGTTTACATCGCCAGCGCCCGCCGCCCGAAATCCCTACCCGCCGGCCTGCTGTTCGGGCTCGGTCTGCTGCATGACTTGCTGGGCTCGACCCCTATCGGACTGCATGCGCTGGAGTATCTGGTCGTGCACGCAATCGCGACCCAAATGCGCCGCGCCGCGCAATCCTTTGTCGCGCTGTGGGTGGGATTCATTCCGGCGGTCGCGATCGCCGCCGCGATGACATGGGCTGTGATCTCGCTCTATCATATGGTCTGGGTCGCGCCGGACCTGGTCTTAACGCGGGCGGTGGCGTCGGCGCTGGCCTTCCCGGCACTCGCTTTGCCAGTGCTTTGGCTAATTGGAGGACACCGCAATGCCGCGTAGCGCTCTGGACCGTCAGGCCGCGAAACGCAACCGCCTGCTATCCCGCCGCTCGTTGCTGCTGGGTGCGGCTCAGGTCGGCGGCTTCGGTCTCCTGGCCGCGCGGATGTATCAACTGCAGATCCTCGAAGCCGACCGGTACGCGGTCATGGCTGACGAAAACCGCATTAACATCCGTTTCGCCGTCGCCGCACGCGGCATCATTTCCGACCGCTACGGCCATCCATTGGCGCTGAACCGCGCGGCCTACCGGGTGGCGGTGGTGCCCGAGCAGGTTGCGGACCTGGAGGGGCTTCTCGCCCGGCTGCACTACCTGGTTCCGCTGACCGACGAGCGGCGGCAGCGCGTATTACAGTTGGCAAGCCGGCAGCGGGCCTTCGTCCCCATCATCGCTTACGACGATCTCACCTGGACCGAAATTGCCAAGATCGCGGCGAACAATGCCGATCTTCCGGGTGTCGAAATTGCGGCAACGAACCAGCGGGTCTATCCGGAAGGCGAATTAACCGCGCATCTGGTCGGCTATGTCGGCGCCGTGGCGAAGAAAGACCTCACTGGCGATCCGGTTTTGGCGCTGCCCGACCTGCGTATCGGCAAATCGGGCATTGAACGGATATACGACCTGCGCTTGCGCGGCGAAGCGGCGCGGCGTCAGGTTGAGGTCAATGCCGTTGGCCGGGTCATCCGCGACTTGCAGCGCGAATCTGCCGAGCCGGGCGCACCGCTTCGGCTATCGATCGACAGCGATTTGCAGCGGTTTGCCGCCAGCCGTTTCGGTGAACAGACCGGCTCGGCGGTCGCCATGGACATCCATTCCGGCGAGTTACTGGCCATGGTCAGCCGCCCCTCCTTCGATCCCGGCCTGTTCCCGGACGGCATCAGTCACGCCGACTGGAACCGGCTGCTGAACGCGCCGGATGCACCGCTCGTCAACAAAGCCATCGCCGGCCAGTACGCGCCAGGATCGACGTTCAAGATGATTGTGGCGCTCGCGGCACTGGAGTCGGGAATGATCACTCCGAAAACGCCATTCCATTGCAGTGGCGTTCTGGAGCTTGGTCAGGGCAAGTTCCATTGCTGGCGGCGAAGCGGTCATGGCCGCATGGATATGCACAATGCCATCGTCCAATCTTGCGACATCTACTTTTATGAGGTCGCCCGGCGCATTGGTATCGAGCGGATCGCCGAGATGGCGCGCAAGTTCGGCCTCGGCGGACGCCTCGGGATCGACTTGCCGGGAGAGCAGCCCGGGCTGATCCCGGACAAAGCATGGAAACGCCGGCGCTACGACCGCCCCTGGCAAATCGGTGAATCGCTGGTCGCCGGCATCGGTCAGGGCTACGTTCTTTCCACGCCGCTGCAACTCGCCGTGATGACGGCCTGGATGGTGAACGGCGGCAAGACCGTCCGTCCGCGCATGACTCTGGTAGCCCAAGGCGAGACGACCGACGATCCATCGCCGTTGGATGTCCCGGACGACTTCCTGGCGATCATCCGCCGGGGCATGATCGGTGTCACCAACGACGCCAAAGGAACCGCGCGCTCTGCCCAAATCGGCGACCCGGCGCTGCATATGGGTGGCAAGACCGGCACCAGCCAGGTTCGCCGCATCAGCCAGCGGGAACGGCGATCGCGTGTGCTGCGCAACGATGAACGGCCTAGGGAGGAGCGGGATCACGCGCTGTTCGTCGGATTCGCGCCGCAGGATGCGCCGCGCTATGCGGTCAGCGTGATTGTCGAGCATGGCGGCGGTGGCTCGACCGCCGCGGCCCCAATCGCCCGCGACATGCTGGAGCGCCTGCAACGCAACGCGGCTGGCCGCCTCGCCCGCGCGCCGAGCTAGCGGCGCCGTGACCTCACACTTCCGCCGCCGCGGCTTCGCCAACACTGCGCATCCGGACGGGGATACCATCTGGCATCGCCTGCGCCGGGTGCACTGGGTGCTGGCAGCTCTGCTCGTGGCCGTCGCCAGTATCGGGTTTGCCGTGCTCTATTCTGCTGCCGATGCTCAGTGGCAGCCTTGGGCGGTTCGCCAGGCCATCCGCTTCGGCATCGGCTTTTTGCTGATGATCGTTATTGCGGTCGTCGATCTGCGCATTTGGCGGCGCCTCGCCTATCCGCTTTACGCTGGCGCTCTGGTCCTGTTGCTGGTCGTTGAGTTCGCTGGCGTCGGCGATGGATCGCAGCGGTGGATAGCCCTTGGGTTTTTCAATCTCCAGCCGTCCGAGGTGATGAAAGTCGGCCTCATCGTCGCCTTGGCGCGGTATTTCCACGATCTGGACGAAAACCAAGTCGATACGCTCGCAGCCTTGATACCGCCACTGTTTCTGACCGCGATTCCGACCTTGTTGGTGCTGCGGCAGCCGGATTTGGGAACCGCGAGCATTCTGGTCGCGCTGGCGGTCGCCGTCGCCTTTCTCGCCGGGCTGGCATGGTGGAAGTTCGCGCTCGCCGCCGCAGCCGTCGCCGCCTCCGCCCCCCTGGCGTGGAGCTTCCTGCACGACTACCAGCGCGAACGCATCCTGACATTCCTCGATCCCAGCCGAGACCCGTTGGGAGCCGGATACCACATCTTGCAGTCGAAAATCGCTCTCGGTTCTGGCGGCCTGTTTGGCAAAGGCTTCGTCGGCGGCACGCAATCGCAGTTGAGTTTTCTGCCGGAAAAGCACACCGACTTTATTTTCACTCTGATGGCGGAGGAGTTCGGGTTTGTAGGCTCGCTGTTTTTGATCAGCGTCATGGCCGGCATTCTGGTCTGCTGTTTCTCGATTTCGATACGCGCCACCAGCATCTTTTCGCGCCTGATCGTTCTGGGTCTGGCGCTGAACTTCTTCCTCTATGCGTTCATCAACATGGCGATGGTTATGGGTATTCTGCCGGTGGTCGGCGTACCGCTGCCAATGATCTCCTATGGCGGCACCGCCATGCTGACGCTGATGATCGGCTTCGGCTTGATCCAGAGCGCCGCGGTGCACAGAGGCGCCATCGCGCCGGGCCCGTCAGGTACTGGACGATAAGGCTGCGCCCTTCCCGATTTTTGGGTCGACAAAGCCCATCAAGGCTGGTAGCAAACGCTCCTTCGGGTGCATAGCTCAGTCGGTAGAGCAGCTGACTCTTAATCAGCGGGCCCCAGGTTCGAGCCCTGGTGCACCCACCAAATTTTTCAAAGGGTTAAACCGATACCCACTTTCTTTTGGGCTCGCTTTTCTCTCAGATTGCATGAGCAATAGGCGGAATCGCATCATTCTGGTTTAGAGCCGCATGCGGCGAAGGAGCTTCGCGAGGTGTGATGCTCGGCCGGCGCAGCTTGTCGACCAGGAAGCGAGGTGCGCCTCGTCGATGGAGCGCTCGCAATCATGCGCAACCTCTCTCTCGCGGTATGCTGCCGTCAGCCAACGCCGATGGCTAGCGTCTTCGGATTGATATAGAGCTCCCGGCTCAGCTGCGCGAGCGAAGCCTGCGATCGCCGTATTGCTGCTCTACGGCGTACGTGATCATGGCGCAGCAATGGCGAACTTGTCCCATAGTGCTTCCTTCCATTCCAACGAACGGGTCACACCCTCAAACTGTGGGATCAAACACCTAATAAGTGGCGACGCTCAGAACTTCTAATACTGCATAAAAAAAAGCCCGACAGTCAATTCGGTTTGCTATCGACACTCGGTTTGCTATCGACAGTCGCCTAGGAGTCGGGCGACGGGCTGGCTTGATCGAACTGTTTGCCGTCGGACGCCGGTCTCCGCTAATGTTCTGGCTAGCCAACTAAAACCAAGGAAACCGCCCCATGGACCTGCATCTTGCCGGCAAAACCGCGCTGGTCACCGGCGCTTCGAAAGGCATCGGCCTCGCCTGCGCCAAGGAGTTGGCGGCGGAGGGCTGCCACCTGCACCTGACCTCCCGGACCGAGGCCGACCTGCAGAAAGCGGCCGACGAAATCCGCGGCAAGCATCAGGTCAACGTCACCATCCACGCCATGGACCTGTCGGCCAAGGGCAACGCCGCGAAGCTGGCCGATGCATGCAGCGACCTGAACATCCTGGTCAACAACGCCGGCGCCATCCCGGCCGGCGACCTGTTCGCCGTCGACGAGGACCGTTGGCGCGAGGCCTGGGATCTGAAGGTCTTCGGCTACATCAACCTGTCGCGCGCGGCCTATCGGATCCTGAAGGCGAAGGGCGGCGGCGTCATCGTCAACGTGCTGGGCATGGCAGGGTTTCAGCCGAATTTTGGCTATATCGCCGGCTCCACCGGCAATGCCGGTCTGATGCACTTCACCCGCGCTCTGGGTGCGAAGTCGGTGGATGATGGCATCCGCGTCGTCGGCTGCAACCCCGGCCTGGTCGCGACCGAGCGCATGGTCACCATGTGCAAGACCTGGGCCAAGGATCAGCTTGGCGACGAGAACCGGTGGGAGGAGATGGTCCAGAAAGACCCGCCGCCCGGCAAGCCGGAGGAAATCGCCGACCTGGTGACGTATCTGGCCAGCGACCGCGCCAGCCACCTCTCCGGCACCGTGATCAATATCGACGGCGGCAAGTCTTCCCGCTAGGTTTCCGCGATCATTCCCGCATCAGGAGCATGCCCCAATGGCAAAGCTAGAGTTTTTCTTCGACGTCTCCAGCCCATGGACCTACCTCGCCTACGACCGCATCGAGGACGTGGCGAAGCGCACCAACGCCGAACTGGTCTGGAAGCCATTCCTGGTCGGCGGCGTCTTCAACAAGGTCAACCCGTCGGTCTATCAGCGCCGCGAGAACCCGATCCCGGCCAAAGACGCCCATTACCGCAAGACCATGGAAGACTGGGCAGCCTATCAGGGCGTCAAGATCGGCCGGCCCAGCGTCTTTCCGCTGAACAGCGTCAAGGCGCTGCGCGGAGCGTTCGTCGCCATTGATCAGGGCAAGATCAGCGAATATGCCGGGGCGTGCTTCAAAGCCTACTGGACCGACGACAAAGACATCTCGAAAGAGGACGAATTGCGCAAGGTCGTGGTCGCCGCCGGCATGGATCCCGATGACTTCTTCACGCAAATCGGCACCGATGAGGTCAAGCAGAAGCTGTTCAGCACCACCGACGAAATCATCGAGCGTGGCGGCTATGGCTCGCCGACCTTCTTCGTCAACGGCGACGACATGTACTTCGGCAACGACAGCCTCGAACTGGTCGAGTGGGCGCTGAAAGGCAAAAAAGCGGCGGCGTAGCACCTCACCCTGAGCCCTGTCGAAGGGTGCCTTTCATTGTGGTGCTCACACCCTTCGACAGGCTCAGCGTGAAACTTTGCGGATGGCCACGCGTCAGAAATTCTCCACGGTTGGCATGCGCCGGCCACGAAATGCCGGACCACGTCCTTGCTGCCGGCGATGCAGGCGCTCGGCTGATGCCCGGGTGCCGCGCCCATCCCCGGCCATTCGGCGAAGTTGGTGTCGTGGTTGTGGTATAAATTGATCGGCCCGCGAAAGCCGCTTGCCTCGAAGTTTTCGGCGAAATAGTCCAGGTCCTCTGCCGTCAGCCAGGCGGGGAAGGGCTGCGGATCGGCCAGATTGTCCAGAAACCTGCCGCCGGCCGGCCGTTGCAGCCAGGTGTCGAGCGAAGGCGCATCGCCGGAGATCGAGTAATAGATCTTGCGCAGGGCCGTCGGGCCGTTGGCCTCGAACTCGGCGACGCCTCTGTCCTGAAAATACACCTGACCGAACAATCTATGCTACCCCACCGTCGCATAGCGCACTGCCGCGTCCTGCTCGAACAGGTACAGCAGAGTGCGCAGCGCCTGGCCGCGGTCGCTGGCCAGGTCGGGATCAGTCTCGACGATCATGCGGGCGTCGTCGCGGGCGATGGCCAGGAGGTCTGCGTGGCTCTCCAAATCCGCGAGTTTGAAGTCCGGCAGGCCGCTCTGCCTGGTCCCCAAGACCTCTCCTGCGCCGCGCAATTTCAGGTCCTGCTCGGCGATTTCAAAGCCGTCTTCGGTTCTCCGCAAGGTCTCCAGCCGCGCCTTGGCCGTCGCTCCCAAGGGCGGATGGTAAAGCAGCACGCAGGTGGATGCCGCAGCACCGCGCCCGACCCGCCCCCGCAACTGGTGCAGTTGGGCGAGACCGAAGCGCTCCGCATGTTCGATGATCATGATGGTGGCGTCCGGCACGTTGACGCCGACCTCGATCACTGTGGTGGCCACCAGCAGCCGGATGTCGCCGTCGGCAAAGGCGGTCATCGCGGCCTCCTTGTCTGCGGCCCGCATGCGGCCATGGATCAGGCCGACCTTGTCGCCGAACTGGGCGTGCAGCGCGGTAAAGCGCTCTTCCGCTGCGGCTAGATCGCTGGTCTCGCTTTCCTCGACCAGGGGGCAGACCCAATAGGCCTTGCCGCCGTTTTGCAGCGTCCGGCCCAAACCTTCCACCACATCGGACAGCCGGTTTGCCGGCACGACGCGGGTATCGATGGGCTGGCGGCCCGCCGGCTTCTCGGTCAGGCGCGACCAATCCAGGTCGCCATAAGCCGTCAGCATCAGGGTGCGCGGGATCGGCGTCGCGGTCATCACCAGGGTGTGGCAGCCGCCAGCCTTCGCCTTGTCCGACAACACCATGCGCTGGTCGACGCCGAAGCGGTGCTGCTCGTCCACCACGGCCAGCATCAGGTTCTTAAACTGCACCGCCTCCTGCACCAGCGCGTGGGTGCCGAGGATCAGCGGCGCAAAGCCGTTGGCGATATCCTCCAGGATGCGATCCCGCGTCTTGCCCTTGTCGCGCCCGGTCAGCACGACCGTCTTCAGGCCCAGTTGCAGGGCAATCGGTGCGATGGTCTCCGCATGCTGACGCACCAGGATCTCTGTCGGCGCCATCAGGGCCGCCTGTCCGCCGGCATCAACCGCCTCCAGCATTGCCAGCAGGGCGACGACGGTCTTGCCGCTGCCGACATCGCCTTGCAACAGCCGCTGCATGCGCTGGCCGGAGGCGAGGTCGCCGCCGATCTCCGCCAGCGCATGCCGTTGCGAGCCGGTGAGTTGGAACGGCAGCAACTCTATCGCCTTCGCCGCCAGCGCGCCCGCCGGGATCACCGGCCCCGGCCGCCGCTTCTGCTTGGCCCGCACCAACACCAGCGCCAATTGGTTCGCCAGCAACTCATCATAGGCGAGGCGCCGGCGGGCGGATGTCGAGGGCTCCAACGCTTCCGGCGTTTCCGGCGCGTGGACGGCCTTCAGCGCCTCCAACCAGCCCGGCCAGCCGTGGCGCGCTTGCAGCGGGCCGTTCAGCCATTCCGGCAGATCAGGCAACTGCTCGACCGCCTGGTCAACGGCCTTGCGCAGCGTCTTTGTCGTCAGGCCAGCGGTCAATGGGTAGACCGGCTCGACCAGCGGCAGGTCGGTGATATCCTCGACGGAGACGATATGGTCGGGATGCGTGATTTGCAGCAGGCCGCGATATTCCTCGACCATGCCGCTGACCAATCGCTCTTCCCCCGGCGGCAGCAGTTTTTCGAGGTAGGGTCTGGTCGAGTGGAAAAAGACCAGCGCCAACTCGCCGGTCGCGTCGGCGGTCATCACCTTGTAGGGCGCGCGGCGATTGTGGCTGGGTTGATGACCGGTCACCCGCACGCGGATGGTGGCGAGGCGGCCAGGCTCCGCCTCAATGATTTTTGGCTGATAGCGACGGTCGATGACGCCGACCGGCAGCAGAAAAGCCAGGTCGCGCACCCGCTCGCCCGCCACCTTCTCGATTAGAGGCGCGATTTTTGGGCCGACACCCTTAAGGCTGCCGATAGAGCGGAACAGGGGAAAGAGCATCTCGGGGCGCATGGGTTCCTGTTATGCCAGAAGATGGCCCAAAAGAAAAAGCCACCGACAGCAGCGGCACTGCTATCGGTGGCCAGATCGTTTCAGCAACCGGCGGGTTGCCGCCAGCCGCTGGCGCTCAGACCTTCAGCGGGCCTATTTTTCGCTGGCGTCGATAAGGTCGCCGAACAGAACCCACTTCTCACCGTCGAACTTAGCCAATTGCTCTTGTTGGACAGGGTAGAAGTCGGTCGGGCTGGTGTTGACCAGAATGCCCGGCAGCGCCATCGGCATGACAAAGTCCTTTATGTTTGCAGCACAGGCCATGATGC
The DNA here is from genome assembly GCA_963974445.1 of uncultured Alphaproteobacteria bacterium. GTDB lineage: Bacteria > Pseudomonadota > Alphaproteobacteria > Bin95 > Bin95 > JACKII01. The sequence goes on from CAXBDI010000118.1 coordinate 10,737, forward strand.
CAGGGCGGCTGAAGTCTTTGCAGGTCTCCAGCACATGCTTCAGCAGCGAGTCGGCGTTATAGCCATAGACATAGTTGACATCGCCACGGTCGCCGCCCGTCATGTTCTTGTCCATCCAGGCAGACCATTCCTTGAATCCGTCCGTCGTCGTCCACTGCGGATCGGTCGGGTCCATCAACCAATAGGCTGTTATCAGATCTTTCGAGCATTCCAGACCGGCCGGCTTCAGCGTTGCGCCCACGGAGGACGACACGTTGTTCAGCAAGTGCAGCGGCTTCCAACCGATCTCGCAGGACTTCTTGATCGCCTGGGCGGCAAATTTTGGAATGGTGACATTGAAGAACACATTGGCGCCACTCGCTGCCATCTCCAGCACCTGGGCGTCAATAGTCGGGTCGGTCACCTCGTACGGCAGCATCTTGATGACCAAATCTTTCTTATCGCCCAGACCCTTCAGGAAGCCATCGCGGTAGTCTTTGCCGTAGTCGTCATTCTGGAACAGAATGGCGATCTTCGGGTCTTTGATATTGGCAAGCGCGTACTTCGCATAGATCGCGCCCTCGACGTCATAGGTCGGCTGGAAACCCATGGTCCACGGGAACGACTCCGGGTGGCCCCATTTCGAAGCGCCAGTCGCCACGAATAACTGCGGCACCTTCTTGGCGTTCATGTAGCGGTGGATCGCCGAGTTGGTCGGTGTGCCGAGCGTATTGAACGTAAAGGCCACCTCGTCCTGCTCGACCAACTTGCGGATCTGCTCGACCGTGCGCGGCGGGCTGTAGCCGTCATCAAGTGAAATGAAATCGACCGTACGGGTCTTGCCGTCGCCCATTTTCAGGCCGCCGGCGTCGTTAATGGCTTTCCAAAAGGCCTGGTGAACTTTGCCAATGACACCATAGGACGAGGCCGGACCTGAGTAGGGCGTGGTGTTGCCGATCTTGATGGTCGTATCGGTAACACCGACGGTCTGTGCGCCAGCCGATCCAGCCATAAGAATGACGGCGACAGCCGCCGTCATGAGGGGTCGTAGGGTCATTTTGGGTAACTGCTCACCCCCCCCTCGTTGAACGGGGGTTTTGCCGGAGGGCAATTGAG
>CAXBDI010000119.1:0-11683 GCA_963974445.1 uncultured Alphaproteobacteria bacterium
CTCAATTGCCCTCCGGCAAAACCCCCGTTCAACGAGGGGGGGGTGAGCAGTTACCACCATTTTTAAGGAGAGGCACAATCTCCATTATGTGATTATTCTTTGAAATAAAAGATAAGGCAGTGGCCTTCTGAATGGAATGAGCATTAATGGCCGAATTTGCGCAATGTAAAGTTGGATCGAGGCATTTATTAAACCTCCTTTTTATCCTTTCCTGAAATTTTGATAGATTTTCATTGTCCATAAAGTCAATACCTAATTTCTTGAATATTTTTCCATCATGTCAAATGATGTCATTAATGGTTCGATGGATCGGGCGATCAACATTTTGGTTATTGGCAACTTCCACACCCTCCAGCCCCACTCAGCCGGATACTCAACACATCCCCGCGCTTCAACTCACGTATCTCCTTCGACCCCAGTTTCTCACCGTTTCCGTCTGGATTCAACACGGTTTCGGCCAAGGCCCCAGGCTCGCCGCCAAACAACCCGAACGGCCACGACCTGCCGATCGGATTGCTGTCGCGCAAAACCCGCAGAGCCCTGCAATTTTCCGGCCGATTAAACGGCACTGGGGCCCACCCGGCCATCGCGTCGGAATTCACCGCCAAGCGCCTGGCGAGCGGCGAATGGCTGGTCGTCGCGTCGAACCGCGATGGCGCTGCGGCGCTCAAGGCCTATCGCAGACGCTGGGCGATCGAGTGCCTGTTCGGCGACGCCAAAACCCGCGGTTTCAACCTTGAGGATACCCGCCTCGCCGACCCGGAGAAAATCGACCTGCTGATCGGCGTGCTGGCGCCGGCTATGGCCTGGGCCAGCAAAACCGCGGCCCGCCGCATCGGCACCAAAAAGAACCCGCGAAAACTCCATGGCTACTATGCCAAATCTTGGTTCCGCATCGGCTTCGACCACCTCAGAAACAGCCCCGAAAACGCTCTGTCCATCTGGAACGCTTTGAAACCGGAAAAGCTGAGAATCGTGTAGTGTGCAGACCCTTAAACTCCTTGCGATCAGACGGCGCCGCCCTCTTCAATCCTTATAGTTCGAGGGTCGCCCGCCCCTCGACAGTCCGAAAATGGCTCCTATGCCAATCGCGGCAGCGATCGCCACCAAGGGATGACGCTGCACCCATATCTCCGCCGGCCGGATCATATCCTGCAACCCCGGCTCGTTGTCCGCCGCCGCCTCCGTCGGCGGCCGACGCTCGCTCCGACGCCGTTGCGGAGGATTGCGGGCCAGCAACACGATTACCCCGGCGGCTACCAACAGCAGAACCCCGACGGTAAACGCCGCCCAGTGCGCCGGCCAGACGGTTGAAAGGGCCAGGAACAGCGCAATAATGATGAACAGAGCGCCTACCGTACCGATCAACGCCGCCGCGCCCATCAGAGCCGCAATCGCAAGAGCGTGCGATACCTGCTCCGACAGTTTTCGTTTGGTCGAAGCAATCGTCCCCGTCATCCGCAGCAGCGTCAACGCGCGGAGTGCCAGCCGTAACATCGCTCAGCCCGCGCCTACAGCCAATGTCACCGGCGGCGCAGAATCAAGCCAAGGATGACGCCCAGCCCCAACGCCGCAGCAATGCTGCCAAGCGGCCGTTCCGCAACCGTCGCCCGGGCGCGGAGCAAAGCCTCCTCTGCGGTATCGCTGGCTTGGTTTTTCAACCGCTCCGCCTTGTCCTTCGCCTCGGCATAGCGAGAAGCAACCTCTTCCTTGCCGCTTTCGACCCGGTGGCGCAGAATCTCCTGCAGCGTGCCGGTCAACTTGTTGACATCGGCTTTCAACCGCTCGACGTCCTTTTCCAGGGAGGCGGCGTCGCTCTCTGTGTCGCTCTGGGTTCGGGTACCTTGAGCCATGATGTAATTCCTTTAGCAGGGGCAGGTTCAGCCTGTTCGTCAAACTTACGATTCGTATCGAGACGATAGGGATGTAACTTCAGAACTGTCAAATTTGTTCCGCCATGCGCGGAAGTCGGGCTTTGCAATCTGCTTTCGATAACGCCATGATGCGCTTCGCCAATTCGCTATAGGATCAGAAGGGATCGAACCCGCCATGGATGTACGCGCCGCCGTCGCCTTCGAGGCCGGGAAGCCGCTGGAAATCGTCCAAGTCCAGCTGGACGGGCCCAAAGCGGGCGAGGTTTTGGTCGAGGTCAAGGCAACCGGCGTGTGCCACACTGACAAGTTCACCCTGTCCGGCGCCGACCCCGAAGGCGCTTTCCCGGCAATCCTGGGGCATGAAGGCGCAGGCATCGTGCGCGAGGTCGGCGCGGGCGTGACGTCCGTAGCACCCGGGGATCACGTCATCCCGCTCTACACGCCGGAATGCCGCGAGTGCGAAAGCTGCCTGCACCCGAAAACCAATCTCTGCACCGCCATTCGCGCTACCCAGGGCCAGGGCCTGATGCCGGACGGCACCAGCCGCTTCTCCTACAAGGGGGAGAAGGTGCTGCACTATATGGGCTGCTCGACGTTTGCCAACTACACGGTGTTGCCGGAGATCGCGCTGGCCAAGGTCCGCAACGACGCGCCTTTCGACAAGATTTGCTACATCGGCTGCGGCGTTACCACCGGCATTGGCGCAGTGATGTTCACGGCCAAGGTGCCGGCGAACAGCAACTGCGTCGTGTTCGGCCTCGGCGGGATTGGCCTCAACGTCATCCAGGGCCTGAAGATGGTGGGTGCGCACCAGATCATTGGCGTCGATCTGAACCCGGCCAAGGCGGAGATCGCCCGCAAATTCGGCATGACCCACTTCGTCAATCCGAAGGATCACAAGGATGTGGTCGGCCATCTGGTCGAACTGACCGGCGGCGGCGCGGACTACTCGTTCGAGTGCATCGGCAACGTGAACGTGATGCGCCAGGCACTGGAATGCTGCCACCGCGGCTGGGGCGAGAGCATCATCATCGGCGTGGCACCCGCCGGTGCGGAGATCTCCACCCGCCCCTTCCAACTGGTCACCGGGCGCTCCTGGCGCGGCACGGCCTTTGGCGGCGCGCGCGGGCGGACCGACGTGCCGAAGATCGTCGACATGTATATGGAAGGGCGGGTCAATATCGACGACCTGATCACTCATACCATGCCGCTGGACGACATCAACAAAGCGTTCGACCTGATGCACTCGGGCGAGTCAATCCGCAGTGTGGTGCTTTACTAAATCGCCGAAAAGGCGGGAGATTATAGCTATGATCCGTTTGTTCGCACTGATGGCCGTGCTGATCCCAGGCGCAGCATTGGCACACCACCCGATGGGCGGAGCAATCCCGGCGACGTTGTGGCAGGGCCTCGCCTCCGGCGTCGGCCATCCGGTGATCGGCCTAGACCATCTGGCATTCATTGTCGGCATGAGCATGCTGGCGTTGCTGACCCGGGCGCCGCGCCTGGTGCCGCTGGCGTTCGTAGCGATGACCGTTGTCGGCACGCTGATCCACCTGCAGGCCGTAACTCTACCCGCAGCCGAACTGGTGATCGCCGCCAGCGTCGTGCTGGTAGGCGTACTCGGCCTGGCCCGGGCGCGGCTGCCGGTGATCGCCGCCGTCGGATTGTTCGCAGCCGCTGGCGTCTTCCATGGCTATGCCTATGGCGAGGCCGTGGTCGGTGCCGAGGCCTCCCCCATCTTCGCCTATCTGATCGGCTTTGCCGCCACGCAAACCGCTGTCGCCTGGGGCCTGCAATTGCTGGCCGAACGCTCCGCCCGCATGGCGGAGTGGGTACGGGCCGGTGCCGGTATCGCGGTCGGCGCGATGGCTTTGGTGGGTTAGCGAGGACTTATCGGATACAATAAACGCTTCATATGTAACTCGCAAATTATATATAAAGCGCCTGACACATCGACCATCACGCTGCTGGAGAAAACCTATGTCACCATCTGACAATCACGCGCTGGATCGCTTGATCGAACTTGCCCGATCGATTGAGATGACTGAATCTCAGCGCGAAGCTCAACGGCGCAGCTTTGTCTACGGCAACACCAAAATCGAAAACGACCGCATTACACGCGAGTTGGTGGACGAACAGGCCGAACGTCTAGCCAAAGCTGTAGATGACAACTGACGACGAGGGTCGGCATAGCATCGCCGATATTCCTCAAACCGTTACCGACCCCGACGCAATACGGCTGTTGGAGGTCGCCAATGGTTTTCGACAATTCGATCTGGCGCGCCAAACTATAGAAGAATTTGTCGCACCTGATCCCGCGCGGGATCGGAAATTTAGACTGCGTCCATCTCTTATTCTGCAGTTGCAGGGCGAGGCTGTTCGTGGCCTAACGAGTTATGCTGGTTTGTTTCGCCCTGGCTCGGTCCAAATCGGTAAGAGCAAACACGAGCCACCAAGTGCAGTCGCCGTTCCCGGCCTTGTTGAAGAGTTCTGTGACGCAATCAACGACAATTTCGCGACAGCGACGGCCATTCGCCTTGCCGCATATGCACTATGGCGATTGAATTGGATTCACCCGTTCGTCGACGGAAACGGACGAACATCTCGTATCGTTTCGCATATTGTTCTGAACATCCGGCTCGGCTATTTGGTTCCGGGCGAACCGACGGTTCCTGATTTGATAGCAGACAATAAAGCGCCATATTATGGAGCTTTAGAAATTGCTGATCATAGTCATGCCGCGGGTCAGCAATCGTTTGAAGCGACAGATTTGAGCGCGGTTGAAAACCTTATAGCCCGTCACTTCAGCACGCAGTTGCTGAGCGTAGCAAAAGCCGCTGGCATAGCAGTCGATGGAGCTTGACTAATGCACCACCTCGCTTCCTCCCCCTCTACCTGCCATTGGGGCTATTTCGCGCCCGATCTGAAGCCGGCCCTACAAATCGCCTCCGGCGACCGCGTGGTGATCGAGACCATCAGCGGCGCGCCGCCGGTGTTGCCGAAAGGGCCGGAATGGGACGTGCTGCCGGAGCATGCGGCGATCCATGCGGAATGTCCGCTGCCCCTCGGCAATGGCCATATCCTGACCGGCCCGGTGGCGGTCGAGGGAGCGCAGCCGGGTGATGTGCTGCAGGTGGATATCGAGCAGATCGACCTCCGCACCAACTGGGGTTGGAACATCATCCGCCCGCTGGCCGGCGCTCTGCCGGAGGATTTTCACGAGACGACGCTACTGCACATCCCGTTGGACAAGGAAAAAGGCATCGCCAACCTGCCCTGGGGCACCGACCTGAAGCTCGCACCGTTCTTCGGCGTGATGGGTGTCGCGCCGCCGAGCGAATGGGGCACGGTCACGTCGATCATCCCGCGGGCGATGGGCGGCAATCTCGACTGCAAGGAGCTGGGCGCCGGCGCGACGCTCTACCTGCCGGTCTTCCAGAAGGGCGCCCTGTTCTCGACCGGCGATGGCCACGCGTTGCAGGGCGATGGCGAAGTCAACGTGACGGCCATCGAGACCAACCTCACCGGGCATTTTCGCCTGACCGTGCGCAAGGATATGAGCCTGGTCATGCCGATGGCGGAGACCGCCACCCACTTCATGACATTCGGCATCGATCCCGATCTCGACACCGCCGCAAAACAGGCTTTGCGCGCGATGATCGACCTGATCTGCGAGCGCCGCAACCTCAGCCGCGAGCAGGCCTACGCGCTCTGTTCGATCACCTGCGACCTGCGCATCAGCCAGATCGTCAACCAGCACAAAGGCATCCACGCCATGCTGCCGAAGGATGCGCTGTAAATGCGCGCCGACCTGCGGCTCGCCATTGTCACCGACATCCACCATGGCGAGCCGAAGCTGACCAAGCGCGGCGACCGGGCGCTCGACCTGCTAGACCGGTTCCTGGCGTTTTGCGCCGACTATGGGCCGGACCCGATCGCCATGACACTGCCTATCCGCGAGGCGGGGCAGCGCTGGGTAACGCCGCTCTAGCCGTTTCGCACAGTGCTGAACAATTGGCTGAACCTGTGACGTAGGTTACAGGCGGCCCGCGCCGACCGCTCTATATTCAGTATGGTAAACGAAACATTACTGATGAAAAGGAGCGATCGAAGTGCGAGTGTTGGCGAAAACGACTTGGGCGATTGCAGCCATTACGGTTGCCCTTGTTGCCACTTCGGCGGCCTATGCCGATCAGAGCAGCACTTTTCGCGCCCACACCTCATCCGAGATGGCGACGGAATCGGTCGCGACCGCCAAGCCAGACCTGACCTATCGGTTCAACCGGATCAAGGCCGTCGCCGAGCAGTTCCACTTGCAAATGCGCGAGCAGGCTTCCACTGAAGGCAAGCCGGCGGTCAATCGCGGCCGCAAAATGTTCAAGAACGCGCTGACGCAGATGGACAACAGCTAGCCGCCCGTGAGTTTCGCTCGGTTTGGCTCAGGGTTTTCTTGGCGCTCGCCGAAATCGCCGGCAGCCTGGTCCAGTCGGGATCGCGACGGGAGCCGGCGGCGGCTGACAATCCGGCGATGCATTTATAAGCAATGTTGCCCGACCATCTCGCCAGAGCAGTCAGTCCGTCAATCGCATCGCTGGCGGGCTGCGAACTGCGCCCGCCTGAGACGACAAACTGTCGCGCCGCTACAGCTTCGCCGTATTTTCCGCAGCACCCTCGTAGACGATCCGGGCGATGGCGGCAGCCGCCTTCTCGTGAAAAGCGACGGCGGCGGGATCGAAATCGCGTGCCGGTACCGGGGTGTGGTGAAAGGCCCGATGCGAGTCCTCGCCGCGCACCAGCGCCGCCGAATCCCACTCGCCTACCTCCTGCTGCGTCTCGGCCGGCATAAAGTGCATAGAGACGCCGATACGCCGGTCGCCGGCATGGTTCGGCCCGCTCGCATGCGCCAAACGGTAATTGTGCAGCGACATCTCGCCCGGCTGCAAAGGCATGAAGGCCGCCCGGTCTTCATCGATGCCCTCGACGATCTCCTGGCCGCGGGTCAGCAGGTTGGCGGCGTCGTACTTGTCCTCGTGGCGTAGCACATCGCCCACGTGGGTGCGCGGCATCACGCGCATGCAGCCTGCCTCCACGCTCGCCGGCGACAGCGCCAGCCAGGCGGTAACGACCTTGTCGCTGGAAAGGCCCCAGTAGCGCGTGTCCTGATGCCAGGAGACGAAACTCTCCGACCCGGCTTCCTTGATCCAGAATAGCGTGTTCCAGCAGAGGATGTTCGGGCCGATCAATTCCTCGATAGGGTCGAGGATGCGCGGGTCACGGATCAGATCGTCCAGCCATTTGAACAGCAGGTGCGACTTCGAGCGCTGCTGCGGCTGCAACTTGCCGCCCTGCGCCCGCTCGACCGCTTCCAGCCGCGCCCGCAGATCGGCGACCTCGGCTGCGGAGAGCACCGGCACCGGATAGACATAGCCTTCGCGTTCGTATTGACCGCGTTGGTCCGTGGTTAAAATCATGGTGGTTTTCCTTTCTCTCAGTCAGGCAATCTCACCGATCCGGTTCATCTCCTCAGCGCTGAGCCCGAACATTGCGCCGCGTTCTTGGATTTGCTTCCAGGTCTCGTCGTCTACTTCGATGCCGGCTCCACCACGCTCGATCCGCATCGCGCGCTCCGGATCACCCGGCACCAGCACCGGCTGATCCGGGTTGGCCGGCGGCGAGGCTTTGACATGCTCCAAGGTCGCGTCGACCTCACTGTTGAAGAACGCCCGGTCGACCAGGCGCCCCGGATCGATGATGACCGACAGCATGCAGTTGATCGTCGCCTGCGGGTCGCGGTTGGTCTCCGGCCGGTTGGTGCCGCCGCCGGAGAGGACGCCGGCGAACAACTCGTTGATCAGCGCCATGCCATAGCCCTTGTGTGCGCCGAACGAGGTGAGTGCGCCTTTCGGCTCCTCATACAGCACGTTCGGGTCGCGGGTCGGCCGCCCCGTGTGGTCGATCAGCGCCCCTTCCGGCGCCAGCACGCCCTTGTTGCGGGCGACGCGGATCTTGCCGGCGGCGACAAAGCTGGTGGCGAAGTCCAGCAGCGTCGCCGGGTTTTTCTCAGTGGCCGGCATCACTGCCGTGTAGGGGTTGGTGACATAGCGCCCGTCGGTGCCACGAAACGGCGCGACGATAGCACCATGGCCGATGACGTTGGTGTGGTGGGTTGAGACCAGGCCTGCCTCCGCGCACTGCTCCGCCCAGGCGCCGATGCGGCAGAGGTGGTAACTGTTGCGGATCGCCAGCACACAGACGCCCCGCTCCTTCGCCCTTTCAATGCCGATGTCGAAGGCCTCCTTGCCGATGACCTGACCGAAGCCGGCATTGCCGTCCACTACCATCACCGCCCCCTCGTCCCTGGCGACCGTCGCGTGCTGGTTCAGCTTCAGCGCGCCGGAGGCAATGCCGTCAAAATAGTTCGGCAGCATGCCGACGCCATGTGAGTCGTGGCCGCTGAGGTTGGCCATGACTAGGTTTTCCGCGACCAGCCCTGCCTCATAGTCGCTAGAGCCCGCGGCCTTGCACATGGCGCGGACGACGGCGCGGAGAGGTTCGGCATCGATAGTAGGCATTTGATTATCTCTTATTCAGATGATCGGGCGTGACAGCGCGGGCGTTCCAGCGTTGAATGAGATCATAAGCATAGCAAGCTCCCGTCCCGAGGAAAGCGCCCAATCGCCGTGTCCATGCCGTTACGTGCCGGCCCGTGGTCGTTGCTGCAAGAGTATGAGTTTCGCCACATCTGGATGGCGGGCGCGCTGGTAGGCGTCATGCGCTGGCTGGATGTGCTGGCGGTCGGCGTCTACACCCACCAGATAACCGGCGATCCACTGATCGTCGCCACCATGCTGTTCCTGCGCATGCTGCCAATGCTGCTGTTCGGCGCGGTGATCGGCGCCTGGGCAGAGCGGGTCAATCGCAAGCAGTTGTTGATGGGCGGCATCATCTGCATCGGCGTGCTGTACGCGGTGCTTGGCACCGCAGCCTACCTCGGAGTGATCACGCTGGTTCATGTCGGCATCGGCGCCGCGATCAGCGGCCTCTTCTGGGCGATGGAGATGCCGGTGCGCCGCACGATGATCGGAGAGATCGCCGGTAACGACCGCATCGGCGCGGCGATGGGCCTGGAGTCCTCCACCAATAACTTCACCCGCATGTTAGGTCCGAGCGTCGGCGGCCTGCTGCTGGAGTTCGTTGGTCTTTACGGCGCATTCTATCTTGGCTGTATCCTATATGCTTTAGGCGCGTTCCTGCTGATACCGGTCAAAGCCGGCGGCGAGATCAGCGGCCGCGGCACGTCGATCTTCAGCGTCATGCGCGACGGCATGGCGACGATCCGGGCGACCCGCATGGTGCAGGCGGCCCTGGTGGTGACCATCGTCGTCAACCTCTGGGGATTTTCCTACGTCTCGATGGTGCCGGTGATCGGCAGGGTCGATCTGGGCCTGACTCCCTTCCCCATCGGCATTTTGATGTCGGCGGAGGGCAGCGGCGCCTTCATCGGCGCGCTGGCGATCGCCTTCAACGCAACGCCGGTGATGTTCGGGCGAATTTTCTGGTTCGGCTCGCTGATCTATCTGGCGGCGATCCTGCTGTTCTCCGTCTCCTTCACCTTCTGGATGGCGCTGCCGGTGCTGTTCCTCGGCGGTTTCGGTATCGCCGGGTTTGCGACGATGCAGAGCGCCATGATCCTCGCCAACACCCCGCCGGAGCGGCGCAATAGGGTTATGGGTGTCTTAGCCATGTGCATCGGCTTCGGCCCGCTCGGCATCCTCCATGTGGGATTTCTGGCGCATCTGTTCGGCGCGTCCACGGCCGTCAGCATCATCGCGACCGAGGGCTTTATCGCGCTCTGCGTCGCCGGTTGGTATTGGTCGGAATTGCGGCAGTTGGCGCGGCCGGCGGTGATGCAGCACGCGGCCGAGGCGCCGGCCGCGAACCCGTGAGCTTTGCATTGCAGATGAGCGTGTAGATGCACAGGTATAGGCCATGACAGAGTCCCCGACACAGGCTCAGGCGCAGTTGAGGCAAAAGCTCGGCGACGACAGCGCCCGGACACTGCTGAAATTGACGCGTGCATTGCTGCGAACTTAGTGCAAAGCCCTCAGCCAAGCCGAAACCCGTGCGGTCAATTGCATCGCCCCGGCGTTTGCCATTGATCGGGCGCGGCTCCGAGCGTAAATCCTGGCGGACAGTGACGGGGTGTAGCGCAGTCTGGTAGCGCGCTAGTTTTGGGAACTAGAGGTCCCCGGTTCGAACCCGGGCTCCCCGACCACTGATCCATCCGAAAGGATATCGATCGCCGCCTTCTCTTGAGCATTTTGGACCGCGCTCTCTACTCATGCTGGGTGCGATCGGGTATGGTGGGGCATCCTGTGCGCAACCGAGGTCTTGGTCTCATGCTCCCCAAAATGCAGTTCGGCATCATGCAGCGCGGCATCTTCGACTGGGACGAAGACATGCGGGCGCGCTTCGATGAATTGATGGAGCAGGCCCGCGTTCTGAACGCGCTCGGCTACGATTCCATCACCAAAGGTTCGCATTTCTCCACCTGGCCGCAGCGGGAGATGATGCAGATCCCCTACCTCTGCCGCGTCATGGCGGAGGCGCCGAACATGCGCCTCAACGCCGGCATCGTGTTGCTGGCGCTGCACAGCCCGATGGAGATCGCCGATTACTTCGCCACCATGGATCTGATGAGCGGCGGCCGGGTGATTTTCGGCGCAGCCCTCGGCTACCGCGAGGTCGAGTACAAGGGTTTCGGCGTGCAGAAGAAAGAGGGCGTGCGCCGCTTCACCCAAAACCTGGAGGCGATCCGCCGGCTCTGGACCGAGGATAAGGTCTCCATGACCGGCGATCATTTCGAGTTGGACGAGGCAACGATCTCGGTGCCGCTGGTGCAGAGCCCGCACCCGCCGATCTGGATCGGCGCCAACGTCGATAACGCGGTCAAGCGGGCGGCGCGGCTCGGCGATTGCTGGTACATCAACCCGCACCAGAAGCTGGAGACCATCAAGCGCCAGATGGAGATCTACCGCGGCGAGTTGGATCGGATCGGCAAACCCTTCCCGGACGAATTGCCGATCCGCCGCGAGGTGTTCTGCGCGCCGACCCATGACGAGGCCGTCCGCATCGCCGCGCCCTACCTGAAAGGCATGTACGACGCCTACGTCACCTGGGGCCAGGATAAGGCGATGGCGGCTGACGACCGCGACATCTCAATGGAATACGAAGAACTGGCCCGCGACCGCTTCATCGTGGGCGACCCGGACGAGGTGGCGGAGGAGATGCTGCGCTATCACAGCGAGCTGGGCGTGAACCACATGATCATGAGCGTCCAAGGCGTCGGCATGCCCCAAACCCAGGTGCTGGAAACCTTCGACCTGATGGCAAAGGAGGTATTTCCGAAGGTGCGGGCGGCGCTCTGAGGATCAAATGTTGGCCTTTTTATCAAAAAAGCTATCTTGTAATCTGTTGCGAGCGAATCTGTTCTAAGATGGTGTGAAGTCCTACTTACTCTTAAAATTACTGTTTTGGCACTGACATTGAACGAGACGAGTACCGACAAAAATTAAATAGTGAAATCAAATTCTTGATAGACGAGGCAAGAAATATTGATGAATTTCGTGTAACTACCCACCCCCTTGTGCAGGCGTGCAAATCGTGATTCACACTATGAATGGATCGCGACGACATCCACCTCCAACCAACCCATGCCTGTAGACCGTGGACCGCTCGCGTACCACGGTCGAGTGTCAACGGCGGAGTAAAAACCTGCCACTGTGGCGGCGTAAAAGTCGGCCAGT
>CAXBDI010000120.1:0-11558 GCA_963974445.1 uncultured Alphaproteobacteria bacterium
CAGCGGACAATTAATGTGCTATCAAAACCGGTCAACTCGGTTTGCTATCGACATGGTTTTGCTGCGCGAGCGCAAAATTACAGCAGCGCCAGAGCCTTAACCGAGATTCCTCTAAAGGCGCATCGAGAGGTTCCGATCCCAAGCTATACTTTGAAGCCTTCGAACGGCGAAGGAATGGCTTGGATTTTCGAAACCAGTTCTGCGTGCCGGCCGGCATCCAGATCGTCGGGCATCTCCAGGCGGATGACATCGACAACCCCGCCAAAGCGTTCGGCAATGGCCGCCGGCAGTTCGTCGTAGGTTCCGACTGCGGCGAACAGGCGGATCACGTCGTCAGGCACCTGTGCTGCCAATTCGTTCCATTTGCCGTTGACCGATAATTTGTGCAGCTTCAGGCCCAAATCTTCCAGACCGTGCGCCGCAAACACCGGCAGATAGGTTCGGGTCGATCCGTAGAAGCCGACGCGATAGCGCACCCATTCCATCCTCTCCGCGACAGCCGCTTCATCCTTGCCGGTAGCAACAAAACCGCCACCGGATATTTCCAGGTTCTCACGCTTCTGGCCCGAGGCCTCGAGGCCTGTTGCGATCCGCGCCATGCAGGTCTCCTCGATATACCTGCGCGTGCAAAAGCCATGCAGGCGCGCACCATCGGCCACCCGTCCGGCCATCCGCAGCATATCCGGCCCGACAGCGGCCACGGAAATCGGCACCGGACCATGCGGGCTTGGCTCTGGCGACCATTCCGGGGTCATGAGACTAAAATTATAGTGCTCGCCCGAATAGCGCAGCTTCTCACCCCGATCCCAACAGCGCCAGATGGCGCGCAAAGATTCCATGTACTCGCGCATGCGGCCCACCGGGTCACGCCACGGCACGGAGAACCGCCGCTCGTTGTGGCCCTTGACCTGGCTTCCCAAGCCCAGTTCGAAACGGCCACCGGAATTCGTTTGCAGGTCGTGCCCGATATTGGCGACCACCATCGGCGAGCGCGGAAACGCGACCGCAATCGACGTGTTTAGTTTGACCCGCTCCGTCACGCTCGCGGCTATCGCCAGAGGCATGAACGGGTCGTGCGCTAATTCAGACGACGAGACGCCATCGTATCCAGCCGCCTCTGCCTTGCGGGCTGCTTCGGCAGTTTTGGTCCATTCGGCAACGGGCAATTGAGCAAACACACGCATCGTTAAATTCCTCCAGGGGCGTCCAAAGTCTTCCGTAGGGTCTTGATCCGCCGTAACATGACGCGAATAGAGGAGAACGCCAAGATGCCTGACACCGTCACGCCCGCAATAGACATCGACGCTCTGCGCCGCCATATCGGCGCCAAAGTGGAAGATCGCGATACCATTACCGCTTGGCCAATGGCTGCTATGAACGCGGCGCTGGACCGGGACGAGGCTCAGCCGGAGATCGGAACGCCGATCCCACCAGGCTGGCACCAATTCTGGTTTCTGCCAACCACACGGCCGGGCGAGTTGGGGCCGGACGGCGCGCCAACGTCCTCCGGTGTCGTGCCGCCGGTGCCGTTGCCGCGCCGCATGTTCGCCGGTACGACCTGGACCTTTCACGAGCCATTGCGGGTCGGCGATGTCTGCCGGCGCGAGACGGAGTTGACGGACATCCAGATGAAGGGTGGCTCCACCGGCACCCTGGTATTCACGACCGTTGTGTCGCGCATCTATGGCCCGAATGGCCTCGCGGTCGAGGAGGAGCGGGGCACCGCATTCCGAGAGGCGGTGCAGGAGGGCGCGAGTTCCGGCGTGCCGAAGCGCGAAGAGCCGCCGTCCGATACGGTATGGGAAACGACCAAGGTTTGCGACGAGGCGCTGTTGTTCCGCTTCTCCGCCCTGACCTTCAACACCCATCGCATCCACTACGATACCCCGTGGGCGAAAGAGGTCGAAGGCTATCCGGCGCTGGTCGTGCACGGGCCTTTGTTGTCGACGCTGCTGATCAATTTCGTGCGCGACATGAACCCCGGCAAGACGATTGCGAGCTATCGCATGCGCGCCCGTGCACCTCTGTTCGCCAACACACCGATCAAGCTGGTCGGCAAGCCTAGCGCCGATGGCAACGGCTGCGAATGCTGGAGCCTAACACCGGAGGGCACCACCGCGATGCAGGTACAGGTCGCGTTCCGCTGATCCGACTGACGATGTGTCGATGGTAAAGCAATTGCAGGAGCAGATATGACGGGCGATCACGAGTTTCAGGCAGACGGCGGCTGTGCGTGCCGCGCGGTGCGGTACCGGCTCACCGCCGCGCCGATGATCGTGCATTGCTGCCACTGCCGCTGGTGCCAGCGGGAAACCGGCAGCGCTTTCGCCGTCAATGCGATGGTTGAACGGTCTTCGGTCGAGCTCATATCAGGCGATCCTGAAGCCATTCAGACCCCATCTGAAAGCGGTAAGAGACAAATTATCGTTCGCTGCCCGGACTGTCGCGTTGCGGTCTGGAGTCATTACTCCGGCGGCGGCCCGGGCATCGCGTCTATCCGCGTCGGCACGCTCGACAATCCGGAAAAATGTCCGCCAGACGTCCACATCTACACAGCATCGAAGCAACCGTGGCTGCAATTGCCGGTGGGCGTGCGGGCTGTGCCGGAATACTACGACAGGCGGACCGTGTGGCCGGCCGCTAGTGTGGAGCGATACAGACGGGCTCGCCGCGCGTCTTAGGCCTCTTAAGGTCAGGGCCGCTCACCCACTGCGCTCGACCACTTCCCAACCGCGACGGGCGAGCGCGACGCCCTGCCGCCCTACCTCTTCCGCGTCTTCGCTGGCGGCGTTGCCGGCAAGGCCGCGGGCCCGGACACCGTCAAGGATGGCCGCAAACCGGAACATGGCGTGCACCATGTGCGCGTCGCCGATCGTATCGGCGCGGTTTGCCGCCTTTCGGTAGTGCTCGATCACCTCCTCGAACGGCGGAATGCCAAGTTCCTCCCGATCCCGGTCGCGAATGCCGAAAAACTCGTCGGAGCGGGTGAAGTAAAGGATGCACATATAGGCCAGGTCCGACAACGGATGGCCGAGGGTTGAGATCTCCCAATCGAAAACCGCAATCACCCGCGGCTCCGTCGGATGGAACATGATGTTGCCGACCCGGTAGTCGCCGTGGACGATCCGCACCTCGTCGCCCGCCGGCATGTGGTCGGGCAGCCAAGCCATCAGCTTATCCATCTCTGGAATATCCTGGGTCTTGGTCTCCAGGAAATTGCGCGACCACCGCCGGAACTGCCGCTCGTAATAGCTGCCCGGCCTGCCGTAGTCGCCGAGGCCGATGCCGGCCGGATCGTAGGAGTGCAGCAGCGCCAGCGTCTCGGTCATATGCAGGTACATTGCGCGCCGGTCTTCGGGCGAACAGCCCGGCAGGCTGGAGTCCGTGAAGACCCGCCCCTCCATTTTCTCCATGACGTAGAAGGGCGTGCCGATGACACTTGCGTCTTCGCAATAATGGTACTGGCGGGCGACGGGAAAGCCTTGATCGTGCAGAGCGCTCTGTACCCGATGCTCCCGGTCGATGGCGTGGGCCGACGGCAGGAGTTCGCCCGGCGGCTGCTTGCGCACAACGTAGGCGGCATCGTCAAAGCGCACGAAATATGTCGGGTTCGACTGGCCGTAGCTGAACAATTGGCACCGCATCGCGCCAGCGGCGGCGGGCAACACACCTCGTAGATATTCCGCCAGCCGATCCTCATCGATCTGCAACGCCTTGGTCGGTGCAACTGTGCCTGTGCCGTCGGACATGGGTTCCGAACCTTCTTGTCATTTTGTTACGTGCCGTGGCAGCATGGATAGGCTGGGTTCGATCTGCAAGAGCCACCGTGCGACACCGGTCCGTGTAGAAGCGATGCCGGCCGCCCACGATCTGCGGCGCAAACCACCCGCTGCCAATCTAGGGAGGCTCTCACCATGCTGCGCATCGCAACCATCGCGATTCTGGCCGCGACACTGAACTCGCCCGCGTGGGCCGGCGAGACGCCATCGCCGCCGGACGCCAACGTCTATTTCATCAACTTGAAGGATGGCGACACCGTTCAGAATCCCGTGTTGATCCGGTTCGGTCTGGTTGGCATGGGCGTCGCACCTGCGGGAATCGAAAAGCCGGATACCGGCCACCACCACCTGCTGATCGATGCGCAGCCGCCGGCCGGCGAGGAGCTCGACTATCCATTGCCAGCAGACGGCCAGCACAAACATTTTGGCGGCGGCAAAACGCAGGTGACGA
The DNA here is from genome assembly GCA_963974445.1 of uncultured Alphaproteobacteria bacterium. Lineage (GTDB taxonomy): Bacteria > Pseudomonadota > Alphaproteobacteria > Bin95 > Bin95 > JACKII01. Next base: position 4,231 of record CAXBDI010000120.1, read on the forward strand.
TGGACCTGCCGAAAGGGACCCACGCATTACAGCTTCTGCTGGGCGACTTGAACCACATTCCCCACAATCCGCCGGTCATGAGCGGGCGTATCATGGTGACCGTGGAATAGCGGGACGACCAGCACACTCGGAACCAGACAACCTGGCACACGTCCTTGCCAACCGGCGGCAGGCACAGAGCGCCTCTGAAAAGCATCCAGTGAAATTGCCTTCACCGCCGCCGATGCCTCGATTTCCGCGCTATGCTCCGGCGAATCGAATGTAGGTTGCTGGGGCTCACGGCCCGCGCGAGCGCACTCATCCGGCGATAGAGGCGGAATATGCTGGAGCATGCATGCGAGTAATCGGAATCGACCCCGGCCTGCGCCGCACGGGCTGGGGCGTGGTGGAGGCGCACGGCGACCGGCTGGTTCACGTGGGCGACGGGTTCTGCACATCGGGCGACGGCAACCTGGCAGAGCGCCTGGCCCGCCTCTATGACGAATTGCAGAACGTGATCGAGGCCCATTCGCCGGAGGCCGCAGCCGTCGAACAAACCTTTGTCAGCAAGGACGCTGCCGGAACGCTGAAGCTCGGCCAGGCGCGAGCGGTCGCATTGCTGGTGCCTGCGCGGGCCGGCCTGCCAGTCGCTGAATACGCGCCGAATTCCGTCAAGAAAGCCGTTGTCGGCGTCGGCCATGCCGATAAGGCGCAGGTGCAGCACATGATTCGGCTGCTGCTGCCGGGCGTAAACCCGGCAAGCGCCGACTCGGCAGACGCTCTGGCCATCGCCATCTGCCACCTCTGGAGCGCCAGCGCGGCGCAGCGCCTGGCGACCGCCATGGCGGCCAACCGATGATTGGGAAGATCACTGGCCTCGTTGACTATATCGGTGACGATCATGTGCTGATAGAGACGGCAGGCGTCGGCTATATCCTCTACTGCGCCCCCGGCACGCTCGCCGCGTTGCCGGCACCGGGCGAAGTGGCGAGCCTCTATACCGAGCTATTGGTGCGGGAAGACCTCTTGCAGTTGCTGGGTTTCCGCACAGTGGCCGAACGGGAATGGCATCGCTTGCTGACCACCGTTCAAGGCGTGGGGGCAAAGGCGGCTCTCTCCATATTAGGGGCGCTCGGGCCGGACGGGGTCAGCCGGGCCATTGCTTTGGGCGACACCGGCGCCGTTCGCTCCGCGCCGGGCGTAGGACCGAAACTTGCTGCGCGCATCGTCAACGAATTGAAGGACAAAGCGCCCGCCGTGATGGCCTTGGGCGCGCAGGCCAACCGCAATGCCTCGCCGCGAACGACCGGCACCGCAATTCCGGCAGCGACACCGTCCATCCCGCTCGACCCAGAAAGCAATCCGGCAGCCGTGACAGCGGATGCGCTGTCGGCGCTCGTCAACCTCGGGTATGATCGGACCGAGGCTGCCCGCGCCGTCGTAGAGGCAGCGCATTCTTCGGAGAACCCAGCCGCAGAGGATCTGATAAAGGCGGCGCTGAAATCGCTTGGCCGTCCGCTTTAAGGACCCGGAATGACCGACCCCGATCCCCTTTTGCGTCCCGAGGCCCAAATCGAAGACGAGACGCCGGCCGACGACCGCGCATTGCGCCCCCAATCGCTGGACGATTTCACCGGCCAGGCGGAGGCTCGCCTGAACCTGAGAGTATTTATTCAGGCAGCACGGCAACGTGCGCAAGCGATGGATCACTTGCTGTTCTACGGTCCGCCCGGGCTCGGCAAGACGACGCTGGCGCAGATTGTGGCTCGGGAACTGGGCGTCAACTTCCGCATGACCTCCGGCCCGGTCATCGCCCGGCCCGGCGATCTGGCGGCGGTGTTGACCAACCTGGAAGCGCAGGACGTTCTGTTCATCGACGAAATCCATCGCCTCAGTCCTGTGGTCGAGGAAATCCTCTACCCTGCGATGGAAGATTTCAAACTCGACCTGGTCATCGGCGAAGGCCCGGCGGCCAGGACCATGCGGATCGATTTACAGCCATTCACCCTGATCGGCGCCACAACGCGGATGGGATTGTTGACCACTCCACTGCGCGACCGTTTCGGCATTCCGATCCGGCTGGAATTTTACACCCACGCCGAACTCTCTTCGATCATCGCCCGCGCAGCGAGTCTGATGAGCCTGAAAGCCGATGCCGACGGCATCGCAGAGATCGCTGCGCGCGCCCGTGGAACACCGCGTGTCGCTGGCCGCCTGCTTCGGCGGGTCGCGGATTTCGCGCTGGTGGAAACCGAGGGAAACCTGACCTACGCATTGGCCGCCCGGGCGTTGGAGCGGCTCGGCGTCGATGCGCGCGGGCTGGACGGGGCCGACCGCCGCTACCTGACCGTGATCGCCGAGCACTACGCCGGCGGGCCGGTTGGCGTCGAGACGTTAGCCGCGGCGCTATCGGAAGCCCGCGATGCCATCGAGGAGGTGATCGAGCCCTATCTGATGCAGGAAGGCTTTGTCGCGCGCACACCGCGAGGCCGAATGCTGACCACCCATGCCTGGAGCCATCTCGGGCTGACGCCACCCCGCCGCTCCGCTCAGGATAGCGTCCAAGCAGACCTGCTGGACGAAAATCCGGAAGACGACTAGCGGCCGAAAGCTAAGCGCGCACGGCTGCGCCAGGGGCCGGCCTAACTTAGGCTAGACCGGCGGCCACTTCTCCTCGACATTGCAGCGCGAGCTATAGCCGAAACTGGGTGATGAGATGAAAGGGAGGTGGCGTATCGTGGAGGGGTCTGAAGCCTTCCGCATGCTCGCCACCTCAAAGCAGCGGGACGGAAAAAAGAGTGGCAGGTCCACCGCCACAACCCGGCATGCCGGCCGTCAGACAAGCGATCCTGGACATCTTCGCACGGCCTCCGCCCCTGCGATGGCCACACTGTGAAATGCACCTCGCAGAAACCGCCAAACCCAAAGTGCCAAAGATAGTGTTAACTCTATGAAACCAGAGCGGCTTCCCCCGCTCAAATGAACCCGTTTGATCGGCCGCCGCTCTAATTCTCGATCACCGCAACCTCGTCGCCTTCTTCCAGAGGGTCGCCCTCTTCCACCAGGATTTCCTTCACGACGCCCGCACATGGCGCACCGATGGGAATCTCCATTTTCATGCTCTCGACGATCACGATCGGATCGTCTTCCTCGACCTTGGTGCCGACCGGTGCCTCTATCTGAAACACCTTTCCAGGAATTTCGGACTCAACTTTCGTTTCTGCCATCTTGGGCGCTTCCTTGGGAATGACTACATAGGCTGCGCGAGACGTTAGCCTCGCCCCCTGCCGCTGACAAGCGTCAGCCTGTCATTCCCTTCGCCAGACCGTCATCTGACATTTGAGAGAGGCCTTGCCATGACCAGTATCCGCACGATTGACGACCTGCACGCCGGCTACCAGCGGTTTCGCACCGGGCGATTCACCGAGGCCCGCGAGCGTTATCGTCATCTGGCGGAGCAAGGTCAGGAGCCGGCCGTCATGCTGATCGCCTGCTGCGACAGCCGCGCCGACCCGGCCATGATCTTCGACGCCGGGCCGGGCGAGTTGTTCGTACTGCGCAACGTCGCGAATCTGGTGCCGCCGCCGGCAGATGACAACGCCTTCCGCTCCACCAGCGCTGCCATTGAGTTTGCGGTCTCTGTGCTGAAAGTGCAGCACGTAGTGATCATGGGGCACGCCCAGTGCGGTGGCGTCCGCGCGTATGTGGATGGTGCGATGGGCGAAGCCGTGGCTGGCCGTTATATCGCCCGTTGGGCCTCGCTGTTGGCGCCGGCCTACGAATCGATGCCGCAGGGCCTGCCGGCGCCGGAGGCGGCGCGGGTGTTGGAGCGGGCGGCGGTGCGCCATTCCTTGCAGCAACTCAACGCCTTTCCCTTTGTAGCCGAGCGGGTCAAGGCCGGCACGCTGACGACACACGGTGCCTTTTTCGGCATCGCCACGGGAGTTTTGGAATGGTTGAGCCAGGGCGACAGCGGTTTTCAGCCGGTCGTGTAAGTCCCATCGCCGAATCGGCGGCATGGCGCTAGTTTCCCAGGCAACAAAGTCTTTGCCATGGGAGCCCTTGCGCATTGTCCGTTCCATCCGATATTGAAATTGCCCGCGCTGCGAAGATGCAACCAATTGGCGAAATCGCCGCCGGGCTCGGCCTGCCGGAGGAGGCGCTGGAGCCCTATGGCCGAACCAAGGCGAAAATCGCACTCGGCCGCGTGCCGGGCCTGGCGGAGAAGCCGGACGGCAAGCTGATCCTGGTCACCGCCATGACGCCGACGCCGGCGGGCGAGGGCAAGACGACGACCACGGTCGGGCTCGGCGACGGGTTGAACCGCATCGGCAAGAACGCCATCATGTGCCTGCGTGAGCCCTCGCTCGGCCCTTGCTTCGGCCAGAAGGGCGGGGCGGCTGGCGGCGGCTATGCGCAGGTGGTGCCGATGGAGGACATCAACCTGCACTTCACCGGCGACATGCACGCCATCGGTGCGGCGCACAATCTGTTGAGCGCCATGGTCGATAACCACATCTATTGGGGCAACGCGACCAACCTGGACGCGCGCCGGGTGACCTGGCGGCGGGTGGTCGACATGAACGACCGGGCGCTGCGCGATATCGTCGTGTCGCTAGGCGGCGTCACCAACGGCTTTCCGCGCCAGACCGGCTACGACATCACGGTCGCCAGCGAGATCATGGCGATCCTCTGCCTCTCGGATTCGTTGGAAGACTTGGAACGCCGGCTCGGCCAGATCGTTGTCGGCGCGACCCGGGACGGCCACTATGTGACGGCGCGCGACCTGAAGGCCGATGGCGCCATGGCGGTGCTGCTGCGCGACGCGCTGATGCCGAACCTGGTGCAGACGCTGGAGAACAACCCGGCCATCGTCCACGGTGGCCCTTTCGCCAACATCGCCCACGGCTGCAACACCGTGCTGGCGACGAAGACCGGGCTGAAGCTGGCGGATTACGTGGTGACGGAGGCTGGCTTTGGCGCTGATTTGGGGGCCGAGAAATTCTTCGACATCAAGTGCCGTAAGGCCGGCCTGTCGCCGGTCGCCGCGGTAGTAGTGGCCACGGCCCGCGCTTTAAAATTCCATGGCGGCGTCGCTCGTGCTGACCTGAACCACGAGAACGTGGCGGCGCTGGAGGCGGGCCTCGCCAATCTGGGCAAGCATTTGGATAACGTAGCCAGCTATGGCGTGCCGCCAGTGGTGGCGATCAACGGCTTCTCCGCCGATACGGAGGCCGAACACGCCGCGATCAAGGCATTCTGCGCCGCGCGAGGTGTCGAGGCTTCTATCTGTACGCACTGGGCCGAGGGCAGCAAGGGCACCACAGAACTGGCGGAAATCGTCGCTGCCACCGCCGACTCCGGCCAGGCGAGCTTTGCCCCGATCTATCCCGACGCCATGCCGCTTGCCGAAAAGGCTCGCACCGTGGCGCAGAAGATTTACGGCGCCGACGATATCGACATCGCCGGCCCAGCCGCCCGGCAATTGCAGCAGTTCGAGGACAAGGGTTACGGCCATCTGCCAGTCTGCATGGCCAAAACCCAATACAGCTTTTCGACCGACCCGTCGGCAAAAGGCGCGCCCACCGGCCACACCGTCGAAATCCGCGAGGCTCGTCTTTCCGCCGGCGCTGAGTTCGTCGTGCTGATCTGCGGCGATATCATGACCATGCCGGGCCTGCCGCGCACCCCCGCCGCCGAGGCCATCGGCCTGAACGCGGCGGGTGAGGTCGAGGGGCTGTTTTAGGCCGCAACGTCCATAAACCTAGGTTATACGGCGGACTTCCTGAGCTTTTGAGCAATGGTCTCGCTTGAGCGCTGGGGGCATGTCGTCGGCAGCGGACCCGAATGGTCGGGCCTGTAAGACAGCTTTAGGAAATCCACCCCATGCCCACGAAACAATCGCGCAGCCGCATCCTGCCGCTCGCCGCCATCGCAGGTGCCGTCATGCTTCTGCCGCTCGCCGCGTTCGCCGCCCCGGTAGCCGGAGACTCTCTCGGCACGTCGGCGGCCGAAATCCGCGCCGCACTGACCCAGCAGGGTTATGCAATCGGCGACGTGGAGACCGAAAACGGCCAAATTCAGGTGGAGATCACCGCCAACGGCAAGAGCTACGAAGTCAAGGTCGATCAGAAGACCGGCAAAGTGGTTGATGTGGAGCAGGAAGACGACGACCACGACAAGAACCACGAACGCTCGGAGAAACACGAGAAGGGTGGCGATAAGAAGGACCGCTAGAGCAGCGCCCGATCGAATGGACCGGCGCAAAACAGCTCTAAGTCTTTCAATCTAGTCCGTCTAACCCCGACCAGCCGCTATCGGTTGGTCGGGTGAGGCTTTCGGGCTCGCCTGCACGAGGTTTCGGTCAGCCCGGGCCCTGAACATCTTTTCCCCTTCACCATGTCGTAAGCAATCGGCACCGCCAGAGCGCTCAAAAAAGCCGCCGTGCGAGCCTGTTGTTAAGGATACCCCAGATGACACATTCCACACTCTATGCCGGCGCGCCGGCGGTCCAAGACGACCAATCGCTTGGCCAGGTCTTGTTCAACAAAGTACCGGAAATCACCGCCTATTTCTGGATCATCAAAGTTCTGGCGACCACGGTGGGTGAGACTGCCGCTGACTTTCTGAACGAGGCACTTGGGCTGGGGCTGAGCGGCACATCGGTTATCATGGCCGCGCTGCTGGCGGCGGTGCTGGTACTGCAGTTCCGGCAGCACCAGTATAAGCCCGGCACCTATTGGCTGGCCGTGGTGCTGATCAGTGTGGTCGGCACACTCATCACCGACAATCTCGTCGATAACTTCGGCGTATCTCTGCAAGCCACGACCCTGGCATTTGCGGGAGCTTTGGCTTTAACCTTCGCGATATGGTATGCGGCGGAAAGGACGCTCTCGATCCACACGATCTACACCGCCCGGCGCGAGGCGTTCTATTGGCTGGCGATCCTGTTCACCTTTGCCCTGGGTACAGCCGCAGGCGATCTGATGGCGGAGAGCCTGGGCCTCGGCTACGCGCCGTCGGCTTTGATCTTTGCCGGCCTCATCGGTTTGGTGGCACTCGCTTATAAAGGTGTCGGCATGAACGGGGTCCTGTCTTTCTGGCTGGCCTACATCCTGACGCGGCCGCTCGGCGCTTCCATCGGCGACTACCTCTCGCAGCCGGTCGAAAATGGTGGGCTCGATCTCGGCACCGTCATTACCAGCGGCTTGTTCCTGGGCGCGATCCTGGCATTGGTGATCTACCTGACGATGTCGCGGATCGACCTGGAAAGCGCACGGGTGGAAGGCGAGGCTGTACCGGTCCACAGTTATGAGACATGTGATTGGGCTTAAGCGGCAAGTTGGGTG
>CAXBDI010000121.1:0-11406 GCA_963974445.1 uncultured Alphaproteobacteria bacterium
CGCAGCGAGATTATCCCGCCGCTACCGTGGCCGACTTTTCCACCGCCGCTTACATTTGCAGTGGAAAGCGGAGGAACGGACCATGGATATCGTGACACTGGGCGTTCATCTCATTAGGTCAGAACCCATATGGTACCCACGCCTTGATGATCGCAGCGGCCAAGAATCAGAAAGCCCACTATCTCAATGAGATGGCGGGCTTATCTGGTTGCGGACGCTCGCAACCACCGGAACCTACCGGTCGATATTCTTGTTTTGTTCTCAAAGTATTCGCTTCAGCCGTTCGATGCGGCGGCTTGAAACGTCAAATTTTGGACAAACGTTACCTTGAGCCTGCCTCAGTAATCCGAGTCCAGAACAAATATCCTCCCATTCGGTGCTCGAGATTTTCTCCCACACCGATGATTTCGCTGGTCGATCCAAGTATCAGCATTCATAGGTAATTGATTCACTCTAGCCGACCTCACCTTGCCGCCGGTCCCGGCCGGATGCGGCGCATCCTGGTCCCACAAAGGTCGGCACGCCTGAGATCGCTTGTCCTGTCGGGGCCAATGGCCGAAGCGAACCCAGCGCCCGCGAAAACGAGCAAAATCGCCTCCATCGGCGCGACCGGAGCGTTGTGCGTGTCGCATGGTCTCGTGCTTCAAAATTACCAAACCGTATAGTCACAATCAGGTCTATGCCAGCTTCATGACGCATATTGACGGGAATGGATTGGCAGCAGATTCGCAGCTGACCGTCGTGTCGGCGGTAGCCGTCAGTTTACCTGTCATAATCCGGGAGAGTGAAATGCCACAGTTCAATGACGGAACATGCCGTGAGTCTAGGCTTGGGCCGCTATCAGCCGTTGGCTTTGCCTTGGCCGGGATAGTCCTGGCAGCGTGGAGCTTCGCTGTCGTCGCCGTATTCATGGTTCCCGCAATGTTGGTCGCCGTTGCCTCGTATCGGACAAACCGGTGGTTGGAATCTCGAAAAAACAGCGGGGCGCACGGACCACTCGTAATCGAAGGCGAGTATGAGGTCCTAAATTCGGGAACCGACAACGGATGGCCACGATAGATCGTACATCAAATGGGAGCAGGAGCCCAATCGATATGAGACCGACGCAGCGATCGGATCGGAACGGTAGACCCGAAAAGACCGTCCTGGTATTACAGGGCGGCGGCGCGTTGGGTGCATACCAAGCCGGCGTCTATGAGGAACTAACCGCTAATGGGCACACGCCGGACTGGGTTTCGGGGATATCGATTGGGGCGATCAACGCGGCGTTGATTGCCGGGAACCCACCCGAACGACGGGTCGAACGGCTGCGACATTTCTGGGAAATGCTGTCTTCCCGCTTATTGGCCGAGCCGGTCGTACCTGGTGAGCAGGCGCGGTCCTTTTTCAACGAGGCGAGCGCGTCCTTCGCGGCCATGTTCGGGCTGCCTGGGTTCTTCGAACCGCGCGTCCCGCCGGCCATCTCCTTTCCACCGGGCGCGCCGGAGGCGCTGAGCGTCTACGCAACACAACCGCTCCGACGGACGATCGAAGAGCTTGTCGATTTCGATCTGATCAATTCCGGAAAGACGCGCCTCAGCGTAGGCGCGGTGAATATCCGGACCGGCAATTTCGCCTATTTCGACAATCGCCAGCAGCCCATCGGCCCGGACCACATCATGGCGAGCGGTGCCCTGCCGCCCGGCTTTCCGCCGATCGAGATCGACGGTGAGTTCTACTGGGATGGCGGCCTGGTTTCGAACACGCCGCTCCAATACGTGCTGGACGAAGTGCCGCGGCCGGACATGCTGGTCTTTCAAGTCGACCTGTTCAGCGCCACCGGGCCGATGCCGCGCACGCTCTCGGAAGTCTCGGAACGGGAGAAGGACATACGCTACTCCAGCCGGACGCGCCTCAATACCGACGTGTTCCGCCAAAACCAGTCCCTGCGGCGCGCGGCGCACCGGCTGGCCGCAAAGCTTCCGGAAAACCTCAAGGGCGATCCCGACGCAAGACTGTTGCAGGAGGTGAGCTGTAACGCGGCCGTGACGATCGTCCATCTGATCCACCGGCGGAAGAATTATTATACCCAGTCCAAGGATTTCGAGTTTTCCCGGCACTCCGTGAACGAGCATTGGGAGAGCGGAACCGAGGACGTCCGACGGACGCTTCGGCACAGAGCCTGGCAAGCGCGGGCGAAACCGACCGAGGGCGTAACGGTCTTCGACCTCACCCGCGACGCCAAAGACTGAAGGAAGGCAACGGACATGAAGATCGATGAAGTGAAGCAACGCGCCTTCGCCATGCCGCTGACCAGTCCATCTTACCCGCCGGGGCCCTACCGCTTCGTCGACCGCGAGTTCTTCGTGATCACCTACCGGACCGATCCCGCGTCGCTGCGGGCCGTGGTACCGGCGCCGCTGGAGGTCGCGGAGCCATTGGTTAAGTACGAGTTCATCCGGATGCCCGATTCGACCGGCTTCGGCAGTTACACAGAGTCTGGGCAGGTTATTCCGGTCACCTGCGAGGGCCAACAAGGCGGCTATGTCCACGCGATGTACCTTGACGACGATTCGCCGATCGCCGGCGGGCGGGAAATCTGGGGCTTTCCTAAGAAGCTTGCATCACCATCGCTGCGCGTCGAAAAGGACACGCTGCTCGGGACGCTCGACTACGGCCCGGTCCGAATCGCCACCGGCACCATGGGGTACAAGCATACGACACTCGATATTGGGAAGGTCGAGGCGTCTCTCAAAGCTCCAGGTTTTTTGCTCAAGATCATTCCCCACGTCGACTGCGGGCCGAGGGTTTGTGAGCTTGTCCGCTATTACCTAAAGGATCTGACGGTCAAGGGCGCCTGGGCCGGTCCGGCGGCGCTCGAACTGCACCATCATGCCCTCGCACCCGTGGCCGACCTTCCGGTGCTGGAGGTCCTGTCCGGCGTTCACATCGTGACCGACCTGACGCTCGGCCTCGGCGAGGTCGTACACGACTACCTAAAGGAATCGAAGGAGACAACCCGATGAAACTGAAAGACAAAGTCTGCATCGTCACCGGCGCCGCGCGCGGGATCGGCGAAGGCATTGCCAGACGCTACGTCGAGGAAGGCGCGCGCGTGGCGATCGCCGACCTCAGGCTCGAGGCGGCCCAGGAAACGGCCAAGAAGCTGTCCGCCATGGGGCCGGGAACCGCCATGGGCGTCGCCATGAACGTGACCGACGAACAGGCGGTGAATGACGGCGTCGCCGCAGTTGTCAAAAAATGGGGCGGCGTCGATGTGCTCGTTTCCAATGCCGGAATCCAAATTGTTCACAAGATCGAGGATTTTCCATTCGCGGATTGGAAGAAGCTGCTCTCCATCCATCTCGACGGCGCGTTCCTGACCTCCAAGGCATGCATCCCGCACATGTACGAGAAGAAGGCCGGCTCGATTGTCTTCATGGGCTCGGTGCATTCCAAGGAGGCCTCGCCGCTCAAATCCGCCTATGTGACCGCCAAGCACGGCCTACTGGGTCTTGCGCGGGTCCTCTCGAAGGAAGGCGCCGAACACGGCGTGCGCGCCAACGTCATTTGCCCCGGTTTCGTGAAGACACCGCTGGTCGAGAAGCAGATTCCCGAGCAGGCCAAGGAATTGGGGATTTCTGAGGAGGAGGTCGTCAACAAGATCATGCTCGGCGAGACAGTCGACAAGGAATTTACGACCATCGAAGACGTGGCGGAGGTGGCCTTGTTATTCGCGTCGTTCCCGACCAACGCCCTGACCGGCCAATCGCTCGTCGTCAGCCATGGCTGGTTCATGGAGTGAAGCCGCTTCCACTCCGGTTGGCACCCCAGCAAAACGGCTCCGAATTCCCCAAAAGAGGCATGACACCATGACCAATACCTACTATTTCGCCAAAACCCTGAAAAACATGTCATTCGATGACGCGGTTGAACGAGTGACCGAAGTGCTCAAGGCTGAGGGTTTCGGCATCCTGACCGACATCGATGTCCAGGCGACGATGAAGAAAAAGCTTGATCTGGACTTTCGCCGGTATCGCATTCTGGGCGCCTGCAATCCACCGCTGGCCCACCAGGCGCTCGAAGCCGAGGACAAGATCGGCACCATGCTGCCCTGCAACGTTATCGTTCAGCAGCACTCGGAAGGGGTCATTGAAGTCGCGGCGATCGATCCGGTCGCCTCTATGGCAAGCGTTGGCAATCCGGCACTGGCGAAATTGGCATCGGCGGTTCGCGACAAGCTGAGCGCCGTCGTCGACGCTCTCTGATCAACAGTATAAGAAAAGGGAGATATCATGCTTCCCATCGCACAGCTCCATCCAGTCGCCGTTCACTTCCTGATCGTGTTTTTTCTGACGTTGGCCGCGTTCGACATGGTGATACTCGTACGTGGCGAGGCTATTTCGGGCCGGACCACCGCTGCAAATATTTCGGCAGGACTTGCCATATTGTCCGGCTTGTCCGCCATCGTGGCCTACGTGTTCGGCGATCTTGCATACGACGTCGCCATCTCATCCGGTTTCGCGGCGGTCAAACTAGAGACCCACGAGGCCTTGGGGACATGGACGGCCGCGTTCATTGTGATTTGGGCCCTTCTGCGTGGGTATTTTTGGTGGCGCGGATCGCCGATGGAGCGTGGCGGTAAAGCTGGCGCGGTGGGTATCGAAGTCACCGGTGCCCTCTTGATCGTCACGACGGCGTATTTCGGCGGCCAACTGGTCTACGAATTGGGTGTGAATGTGAGCCGCGCCATTGGTAGCTGAGCCATTCGGGCCATGCCACGATCCAATGAAGAGGCTTTCGCAAACAGGCATTCGACGAAAACATCGTATCCTTCGCCGGTGGGACGTTGACGGTCAATGAATATGTACCAACGGTTAGCACTGACCCAACCAAAACGACCGGCGTTGCGACAATTCGGGTCCTTATAGCTGGCGCGGTTTATTGGCGGGTCGCCCCTCGCGGCCGGCACGCGGGGCTGAAGGCATCGGGAGGTAGGATTATGGATCGCAAGGCACACATCAATTTCTGGTACGTGGTCGCGGCCCTTTTTGCCCTGATGGCAATTCAGAGCTGGTGGACATCGTACACGCAAGTCGAGACCATCCCTTATAGCGAATTTGAAGATCTTCTAAAGAAGGATCAAATTGAAGAGGTTCAGGTCGGCCCGAATTCCCTGCAGGGCAAACTCAAGAAACCTCTGCCGGACGGCCGCCAGTTTTTCGAAGCGACACGTGTCGATCGCGGATTGGCCGAAGACTTGACCAAATACAACGTGAAATTCGCGGGCAAAATCCCGAATACCTTTATCCGCGACCTTCTTTCATGGGTAATTCCCGCCGTCGCATTTTTTGCGATCTGGATGTTCATCGTGCGCCGCATGGCCGAGAAACAGGGGATCGGCGGGCTCATGTCGATCGGCAAGTCCAAGGCCAAGGTCTATGTCGAAAAGGACACCAAGACGACCTTTGACGATGTGGCCGGCGTGGACGAAGCGAAGGATGAGCTCAGGGAGATCGTGTCCTTCCTGAAATCGCCCGGAAAATACGAACGCGTCGGGGCCCGTTCGCCCAAGGGGGTGCTCCTTGTCGGGCCGCCAGGGACCGGCAAGACCCTTCTGGCCCGCGCCGTGGCCGGCGAGGCGGCCGTGCCGTTTTTCTCCATCTCGGGCTCGGAATTCGTCGAGATGTTCGTCGGTGTCGGCGCGGCCCGCGTGCGCGATCTCTTCGAGCAGGCGCGCAAGGCGGCGCCATGCATCATCTTTATTGACGAGCTCGACGCGCTCGGCCGCGCCCGAGGTGCCGGGCCGTTCGCGGGCGGTCATGACGAGAAGGAACAGACGCTCAACCAGCTCTTGACCGAATTGGATGGCTTCGACTCGAGCAGCGGCATCGTGCTGATCGCGGCGACAAATCGTCCCGAAATCCTGGATCCGGCCCTGCTCCGCGCCGGGCGCTTCGACCGTCAGGTGCTGGTTGACCGTCCGGATAAGAGCGGGCGGATCGCCATTCTGCGGGTTCATTCAAAGAATATTAGGCTCGACCCGGACACGGATCTCGAACAGGTGGCGGCGCTGACGGCAGGATTCTCCGGCGCGGACCTCGCCAACCTTTGCAACGAAGCCGCGATCATGACCGCCCGCGACGACCGCGACCTGGTAACGCTGGCGGATTTCACCGCCGCGATCGAACGAATCGTTGCTGGCCTCGAGAAAAAGAACCGGTTATTGAACCCGACGGAACGCAAGACCGTGGCATATCATGAGCTGGGGCATGCGTTCGTCGCTCTCAGCCTGCCCGGCCAGGACCCGGTCCACAAGGTGTCGATCATTCCACGCGGCATCGGCGCCCTCGGTTACACACTCCAGCGCCCCATTGAGGACCGATTTCTCATGACGACCGCGGAACTTCACAACAAGATGGCGGTTCTGCTCGGCGGCAGGGCGTCCGAGCAGCTTTTTTTCGATGAAATTTCCACCGGAGCGAGCGACGATTTGATGAAGGTCACGGAGATCGCCCGGGCGATGGTCACGCGCTATGGCATGGTGAAAACGCTGGGTCAGATCGCTTACGAGACCGATCGCGGTACCTTCCTGGGCCAGCCGATGGAGGGGGGCGGCCGCCGATTCAGCGAGGAAACGGCGCGCGAAATAGACCTTGCCACCAAGGACCTGGTCGACAAAGCCTACGACACGGCAAAAGGCATTCTGGAGCGGCGGCGCGGCGAACTGGAAAAGCTGGCCAAGGTGCTTTTGGAAAAGGAAACTTTGACGGCGGAACAGCTTCCCAAGCCGACTCCCTTACCCGCAGCGGCTCAGTAGCGGGGCTCGACAGACTATGATCAGGAACTTCGCCGATCACTCGGCCAACGAACGAACCTTTCTCGCGTGGATCCGCACCGCCGTCGCGATCATGGGTTTCGGCTTCATCGTGGAAAAGTTGGGTGTGTCCGTCCCATCGATGGCGGGGCAGACCCCGCAGGCTTTGATTGCGGTCGATCACGTCGGCGAATATACGGGACTCGCTTTAATTCTGGTTGGCCTTGCCTTGATTGTCGGCGCCACGGTTCGGTTTCTCACGCTACGTCGACTGCTGGAAGCATCGCGGGAGATGAGGGGCGTTTCCGTGGTCATAGATGTGTCGTTGGCAGTGCTCCTGGCTTTGCTCGGCGTGGCGCTCATCGTCTATCTGCTGCAGCTCGCGGTGCACTGAAGATGGAAGTTCTGCGTTAGAAGGAACATCCGCTATCTGGCCATCGGTTCGGGGGCCTGCAGTCTTCAAAGGACTCATTCGGTATGGATTTCGATGCCCTTCTCATGGCCCGAATACAGTTTGCGTTCACGATCTCGTTTCACATTCTTTTTCCCGCCTTCACCATCGGTCTTGCCGGTTGGTTGGCGGTGCTCGAGGCGCTGTGGCTCAACTCCGGTGAAGAGCGGTATTACCGGCTGTTGCGCTTCTGGACGCCGATTTTCGCCTTGTCGTTCGGGATGGGCGTCGTCTCTGGAATTGTCCTGTCCTACGAGTTTGGAACGAACTGGAGCGGGTTGACTGAGAAGGCCGGCGATATCCTCGGCCCGCTCCTCAGCTACGAGGTGATGACGGCATTCTTTCTCGAAGCCGGCTTTTTGGGGATCATGCTGTTCGGCTGGGCCCGCGTACCGCGGTGGCTGCACTTTACGGCAACGCTGTTGGTGGCAACCGGGACTCTGATTTCCGCGTTCTGGATTCTTTCCGCCAACAGCTTCATGCAGACACCCGCTGGATTTCGTCTCGATGACGGCATTTTGAGGCCTGAAGATTGGTGGGCAATCGTGTTCAACCCCTCCTTCCCCTATCGCTTCATCCATATGGTAACGGCGGCCTACCTGACGACCGCATTCGTCGTTGCCGGAGTCGGAGCCTGGTACTTGCTCGAACGGCGATTCGAGGAACATGCGAGGACGATGCTGAAGATGTCTCTCGCCATGATCGTCATCCTCGCGCCGCTCCAGATCGCTGCGGGCGACCAGCACGGGCTCAACGTGCGGGACCATCAACCGGCCAAGCTCGCGGCGATCGAGGCGAACTGGAAGACCCAAGCCGGTATGCCATTGGTGTTGTTCGCAATACCCGACATGGAAACGGAATCCAATCGTTTCGAGGTCGGAATCCCGAAACTCGGCAGCCTGATCATCACCCACGACTTTAATGGTGTCGTGAGGGGTCTCAAGGATTTCTCCGCCGCCGACCGCCCCAACGTGCCGATCGTGTTCTGGGCGTTCCGTATCATGGTCGGCATCGGTTTCGTCATGTTCGGCGTGGCCCTGGTGGCGATCGTATTGGCGGCGCGGCGACGCCTCTACGACACGCGCTGGTTCCTCCATGGCCTGACCTGGGCCGCGCCGCTGGGTTTCATCGCGATTATAGCGGGTTGGGTCACCGCCGAAGTCGGCCGCCAGCCCTGGGTCATCTATGGGCAGCTTCGTACCGCCGATGCGTTATCCCCGGTGCCGGCCGGCAATGTCGCCCTTAGCTTGGCCCTTTTCGTTCTTGTGTATGGGGTCGTATTCGGGGCGGGCTTCATCTACATCTGGCGCTCGATCCGCCGTGGCCCGCTTGACGAGACCGCGCCGCCGGGGGCTCCGCCGCTTACCCGCCGCCCCATGGCCGCAGTGCCGACCGAGGAAAACTGACATGGAAAGCCAGCTGCCTCTGATCTGGGCCGGGATAATCGTTTTTTCGGTCGCCATGTATGTGATCCTGGACGGCTATGACCTGGGCATCGGCATACTCTTCCTGTTCGGACGCGATGAGGCCGAGCGCGACCGCATGATGAACTCCATCGCGCCGTTCTGGGACGGTAACGAGACTTGGCTGGTGCTTGGCGGTGCCGGACTTCTGGGCGCATTCCCGGTGACATATTCCGTGTTACTGCCGGCCGTCTACCTGCCGATCATCGTAATGCTGATGGGCTTGATCTTTCGCGGAGTCGCCTTCGAGTTTCGCTTCAAGGCCAAGCCGCGCCACCGCAAATGGGACCTAGCCTTTTGCGCCGGGTCAATCGTTGCCACATTCTGCCAAGGGGTCGTGCTTGGCGCCTTCATTCAGGGGGTCGAGGTCGAGGGACGCCGCTTCGCCGGGGGTGCCTGGGATTGGCTGACCCCGTTTTCAGTCCTGACGGGTTTCGCCCTGATTTCGGGCTATGCGCTGCTCGGCGCGACATGGATCGGTCTGCGTACGGAGGGCGCGCTCGCTGGCCGCTTTCGCGATCTCATTCCACTCGCCTTAGCGGTCGTGTTGGGATTCATCGGCACGATCAGCCTGTGGACACCGCTTCAGAATCCGGAAATTGCGGGGCGCTGGTTCGCCTGGCCAAACGTGGCCTATCTCTCGCCCGTACCGATCATGACCGCCCTTACCGCCTGGGGCATCGTTTCGGCTAGCCGAACCGGGCGGCCGTTGATGCCATTTCTTTTGTCGATCATTCTGTTCCTGCTCTGCTTTCTTGGCCTTGGGATAAGCCTCTTCCCCTATGCTCCGCCGCCTCACGTCACGTTGTGGGAGGCCGCGGCATCGAGCTCCTCGCTCGAATTCATGCTGTTCGGGGCCGCGATTCTCATTCCTCTAATCCTCGGCTATACGGCCCTCAATTACCGAGTCTTTTGGGGCAAGGAGCACGACGGCTACGGGCATTAGAAACGCACGCAGACATCGGCATGATTCCGGGAAGCTCGGCCCCGCGGTATTTCTTCGTGAATGACCCGGCACCTGGTGGTTCGAACCCCCGTCCCTTGACGTTTGGACAGGCTGGGTGCGGCGCACACATGCCCGAACTTGGCCTTAACCCATGACGTGCGGCACGAGACCGATTAATCCAGCGAGGATCAAGTAAATGGCGACCACGTAATTCAAGATTCGTGGATAAATGAGAATCAGTATCCCAGCCACCAGGGCACCGATCGGCTGAAGAACCAAAATCCCGGTCATCATGATTTCCCCCAACGATCTCGTTGTCTCGGACGATGCGTTTGTCGCGGTCATGGTGCGGCTTGGCCTGACCGTCATTTCCGACCTAAATACTATGGGAGAACGCCTTCCGGCACACAACCTCATGTTACGGAAAGATAGGGAAAGAACCATGGATCAAAACGTTCGAGACCTTGCGGAGCATCTTCTGCAAGCTGGGTTCGACGACCTGCCCGAGCGCGAACGCCGAGTTATTTCGCGCATCGCCAAACGCGTTCACATTAGCCAGAACCTCAACCGAATATTTGAAGAAAAGCTGACAATTGGGCAGCGTCTTTCGGACCGTCTCTCGGCGTTTGGCGGGTCATGGACGTTTATCATCCTGTTCGGCATCGTCCTCAGCGCATGGGTCTTGCTCAACTCGGTGATACTTTTCCCTTTGCAGGACGCTTTCGATCCATACCCATATATTTTTCTCAACCTCATCCTCTCGATGCTCGCGGCGATCCAAGCCCCGGTCATCATGATGTCGCAGAACCGGCAAGCCGCGAAAGACCGGCTTGCGGCAAGCCACGACTACGAGGTCAACCTAAAAGCAGAGCTCGAAATCATGAGGCTGCACGAAAAGATGGATGAGCTCAGGCAGCGACAGCTCAACAACTTACTGGAAAAACAAGAAGAACAGATTCTTCTTGTTAGACAGATTGTGGAGTCCGGCAGGCCAGCATCGGATCGGACCGACTGAAGATAGTAGGTTTGCCAAGCCCATTGATGGCCGATGCCGTCTGGAGACTGGTCTGCGCTCACTCTCCTCAAGAAGATCCATCCCGCCCGGGCGAAGTCGCCGCCTCAATTTGACCCCAGGGGCGTACCGAGAGGAAACTGAGGTTTCAAAACCGTATAGTTCCGGCAAAGACACCCTCACTTCAGGTCTCCAAATATCTGCGGTAACGAGCTTGCATTGGGCAAGCCGACGCGCAAATCAGGAGACCATTGCCATGTTTCGTACAAAGCTAGTTCCCGCCACGATGGCGGCCGTCATTGCCCTGGGCACCGCCGGCGCCGCCTTTGCGTCCTCCGGTGAAAAGGAGAACGCTAACGAGATCTCGGCCGTTCTCAACGCCAAGACGTCGATCTCGCAGGCGGTCGCCGCGGCTGAGAAGCAGACCGGCGGTCGAGCCATGAAGGTCGATGTGGAGCACGAAAAAGGCACCTACCTTTACGAGATCAAGACCGTCTCAAAGGACAAGGTGTCCGAAGTGTTCGTCGACCCGGCGTCGGGCAAGATCACGCGGACCGACGACGAGGGTTTGATCGCCAAGGTCTTCGACAAGGAAGACCAGGCCGAGTTCGCGAAGCTTGCTGCGTCACCCGTGACGCTCTCGACAGCCGTTGCCACGGCCGAGAAGGAAATCGGCGGCAAGGCCATCGAGGCCGCGTTCGAGAACGAGGATGGCAAGATGCTGTTTGAGGTCGAGGT
>CAXBDI010000122.1:0-11164 GCA_963974445.1 uncultured Alphaproteobacteria bacterium
AGCGCAGCGAAGACCCGGGGCCGCTGTCGGTGCGCGAACACCACTCCCCCCGGTGCTCGCGAGATAAAGCGATCCCGGCTCACCGCTCCGCGGCGGCCGGGAAACACTCGCCGAATGGACCAACCCGCGCGGGCAGAAGAGCCAGGCGGCGGAGTAGTCGGCACGGCGAAAAATCCTAGCCCTATGTTCCCCGGGCGAAGCGCAGCGAAGACCCGGGGCCGCTGTCGGTGCGCGAACACCACTCCCCCCGGTGTTCGCGAAATAAAGCGATCCCGGCTCACCGCTCCGCGGCGGCCGGGAAACATTTGCCCGCAGGCTCGGGGGAATACGCCTCTTGTTTCCGCTGGCCTAAGGCGACATATCTTCGGCGGGGCACCATTTCACCATCCTCAGGAATATCCCATGACCGCCGCTTTAGCGGATCAGGTTGCGCGCCGGCGCACGTTCGCGATCATTGCGCATCCGGACGCCGGCAAGACGACGCTCACCGAGAAACTGCTGCTGTTCGGCGGCGCCATTCAGGCGGCCGGCGCGGTGAAGGCGCGCGGTGAGCAACGGCGTGCGCGCTCCGACTGGATGAAGGTGGAGCGGGAGCGGGGTATCTCCGTCGCCTCCTCGGTCATGACGTATGAGCACGAGGGCAACACCTTCAACCTGCTGGATACGCCGGGCCACGAGGACTTCTCGGAGGATACCTACCGCACGCTGACCGCGGTTGATTCGGCGATCATGGTGCTGGACGGGGCGAAGGGCATCGAGCCGCAGACGCTGAAGCTGTTCGAGGTCTGCCGGCTGCGCAATATCCCGATCATCACGTTTATCAACAAGTTCGACCGCGAGTCGCTCGACCCGTTCGAGCTTCTCGACCAGATCGAACAGACGCTGGCGTTGGACGTGACACCGGCCAGTTGGCCCATCGGCATGGGGCGGGAATTCCTCGGCTGCTACGACCTGCTGCGCGACAGTCTGCATCTGGTCGCCCGCTCGCGCGATGGCCTGCCGGACCCCGGCGTGCGCTGCCAGGGCATCGACGACCCGATGCTGGACAAGGTGCTGCCCGCCGACAAAGTGGCGAAACTGCGCGAGGAGGTGGAGATGGCGCGGGCGCTGTGCCCGGAATTCGATGTGGAGATGTTCCGCGAAGGCCACCTGACGCCGGTCTATTTCGGCAGCGCTATCAACAGCTTCGGCGTGCATGAGTTGCAGCAAGGGCTGGCCGCGCTGGCGCCGCCGCCGCGCACGCAACCGACCGAAGGCCGCTCAATCCAGCCTTGCGAGAACAAGGTCAGCGCCTTTGTCTTCAAGATTCAGGCGAACATGGACCCGAAGCACCGCGACCGCATCGCCTTCGTGCGCCTCTGCTCCGGCCAGTTCAAGCGGGGCATGAAGCTGAAACATGTGCGCACCGGCAAGCAGATGGCGATCTCCGCGCCGCTGATGTTCCTGGCTCAGGACCGCGAGGTCGCGGAAGAAGCCTTTCCCGGCGACATCCTGGGCATTCCCAACCACGGCAACCTGCGCATCGGCGACGCCTTGACCGAGGGCGAAGACCTGCGCTTCACCGGCATTCCCAGCTTTGCGCCGGAATACCTGCAACGCGCCATGGCGACCGACCCGATGAAGGCCAAGCATCTGGGCAAGGCATTGTTCGAACTGGCTGAAGAAGGCGTCGCGCGGGTGTTTCGTCCGCTGATGGACCCCTACTGGATCGTGGGCGTCGTCGGCGCCTTGCAATTCGAGGTGCTGGCGGACCGCATCCGGGCCGAATACGGCATTCCTGTACGCTTCGAATCCGCCGGCCTGCACACGGCAAGGTGGGTGGTCGCCAAGACCGAGCGGGAGTTGAAGGCGTTCCAGGACAAGAACCGCGCCGCCTTCGCCACGGACCATGACGGCGCACCGGTGTTCCTCGCCCGCAACGCCTGGCACCTGACTCACACCGCCGAGCAGTTCCCGGACCTGGCATTTCAGAAGACCAAGGATTAGCATTACTTTGGCACTTTGGGTTTGGCGGTTTCTGCGAGACGCATTTCATTTTTGCTCTCCGGTCGACCGCCGCTCTCGGTGTCTCCGAACCCGGCAGCACCTCAGATTTCTACAATTCACGCCGGCTGCATTCTGCGATAGGCTACAAATCACCCGGCCAACATCGAACGCTTGCCGCCTGACCATTTGGAGGAATGCACCGACGAGGTTCGCTTCGACGTGATGTGGCGCCGGCATACCGGGCAGTGGCGGCGCCTCCACTCCGCCGTGACGATTGAGGAGGCCTTGCGCCTCATCGAGACTGAACCGCTGCTTCAGCCTATCTCATGAACGCCAAGAAAAGTCCCCATTTCGACATCGATACGCTGCGCGCGCTCGCCGGTGACAAGGCTTTCGGACGCGGCGAGGCCTATTATCGCCATGGCCAGGTGGAGATTTTGGCATTTGAGCCGGACCGTGTGCTGGCACAGGTCGCCGGCACTGTGGATTACCGTACGATCCTCATGGGAAGCGGCACGCGGATCGATGGAGAACCTTCCTGCCCGGCCTTCGAGGCGATGCCGACCCTGGATATCTACAAGCGCCTTCGCGAGCTCGGCGGCCCGCCGGCGCTCGAGCGCGCTGCCCTTTTCCTTGAGGAACGTATGTCGACTGCCCAATCGACGTCCTGGCATTCACCGGTCGATCTTCTCGTCCGCGTGCTGATGGAGTGAGGCCATGCGGCGCGCCAAGATTGAGTTGGAAAACCGCCATCTCTTGGATCGGCAGCGCGAGTTTCGCATGGCGGCCGATGTCGTGACGGCGGCCTGGATGGCTTTCCCCGAAGTTGCGGCCGTCGCGGTAATCGGCTCTGTCGCAAGGCCGTTGTGGAAGGAGGTGCCACGGTTCCGGGAGTTCCGCCGGCAAGGCATCGAGTTGTGGCATGAATGCGGCGATCTCGATCTTGCCGTGTGGATCGACTCGCAAGACCGCCTGGGCGAGTTGCGCCGGGCCCGCGACCTTGCCCTGCGTCAGGCCCATGAGGCGGGAACCGGCGTCAGCGTCGCCGGTCATCAGGTCGATACGTTTCTGTTCGAGCCGGGGACCGATCGCTATCTCGGCCGGCTCTGCTCGTTTAGCCAATGTCCCAAGGGCAAACCCGAGTGCCGCACCGCCGGCTGCGGGGCGCCCCCCTTTAACCAGCGCATTCCGGATTTTGTGCCGCACGCCGACCTTCTGACACCGGCCTCCTATGCGACGCTCTATCAACGGGGTGTGGGACGATTGCGTTCGGCCCTCGATCTACGCGCCACCGGAGATGGCGGCGGCTGAACCCATTGAAGCCAGGTTTCGGCCGCCTCGTCGCGAGGTATGGATATCACCAACCGGCCTTGCGGCACACAGGGGCGGCTTACGCTGTCTTCTCCACCTCCAGGCCCAGTTCCTCGACCATGGCGTCGCGCATGATGAATTTTTGCGGCTTGCCGGTCACGGTCATCGGCAGTTCGGTCTTGAAGCGCACATAGCGCGGGATTTTGTAGTGGGCGATCTGGCCGCGGCAGAAGTTGCGGATTTCGTCCTCCGTCGCGCTGTGGCCGGTCTTCGGCACGATCCAGCAGGCGACTTCCTCGCCCATCCGCTGATCCGGCACGCCGAACACCTGCACCTCCTGCACGGCGGGGTGGCGGTAGAGGAAGCTTTCGATTTCCGCCGGATAGGCGTTCTCGCCGCCGCGGATGATCATGTCCTTCACCCGGCCGGTGATATTGCAATAGCCTTCGGCATCGATCACCGCCAGGTCGCCGGAATGCATCCAGCCGTCGGCGTCGATGCTATCGGCGGTGCGCTCCGGCTCGTCCCAATAACCCTTCATCACCGAATACCCGCGGGTGCAGAGTTCGCCCTGCACGCCAGGCGCTACGGTCTGGCCATTCTCGTCGACGATCTTGCATTCCACGTGCGGGTGGATGCGGCCCACGGTCGAGACCCGCCGCTCCAACGGGTCGACGCTGGAGGTCTGGAAGGAAACCGGGCTGGTCTCGGTCATGCCATAGGCGATGGTGATGTCGGCCAGGTTCATCTCCGCCACGCAGCGCTTCATCACCTCGATCGGGCAAGGTGCGCCGGCCATGATGCCGGTGCGCATGGCCGAAAGGTCGAAGCTGGCCATTTCCGGATGCTGCAACATGCCGACGAACATGGTCGGCACGCCGTAGATTGATGTGCACTTCTCCGCAGCAAGCGCCCGCAGCACCGCGTTAGGGTCGAAGCCTTCCGACGCAAACACCATCGTCGACCCGGTGCCAACGCAGCCCATCGAACCCATAACCATGCCGAAACAATGGTAGAGCGGCACTGGAATGCAAAGGCGGTCGGTCTCGTCCAAATGTTGGGCGGCGCAGACGAAGCGGCCGTTGTTGACCACGTTGACATGGGTCAACGTCGCCCCTTTCGGCGCACCGGTCGTGCCCGAGGTGAACTGGACGTTGATGGCGTCGTCCGGATCGAGACTGGCGGAGATGCCATCCAGAACGCTCCCCGGCGTCTGCCGCCCGCTGTCGACCACCGCATCGAAGTTGAACATGCCGGGCGTCTGCTCCTCGCCGACGCGGATGACGGCGCGCAATTGCGGCAGCCTCTCCGCCTGGAGCGCACCCGGTGCGCAACTGGCCAATTCCGGTGCGAGCGTCTGCACCATGCCCAGATAGTCGCTGCTCTTGAAGCTGGCCGCAGTGACCAGCGCCTTGGCTTGCACCTTGTTCAAAACGTACTCAACCTCGGACAGACGGTAGGCGGGGTTTATGGTCACCAGAACCAGCCCGACCCGAGCCGTGGCGAACTGGGTCAGCAGCCATTCGTAACGGTTCGGCGACCAGATGCCGACGCGGTCGCCCTTCTCCAGCCCTAACGCCAACAGGCCACCGGCGAGGGCATCGACCTCGCGGGCGAACTCGGCCCAGGTCCAGCGCACGCCCTGCTCGACAAACACCGCCGCCTCCCGGTCGGGAAAGCGCGTGGCGGTGCGGGCCAGGACGGTCGGGATCGTCTCCCGCCACAGCGGCTGGCTCGTGTCGCCGATCACATGCGCCAGTCCGTTGCGTGCGGTGAGGTCGTGGTCAACGGCTGGAGCAGGTATGGTCATGGCGCAAGTCCTCGATAATCTTTTGATTGGGCGGCTATAATGATCGTTCCGGGTTAGTATAGCCGAAGCGTTCGCCGCTTTTCCATGCCTCGCGATCGTTGCCTTCGCGCGGCAGGCCGCCCGCGGTCTTCAGCAGGTGCGCCATGTGCATCAGGTTCCAGGTCATGATGGTCGTGTTGCGCTGGGTGAAGTCGTTGCCGAAGCCTATCGGACCATCTTCGCCGGCATCGCCATAGGAGGCGCCGGGCCCCGCCTCGCCGATCCAGCCGCAATCGGCCTGGGGCGGGATGGTGTAGCCCAGATGTTGCAAGGCATAGAGCACGGTCATGGCCGAATGCTTGATGCCGTCCTCGTTGCCGGTGATCACCGCACCGCCGACCTTGCCGTAGAACAGGCTCTGGCCGTTGCCGTTCAGCATGGCGGACATGGCGTAGAGCCGCTCGATGATCAGACGACAGACGGAGCTTTCCTCACCCAACCAGATCGGCGTGCCGAGGATCAGGATATCGGCGGCCTCGAGCTTGTGCCAAAGCGCCGGCCAGTCGTCCTTCTCCCAGCCGTGCTCGGTCATGTCCGGTTGCACGCCGAAGGCGATGGAGTGCGACAGCGCGTGGATCGCCTCCACCGTCACACCCTGCCGGCGCATGATGGCCTCGCTCACCGAGAGCAGCAGCCCGGTGTGCGACTGGGCCGGGTCGCGTTTCAGGGTGCAGTTGATGGTGACGGCTTTGAGGTGGCTGTAGTCCATGGCGCGGTTTCCTTTGCGGCTATAGCTGCCGGTGCGCCGTCGTCATATCTGCGCACCGTGTTATGCACGCCATATTGCCAGCCTGCCGCTCACGCTCCAATCACGTCTGCGGGGGGTTCTGATCCCAGTTCGGATCGTCGCTGGGGCTGAGCGGGCCGTCCTTGCCAGCCAGCAGGCCCTTGCCCGGCACGTAATTGACCTCCAGACGAATGCCGTCCGGGTCTTCGAACACGATGTAGTAGTAGCCGGGCGCGAAGTCGCCTTCGACAGGCCCACGGTCGATCACAGCGCCCATCTCGCGCAGTTTCGCGCCGACCTTGTCGATGTCTTCGGCAGAGCGTGCCCTGAGGCAGAGATGGTGCAGGCCGATGCGGTTTTGCACAAACCGCTCGCCTTCGTGCTCGTCTGCGCAGCGTTGGATGCCGATGGCGGTGCGACCGCCGACGTGATAGACGAAATTGTTGCCGTCATAGACCTTGGTCATGCCGAGGAATGGCAACAACTCGCAGTAGAACGCACGGGATTTCTCGAATTGGCTCACGGTCAGGATGACGTGGGCCATGCCGTTGATGTCGATGGTCATTGGGGTTACTCGTGGTCTGTAGGTTCGTGCAATTAATTTACATTTGGCGTCATTGCGAGGCGGAGCCGCGGCAATCTACGTTCAACGCCGATGGATTGCCGCGATGTCCGGCCTGCGGCCGGCCTCCTCGCAACGACGCCGGAGGGGGTGGCACCGAACGCAAAAGGTAATCACCCCCGCTTCTGGTTTTGCGGCATCATGTTCTTGCGGGTTTCCTCGTCCCAGGTTTTGTTGGGCTTGCCGAACTCCTTGCCGACCTCGTAGCCGCGGCGCAGCGCCGGGCGGGTTTGGCAGAGCTTGTACCAACGGTGGACGTTCGGGAACTGGCCTTGCAGGTCCACCTCCTGGCGCTTGTAGGTGATGACCCAGGGCCAGCAGGCGATATCGGCAATGGAGAAGTCGTCGACGATGTATTCGCGACCCTCCAGCCGCTTGTCGAGCACGCCGTAGAGCCGCAGCATCTCCGAATGATAGCGCTCGATGGCGTAGGGAATTTTCTCGGAATGGTAGAGCTTGAAGTGCCCGGACTGGCCGATCATCGGCCCCAGCCCGCCCACCTGCCACATCAGCCACTCGTTGATCTGGGTGCGCTGGCGTAGGTCTTCCGGATAGAACTTGCCGGTCTTGGTCGCCAGATAGATCAGGATCGCGCCGGTCTCGAACACGCTGATCGGCTCGCCGCCGCCCGGCGGGTCGCGGTCGATGATCGCCGGGATGCGGTTGTTCGGGCTGATTTTCAGAAAATCTTCGCCGAACTGGTCGCCTTTGCCGATGTTGATCGGAAAGACCCGGTAGTCCAGCCCCATCTCCTCCAGCGCGATTGAGAGCTTCCAGCCGTTCGGCGTCGGCCAAAAATAGGCGTCGATCATCTGTGGTTCCTTCGCTCGGTGCGTTGCCGCAACCCTAGTCTAGTCCGTCACTTTCACAAGCTTGCGCAGGGTTTGCAGGCCGGGCGGGATGCCCTCGCCCATGTTGCGCATGTTGGTGAACGAGACCTCACCCACATAGATGTCGCCATGCCGGTCGGTCGCCAGGCCGTGCGGGGCCAGGAACCGGTCCGGCTCCGGACCCGCCGGCAACACGCCGAGGCGGGCCAGAGTCTCGCCCTTGTTGGTGGTGATGGAGATGCGTGGGCCGATGTTCGGCATCTGCCGGTTGACATTCATGCCCGCTCCCAACTCGCCGATATAGAAGTTGCTGTCGCCAAAACAGCCCATGCACAGACCGCAGGGCCGGTGCATGTTGTTCCACTGCGCCTCGTATTTGCCGTCGCTGTTGAACACCTGCACCCGGTGGTTCTCCCGGTCGGCGACATAGACCCAGCCGTCGGCATCGCAGAGGATGTTGTGGGCGATGTTGAACTGGCCTGGGTCGGTCCCTGGCTCACCCCAGGACATCAGCAAGCGCCCGTCCGGCGTGTACTTGTGGACACGGGAATTGCCATAGCCGTCGGAGACGAACAGCGAGCCGTCCGGCGCTTGCGCCGTGTGGGTGCAGCGGTGGAAGGGCTCGCCACTCATATAGGGGGCCGGCTTGCCGGGAATGCCGATGGTCATCAGCACCTCGCCCTCCGACGTGCATTTACGCACCGTATGGTCGCCGTCGTCGGTGCAGTAGAGCGTGTCATCGCTGGCGATGTGCACTCCGTGGGCGCGGTTGAACACACCCTCGCCCCAGGAGCGCAGGAAGTTGCCGTCGCGGTCAAAGACGATCATCGGGTGCTCGCCGCGATTGAAGACGTAGACCTGGTCCTTGCTGTCGACCGCCACGGCCGCGACATCCATGAAGGCCCAGCCATCGGGCAACTTCGCCCAGTTCATATCCACGCGATATCGATAGTCACCTTCGCCGAGAATTGTTGTCATGGAGCCGTTTCCTCTTGGTGCTGACTGGCGTCCGGGCCAGTGCGGTTACGCCAAGCTTAGCCGCTTTCCGTCGCCGCCACCAAGTCAAAGCAGCGTGGCGTTGGCACTGGTCGTCAAGTCCTCGCTAGTGCCATAGTCCAGCCTATAGATACCGTAGCAGCGCCACTCAGGGATGCCAGCCAAATGACCGACCGCCCGAACTTTCTCTTCATCATGACCGATCAGCAGCGGGCCGACTGGCTGGGATGCGCCGGGCATCCGGTGGTGCGGACGCCGAACATCGACGCCATCGCCGCCGCCGGTATGCGGTTCGAAAACTTTCACGCCACCAGCCCGGTCTGCATGCCGAACCGCGCGACCTTCATGACCGGGCGGTATCCGACCACCCATGGCCTGCGTTACAACGGCTGCACGCTGTCCACCCGCGCCAACACGTTTGTCGATGTGTTGGCAGCCAGCGGCTATCACACCGCCGCCATCGGCAAGAGCCACCTGCAACCGATGACCGCCTTCCCGCCCCTCAACCCCGACGCGCCGGAAACCGGCCCCATCGCCGAGGCCTGGCGCGACGACGGCGGCTATTACGAGCAGGAGGAGCCCGGGCGCTATCAGGATGAGGACTGGTACCAATTCCAGACGCCCTACTACGGCTACCAACACGTCGACATGGTGACCGAGCATGGCGACAAGTGTGGCGGCCACTACCGGCAATGGTTCAAGCAGCGCGCGCCGAACTGGCAGGCACTGCACGACAAGGCCAACCAACTGCCGCATGACTACACCTGTCCGCAGGCCTACCGCACGCCGGTGCCGGAAGCGCTCTACCCCACCTCCTTCGTTAAAGAGCGCGCGATCCAGTATCTGGAGGGCCGCCAGGGTGAAGCCGATCCGTTTTTCGCCTTCGTCTCCTTCCCGGACCCGCATCATCCCTTCAACCCGCCGGGCAAGTATTGGGACCTGTACAAGCCAGAGCATTTCGCGCTCGATCTGCCCTATGAGGCGCACCACAATCCGACGCCGCCGATGCGCTTCATCCACGAGGCATGGCAGAGCGGCGCCAAGCAGTTCTCCGCCCAAACCGCGACCATGGCGAGCGAGCGGCAGTTGCAGGAGGCGATGGCGTTGTCCGCCGGCATGCTGACGATGATCGACGATGCGGTGGGGGAGATCGTCGCCAGCCTGAAAAAAGCTGGCCTGTATGAGAACACGGTCATTTGCTTCAATGCCGATCACGGCGACTATCTGGGCGATTTCAACATGCTGCTGAAGGGCGCGATGCCGTTCCGCTCCATCAGCCGCGTGCCGATGATCTGGTCCGATCCTGCCGACCGGACCGGGCGCACCACCGACGCGCTCGCCGCAACCATCGACCTGCCGGCCACGATCCTGGAGCGCGCGGGAGCGAAACCCTATAACGGCATGCAGGCGGAGAGCTTCCTCGGCTTACTGAATGGCGAAACAGACGGTCACCGCGACGACCTGTTCATCGAGTACAACGACGGCGGCCCGCGCCTCGGCTTCACGACGCCATCGCGGGTCAAGGCGGTCGTGACTGACCGCTACCGTTTCACCATCTACAAGGGTGAGGATTGGGGCGAACTCTACGACCTGGCCGAAGACCCGAACGAGACCCACAACCTTTGGGACGATCCGGCTCATGCGAGCGTGAAAGCCGACTTGTCGCTACGCCTGAACCACCTGCTGGCCGATCTGATGGACGAGAGCCCGCGGGCGCAGCGGCGGGCGTAGGGGATGCAGCGATGGAAACGATTACCTGCCTGATCACCGGTGCCACCGCCGCCATCGCTTTCCTGTTGAGCCCGGAAGCGGCCTATACCACCGGCCAGGTGCTGCATGTGGATGGCGGCATCGGGCTGTAAGGCGCCGAGACTGCGGGCGCTGCACGGCTCCTTCGATACGGCCCTGCCGGGCCTGCTCAGGATGAGACCGTCTTAGCCCAGATTATTCACCACAGGTTAATTTCAAGTTGATGAGCGTGGTGTAGTTAGTTGAAATCATGTAGGAATATGCTTGCACTTACATTCAGCACGTTCCGAACTGAGTTTCCAGCCCGCCATGTCCGACGATACTCCGATCCTGCCCGGTCTGTCACCTGTCGATGGCCTTGCCATCCACGCAAAATTCGACGGTGGGGCGATGTCCTCGAATGGCGGGGCATTGCTGTTGCGCGAAGCCGGGCGCGGCAGGAAGCTGAGTACGCTGCTGGCCTCCTGCATCGCCGATGCGCGCGATCCGGGGCGGGTGGTTCACTCTTACGCCTCCATGATCCAGGCGCGCATGGTCGCCATCGCCTGCGGGCACGAGGACTGCGACGATCTTGATACCCTGCGTCACGATCCGGCGCTGAAGATTGCCTGCGACAAGCGCCCGGACGCCGATATCGGACTGGCTTCGCAGCCGACGCTCTCACGGCTGGAGAACGGGGTGAGTTGGCGGATGCTGGCGCGCATGGGGCTGAAAATGATCGACGCCTTCTGCGACAGCTATGCCCGTGTGCCATCTCAGATCGTGCTGGATATCGACGATACGGTCGACCTC
This sequence comes from uncultured Alphaproteobacteria bacterium, assembly GCA_963974445.1. GTDB lineage: Bacteria > Pseudomonadota > Alphaproteobacteria > Bin95 > Bin95 > JACKII01. The sequence continues at coordinate 10,863 of CAXBDI010000122.1, forward strand.
GCCCATGGGGGCCAGCAACTCTCGCTGTTCTCCACCCATGCGGGCGATACCTGCTTCCAGCCGATCCTGATCTTCGAGGCTGGAACAGAGAAGCCCGTCGCGGCCCTCCTGCGCCCCGGCAAGCGACCCTCGGGCGAAGAAGCCGCCGGCGTGCTGCGGCATGTGATCCGGCGCATCCGATCCAACTGGCCCCGCGTGAAGATCATGCTGCGCGGCGACGGGCATTACGGCACGCCTGAGGTGATGGACGTGCTCGAAGACATGGGCTGCTCCTACGTCTTCGGCCTGCCCACCAATGCGCG
>CAXBDI010000123.1:0-11074 GCA_963974445.1 uncultured Alphaproteobacteria bacterium
ACGGCGCTTGCATTGATAACCTGTATGCCGAGTGTCGGCATACCAATCGCTTAACGGAGGGTCAGAGATGCGCTTGCTATCGACCTTGGCCAAAGGCATCGCTATCGCAGCGGTCGCTACGGCCATGCTTGCCTCGGCGAACGCCGAGAAGGTGTTGCGGATTGTTCCCCACGCCGATCTGAAGAACGTGGACCCGATCTGGACCACAGCCTACATCACCCGTAACCATGGCTATATGGTCTACGACACGCTGTTCGCGGTCGATGAGAAGGGCGATGTGCAACCGCAGATGGTCGGCGACTACTCGCTGAGCGATGACAAGCTCACCTGGACCTTCACCCTGCGCGACGGTCTGGCATGGCACGACGGCTCGCCGGTGACGACCGCCGACATCATCCCGTCGATCCAACGCTGGGGCAAGCGCGACGGCGCTGGCCAGAAGCTGATGGATTTCACCGAAAAAATGAACGCGGTGGACGACAAGACCTTCACGCTGAAGCTGAAGGAGCCGTATGGCTTCGTGCTGGATTCGCTGGGCAAGATCAGTTCCAACACGCCCTTCATGATGATGAAGAAGCACGCGGAAACCGACGCCTTCACCCAGGTGACGGAAATCATCGGCTCCGGCCCGTTCAAGTTCGTGCAGGACGAATGGGTCCCGGGCTCCAAGGTCGTCTACGTCAAGAACGAAGACTATGTACCGCGGGACGAACCGGCCTCGGGCGCAGCTGGCGGTAAGGTCGTGAAAGTCGACCGCGTCGAGTGGATTTACATTCCCGATCCCGCCACCACCATGAACGCACTGTCGAATGGCGAAGTGGATTTGTGGGAAACACCGACGCCGGACATGCTGCCGCTGCTTCGCGCCAATGAAAACATCGAAGTCGCGGTGATCGATCCGTTGGGCACCCAAGGCTGGTTGCGGATGAACCATTTGTACCCGCCCTTCGATAATCCGAAGGTTCGCCAGGCCGTGCAGATGGCGGTAAACCAGGAAATCTATATGCAAGCCCTGGTCGGCGACCCGGAATTCTACCGGACCTGCAAGGCGTTCTACATGTGCGGCTCACCGAACGAGTCGACCGCCGGCGACAAAGGCTACCTCGAAGGCAACATGACGAAAGCCAGAGAAATGCTGAAGGAAGCCGGCGCGGTCGGCGCCAAGGTCGTCCTCATGCAATCGACCGACATTCCGCTTCTGAACAACGCGGCGCTGGTAACGGCACAGATGCTGCGCGACCTGGGTTTCGACGTTGAAATGCAGGCGATGGACTGGTCGACGTTGACATCGCGCCGGGCCATGAAAGAGGCACCGGAGGACGGTGGTTGGAACATCTTCCACACCTACGCAACAGGTGCGGATGCGCAGTCGCCGGTGACGCATATCGGCACCTCCGGCGGCGGTGTCGAGCGGGCCTGGTTCGGTTGGCCGACCGACGCCAAGATAGAGGAGTTGCGCGACGCCTTCGCCCGCGCGTCTGACCCGGAGAAGAAGAAAGCAATCATCGAGGAATTGCAGGCGCGCCTGTTCGAAGTCGTGCCCTTCGTGAACTACGGCCAGTGGTTCCAGCCGATGGCATGGCGCAAGGGCCTGACCGGCGTGCTGGTCTCGCCGGTGCCGTTCTTCTGGAACATCGACCTGCCGGAGTAGGGTTCCGGCAGGACTCCAAATGCAAAGCATCGGCGGGAAACCGCCGGCGCCTATCTTCACCATTCCCTATCCCGGGCTCTGCCCGAGATAGGGAAAGCGACTAACGGACCTGCCACACAAGGCGAAGTGCATGTACGCCTATATTGTCCGCCGCATTTTAGCGACTATTCCCGTCATGGCCGTGGTCGCGATCTTCGTTTTCCTGCTGCTCTACCTCACGCCCGGCGACCCGGCCGTGGTGATCGCCGGCGACTATGCCCGGCCTGAAGATATCGAGCGAATTCGCGAGCAATTGGGTTTGAACAGGCCGCTCTACATCCAGTTCTTTACCTGGGTCGGCAACATTTTCTCAGGCGACCTCGGCACCTCTATATTCTCGAACCTGCCGGTGTCTAAGCTGATCGGCCAACGGCTGGAGCCGACGCTGGCGCTGGCAATCGCCACCACGATCTTCGCTATCGTCGTCGCCGTACCGATGGGCGTGCTGGCCGCCTGGAAGGCGCACACCTGGGTCGACCGGCTGGTGATGATCTTCGCGGTGATGGGGTTTTCCGTGCCGGTGTTCGTCATCGGTTATATCCTGATGTGGATCTTCTCGCTGAATCTCGGCTGGTTCCCGGTGCAGGGCTACAAGCCGATCAGCGAGGGCCTCGGCCCGTTCTTCGCCTCCATCGCCTTGCCGACATTGGCGCTCGGCCTCGTCTATATCGCGCTGATCGCCCGTATGACGCGTGCCAGTGTAATGGAGGTGCTGACCGAGGATTATATCCGCACCGCCCGCGCCAAAGGCGCCTCGAACCGCACGCTGTTGATGACGCATGCGCTGAAGAACGCCTCGGTCCCCATCGTCACGATCATCGGCGTCGGCGTAGCGTTGCTGATCGGCGGCGTGGTGGTGACGGAGAGCGTCTTCAACATCCCCGGTCTCGGCCGCCTGACCATCGACGCCGTCCTGCGGCGCGACTATCCAGTCATCCAAGGCGTGATCCTGATCTTCAGTGGCATCTATGTGCTGGTGAACCTGCTGATCGACCTTTCCTATACGATCCTGGACCCGAGGATTCGCTACTGATGACGGCTGTTACCGAAAGCGCCGCCGCAATCGGCCTGCCACAGCGCGCCTCGTTCGCCAAGCGCACCGGGCGGCTGATCCGCCGCCATCCAACCGCGGTGGCGGGCTTCGTCATCCTGGTCATCATGAGCCTGCTGTCGATATTCGCCTATTGGATCACGCCGGACCCATTGCGGATCACACCGATTGTGCGCCTGAAGCCACCGGGTTTTGACAGCCCGTTTGGCAGCGTCGGGCCGTTCGGCACCGATTTCCTGGGCCGCGACCTCTTCGCCCGCGTCATCCATGGCGGCCAGATATCGTTGGTCGTCGGTCTGTCGGTCGCTGCGGTGGCGACAATCGCCGGCCTGGTGATCGGCTTGATGGCGGGCTACATTCGCTGGCTCGACGCCATCGTCATGCGCATCATGGACGGCCTGATGGCGATCCCCGGCATTCTGGTCGCCATCGCGCTGGTCGCGCTGGCCGGTGCGTCGATTACCAACGTCATCATCGCCATCACCATACCGGAGGTGCCACGGGTCGTGCGCCTGGTGCGGGCCGTCGTCCTCACCATCCGCGAGCAGCCCTATATCGAGGCGGCGGTGGTCTCCGGCGTCAGCCTGCCCCGGATCATGGCGAAGCACCTGCTGCCGAATGCGGTTGCCCCGCTGATCGTGCAGGCGACCTACGTCTTTGCCAGCGCTGTGGTGTTCGAGGCGATCCTCAGCTTCCTGGGCGCGGGCACACCTCCGGAAATTCCGAGCTGGGGCAATATCATGGCGGAGGGCCGAACCTACTTCCTGATCGCGCCCTGGATCATCTTCTTCCCCGGGGCCTTCCTGGCGGTAACGGTGCTGGCGGTGAATGTGCTGGGCGACGGCCTGCGCGACAGCCTCGACCCGCGCATAGCAAAGCGGATGCGGTAGGCGATGAGCGACGTGGCACCGCTGGCCTTGAGCGCCGCTGGCTATGCTGCGGTGCGCAACCGGTTTCTCGAAAACAGGGCAATCGCTGCGCCAGCACACATGCAGCCGGCTGATTTTGCGAGGGCGGCAAACGCGATCCAAGGCTGGCCTGGCTACGCCACCACGCCCTTGCGCGACCTGGAGTGGGCGGCCAAGGCAGCCGGTATCGCGTCGGTCAGCTACAAGGACGAGGCCAGCCGCTTCGGCCTGCAAAGCTTCAAGGCGCTGGGTGGCGCTTACGCCGTCGGGCTACAAGCCGGGGCGTGGCGCGCCGCCGGCAAAGACATTGGCGACCTGACGGTCTGCTGTGCCTCCGATGGCAACCATGGCCGCTCCGTCGCCTGGGGCGCGCAACGCTTTGGCTGCAAGGCGGTGGTCTATGTGCCGGCGGTCATGGCGGCCGCGCGCCGCGCCGCGATTGAGGGCTTCGGCGCGGAAACCGTCACCGTCTCCGGCTACGACGAGGGCCTGCGTGAAGCAGCGAGGCAGGCGGAAGATAACGGCTGGATCGTCGTCTCCGACACCTCGTATCCCGGCTATGAGGACATTCCGCAGGACGTCATGTGCGGCTACGGCCTCATCGTAGAGGAAGCGGCGGCCCAATGGCTGCACCCGCCCACCCATATCGTACTGCAAGCCGGCGTCGGCGGCATGGCGGCGGCGCTCGCCCTCCGGTTCGAGCAGCTAGGCCACCGCCCGACCCTGATCCTGGCCGAGGCCAAGGGCGCCGCCTGCTGGCACCGCAGCATCTCCGCCGGCGAGTGGCAGGCGGTCAAGAGCGTCGGCACCATTCAGGCCGGCCTTGACTGCGGCGAGCCATCAACCCTGGCGTGGGAGATGCTGCGGCACCGGGTTCACGCCTCGGTGTGGATCGACGACGCACGCGCCGCCGACACCATGCGGGCGCTCGCCAACGGCACGCCCGCCATCGCCGCCGGCGAGAGCGCGGTTGCGGGCCTCGCCGCCCTGCTGGCCGCCAGCAAGTCAAACGCCGGGCGAGAGATACTGGGATTGGACGGCGCGTCCCGCGTGTTCATCCTCGGCAGTGAGGGGCCGACGGACCCGGAGGGATATGCCCGCATCGTCGGCGGTTGAGTAGCCTCCCTACCTCTTCACACCCACCACCACGTCGTAATAGATATCGCTGCCGTCCGAGCTTTTGCGGTGGAAGTGCGAGCCGCGGTATTTCTGGTCCAGCCGGCCGTCGGCGACTTTGTTCTCGACCCAGGCGCAGAGTTCGATGCATTCCGGGTCCGGATCGTTCGGCTTCACGTGAAAGATGAACCAGCCGCCGCGGGTCAGCAGGTCAAAGCTTTGCTCGAATCCGGCCAGCGGGATGTGGTTGCCCCAGCCAGTGGCGGACGCCATCGCGACGACGTTGAGCTCCGCCGCATACAGCGCCGCCTCTCCCGCCGGTGAGAGGTCGGTCAGGTCGTCAATGTGATAGGCGTCGTAGAGGCCGGCACGGTCGCGCTGCGCCGCCTGCGCCGCCTCCGGGCAGATGTCGATGGCCTCCAGGTGCGGAATGCCCAGCTTGTAACGAAGCTCGTGGCCGAACGCGCCGCTGCCCGCCCCCAATTCCAATGCCCGCAGGGAAGCGCGCTCGACGCCCGCTTCGCTCCAAACCTTGTCGATGGCCGCCGACATCTCCGTCGGCGTGCGGCAGACCAGGTTGTGGTAGAGCGCGATGTCGTAGAGCCATGGCACCCGGTAGAGCGTCGCGTAATCGTGGATGTTGAAGCGCTGGCGAGCGCCATCGACCGTCGCCCGGAAGAACTCATCCGACTGGCGGTTGCTCTCCGGCGCGTCGTATTCGACGTCATACAGCTTCGGGATGTAGTCGTAGTCTGACATAGAGGCTTTGCTTCGCTGCGGGTCGGTTGTCTGCGGTTCCGATACGATCATGCAACCGCGGCGTCGAGCGCAAAAACCGGCTCGATACAGCGGCATATCGCTTGTATAGTCGCGGGATACGCAAGCCGTAGCGCCGCTGCCCGCTTTTGTGATCCAATTTCTCTTACGAACGAGAACCCCATGCGGATTGATGCCATCGAAACCCCCGCAGTCCTGATCGATTTGCCTCAGGTCGAGGTCAACCTGATGCGGTTTCAGAACTATTGCAACGCGCATGGTCTGGCCGCCCGCCCGCACATCAAAACGCACAAACTGCCGGACTTCGCGCACCGGCAGGTCGAACTCGGCGCAAAAGGCATCACATGCCAGAAAATCGGCGAGGCGGAGGTGATGGTCGCCTCCGGCATTCAAAACGTGCTGTTGACCTACAACATCCTGGGCGCGTCCAAGCTGGCGCGGCTGAAGACGCTGGCGGCGCACTGCCGGCTGTCAGTAGTGGCCGATAACGAAACGGTGTTGCGCGGCCTCTCCGAAGCTTTCGCAGGCGGCCCGCCGTTGACCGTGCTGGTCGAGTGCGATTCCGGCGGCGGACGCTGCGGCGTGCAAACGCCTGCCGATGCAGTCAAGCTCGCTCAAAAGATCGAGCAAGCACCCGGCCTGCATTTCGGCGGCCTGATGACCTACCCGCCGAAGGGTCGGATCGAGGTTGTGCGTGACTGGCTCGGCGACGCCATGCAAGCCTTCCAGCGCGCCGGCATCGCCTGTGAAGTCGTCTCCAGCGGCGGCACGCCGGACATCTGGCGGGCGCATGAGGTATCCGCCGCGACCGAGCATCGGGCCGGCACCTACATCTACAACGACCGCTCGCTGGTGCATGTCGGCACCTGTACCTGGGAGGATTGCGCGCTGGACGTGCTGACCACCGTCGTCAGCCGCCCGACCGACACGCGGGCCGTGCTTGACGCGGGCTCCAAGGCGCTGTCCAGCGACCTGCTGGGGCTGGAGGGCCACGGCCATATCCGCGAGTATCCGGGCGCGATCATCCGCTCGCTGAGTGAGGAGCACGCGGTGGTCGATCTCTCCGCCTGCACCGGCGCCAAACCGGCAGTGGGCGAGTTGGTGCGGGTCGTGCCCAACCATGCCTGCGTCGTCTCCAACCTGTTCAACACGGTGCACGGCGTCACGGACAGTCACGTGGAGCGGGTCTTCACCGTCGAAGCCAGAGGATTGATGCAATGAGCGAGCGCCGCGCCCTCTATGTCGCCGCCGCCCAACTCGGCCCCATCGCACGCGACGAACCGCGGGAGTTGGTGGTTAGCCGCATGACTGCCCTGCTGGACGAGGCGAAGGCGCGCCGGGTCGACCTGGTGGTGTTCCCGGAATTGGCGCTCACCACCTTTTTCCCCCGCTGGTATTTCGAGGACGAGGCCGAACTCGATCCGTTCTACGAGACCGAAATGCCGAATGCCGACGTGCAGCCGCTGTTCGACGCGGCCAAGGCGGCGGGGATCGGCTTCTATCTGGGCTATGCGGAACTGACGCCGGAGCGGGTGCGCTTCAACACCTCGATCCTGGTCGATAAGCGGGGCCGGATCGCCGGCAAATACCGCAAGGTCCACCTGCCCGGCCATGCCGAGCACGAGCCCTGGCGGCCGTTCCAGCATCTGGAGAAGCGCTATTTCGAGCCGGGCGACCTGGGTTTCCCCGTGTTCGAGACCATGGGCGGCACCATGGGCATGGCCATCTGCAACGACCGACGCTGGCCGGAGACCTATCGGGTGATGGGGTTGCAGGGCGCGGAGGTCATCATGCTGGGCTACAACACGCCGACCACCTACGCGCCGGTGCCGCAGCACGATCATTTGCAGAGCTTCCACAGCCACCTGTCGATGCAGGCCGGCGCCTACCAGAACGGCGCCTACGTGGTCGGCGTCGCCAAGGCGGGCGTGGAGGAAGGCTGCATGCTGCTGGGCCAATCCTGCATCATCGCGCCGACGGGCGAGATCATCGCACAGACGTCCACCCTGGGCGACGAGTTGATCGTCGCGACCGTGGACCTCGACCTCTGCCAGGACATCAAGAAGAACGTCTTCGACTTCGACCTGCACCGCCAGCCACAGCACTACGGCATTATCACGGCACCGAAGAGGGCGTAGGTTGCCTCGGCCTACCGCCTCCGCGCCCGCTTCATCGCGTCGGCAGTCTTCTCCGCGATCATGATTGTGGGGGAGTTGGTGTTGCCGGAGGTGATCGTCGGCATGACGCTGGCGTCGATGATGCGCAGCCGCTCCAGGCCATAAACCCGGCATTCGGTATCGACCACAGCCATGCGGTCGCCCTCCGGCCCCATCTTGGCGGTGCCGACCGGGTGGAAGATGGTGGTGCCGATGTCGCCGGCGGCTTGAGCCAGTTCCACATCGGACTGGAAGCTCAGGCCGGGGCGGAATTCCTCGGGCCGGTATTTGGCCAAAGGCTGCTGGCCCACAATCTCGCGCGTCACCTGGATCGAGCGGGCGGCGACGCGCCTGTCGCCCTCGGTCGAGAGGTAGTTCGGCGCGATCTCCGGCTGCTGGCGCGGGTCGGGCGAGGCCAGGCGGACTGAGCCGCGGCTCTCCGGCCGCACGTTGCAGACGCTGGCGGTGAAGGCCGGGAAGGTGTCCAGCGGCTCGCCGAACTTGTTCAGGCTAAGCGGCTGGACGTGGTATTCCAGGTCTGGCGTTTCCAAAGCAGGGTCGGACTTGGTGAAGACACCCAACTGGCTCGGCGCCATCGACATCGGGCCGCGGCGGGTCAGCAGGTATTCCAGACCGATCTTGGCCTTGTTAAACAGGCCGATAGTGGACTGGTTCAGGGTTTTTACGCCCTGCACCTTATAGGCGCAGCGCAATTGCAGATGGTCCTGCAGGTTCTCGCCAATGCCAGGACTATCGTACTGGACGGCGACACCGTGCTCCTGCAACACCGCCCCCGGCCCGACCCCGGAGACTTGCAGCAGGTGCGGTGAGCCGATGGCGCCGGCGGCCAGGATCACCTCGGCATTGGCAGAGACCTGGTGGGCCTCGCCGCCGCGTGTGAAGGCGACGCCGGTGGCGCGATTGCCGTCGAGCAGCACCCGGTCGGCCTGCGCCCCGGTCATCACTTGCAGGTTGGCGCGGCTCTTGACCGGCTTGAGGAAGGCGCTGGCTGTGTTCCAACGCCAGCCGGCGCGCTGGTTCACCTGGAAATAGCCGACGCCCTCGTTGTTGCCGCGGTTGAAGTCGTCGGTGCGCGGGATGCCGTGGGCGACGCAGGCGTCGGCGAAGGCGTCCAGAATCTCCCACGAGATGCGGGCCGGCTCCACCCGCCATTCGCCGCCGGCGCCGTGCAGATCGCTCTCGCCGGAGAAATGGTCCTCCGACTTGCGGAAATACGGTAGGCAATCATCCCAGCCCCAGCCGGTATTGCCCAACTGCCGCCAGGTATCGTAGTCGCGCGCCTGGCCGCGCATGTAGATCATGCCGTTGATCGACGAACAGCCGCCGATCACCTTGCCACGCGGATACCCCAGCGAGCGGCCGTTCAGGCCCTTCTCTGCCGCCGTGTTGAACAGCCAGTCGGTGCGCGGATTGCCGATGCAATAGAGGTAGCCGACCGGGATCTTGATCCAGATATAGTTGTCATTGCCGCCCGCCTCCAGCAGCAGAACCTTGGTCGCAGGGTCCTCCGACAACCGGTTCGCCAGCACGCAGCCGGCCGAGCCGCCGCCGACGATGACATAGTCGAAATTGGGGAGGGTCTGCATGGGGACGGGCGGGCTCTCAATAGCTGAGGGTGAGGCTGTGCCTAGGTGTTAAGGATTGCCGGGCGGAATGTTAAGGTTTGTTTGGGATTGTTGAGGATGGTTCGGATTTAGCGATTTATAGTCAATAAGTTACGTTTTAGAGATGGCGATGGTTGGAAAACCTTGGCCGCCAGCATGCGGGCAAGCCAGAAGCCTTCTGGCGCCCCCTTGCGCAGAGCCGAGCGCACCACTGCCATCGCGCCGATCATCAGCAGTCTTCGTATGCGGCGCTAAGGCGCTTTCGCCTGCGCCCTGGCTGCCGTCAAAGTGCCGGCGTGCATGATCGAGCCCGGCAGCGGGTGGCCGACGATGTCTTCGGCCAGTTGCGCCACCTCAACCAGCTTGTCCAGGTCGACGCCGGTTTCCACGCCCATTTCCTCGCAGAGAAACACCAGGTCCTCGGTGCAGACATTGCCGGCGGCGCCCTTTAGCGCCGCAAACGGGCAACCGCCGAGGCCGGCGACGGCGGCGTCGAACTCCGAGACGCCCATCTGCATGCCGGCGAGCGCGTTGGCGATGCCGAGGCCGCGGGTGTCGTGCAGGTGCAGGTTGATCCGCAGCTCCGGCCACTTCTCCCGGACCGCACCGACCAGGCGCTTCACCGCTACCGGATTGGCCCAGCCCATGGTGTCGGCGAGGCTCACGACCTCGATCTTGCAGCCCATCTCATCGGCCAGCGCCAGGATCTCGGCCAAGCGCTTGATCACGGTTGAAATCTCGACCGGACCTTCATAGTTGCAGCCGAACGCGGTCATGATGCTGGCGCGGGTCACCGGCATGTTTTGCTCTTGATAGAGCTTGATCTGGTTGCCCTGGATGCGGACGTTGTCCTCATAGCCGCGATTGGTGTTCTTGCGCATGAAGGTTTCGGACGCGGTAGTGGAGATCGAGCCGTACATCTCCAGCCCGGCGCCGTCCTGCTGGTGCATGATCGCCCGCTGCAGGCCCTTCTCGTTCAGCCAGAGCACATGGTATTTGACGCCTGATTTGCGCTTGAAGCCCTTCACCACGTCATCGGCATCGGCCCACCCCGGCACCGCGCGCGGCGAGACGAAGCTGGCTACCTGAATTTTCTTCAGGCCGGTCTCGGACAGGGCGTCAATCAGTTCGATCTTGCGGGCAGTGCTGATCGGGCCTTTTTCGATCTGGAAGCCCTCGCGCGGGCCTTCCTCATGGATAGCGACTTTGCTCGGCAGGTCGGACATGGCGTGCAACACCCTTTCGGCTGGTTGATCCTGCCTAGCCGCGTCCCACAGCCGCGCCACCTGTGTCAAGTCCGCAGGTGGCGGATTAGCCGGCTTCCTCGTCCGGGGACTCATTCGAAGCGCGGCGGCGACGCTGCCAAACCCAGGCGATCATTCCGGCCCCGACCATGGAAAAGCCCAGCGCGCTGCGGCCCTCCAACCCGATTGCCGGGGGTGGCGGCGCGGGTGGCGCCGCCATGGTCTCAGCCGCCATAAGGGCTGCGGTTCGGTACAGCGCCGGATCCTGCAGCGCCTTGTCCAGCGAGATGCCGTTGGCGATGGCGGGGGAGGCGATACCTACGGCCAACAAGCCGGCAGAGGCTGCGATCATCACAAGTCGACGGCGCATGCCATCATCCCTCCAGTTCGGGTTTCGGCAGGCAGTATTCAGCCCCAGAGGTAAACAGAGGGTGTTGGCAAATGGTTAACGCGTCTTAGAGTCCGTCCGACATAGGTTTTCGCCATTTCAATAAGTTGCGCATCTGC
>CAXBDI010000124.1:0-10809 GCA_963974445.1 uncultured Alphaproteobacteria bacterium
TCAAATTCGAATCCATCTCAACCCTCACCGCAACAGCGTCGTGTACTGTGGGCATCGCGGCAAGACCTTGGAAGAGGTCATGGACCTGATGTACCTGACCAATTTGGGTATGTTCGGCTCGCCGCTGGGCGTCACCGCCAGCTATATCTTCCACTTCGTACTGTTCGGCGCGTTGCTGGTCGCATCGGGAGCCGGGCGGTTTTTCACGGACGCCGCCAACGCGATGACCGGCCGCTATATCGGCGGCGCGGCCAAGACCGCGGTGGTCTCCAGCGCGTTCATGGCGTCGGTGTCGGGCACGGCGGCCGGCAATGTCGCGACCACAGGCTCCTTCACCATCCCGGCGATGAAGAAGGCGGGCTACAAGCCGGAATTCGCCGCCGCGGTCGAGGCGGTTGCCTCCTCCGGCGGGTTGATGACGCCGCCGGTGCTGGGCGCGACCGCCTTCGTCATGGCCGAGATGACCGGCATTCAATATTACGAGATCGCCATCGCCGCGATCCTGCCGGCGCTGCTCTACTATGTCGGCACGTTCTTCACGGTGGATCTGGAGGCGCGCAAGCTGGGCCTGCCGCCGATGAAGGAGGCGGATATCCCGAAGCTTTGGGAGGTGTTTCGCCGCCAAGGCTATCTGCTGATCCCGCTCGGCACGCTGCTCTGGTTCATCATCAAGGGCTATACCCTGGTGCATGCCGCGATTTGGTCGATTGGCACACTGTTCGTGTTGCTGTTCATCTTGGACCGCGATAATCGCCGCCGCTTCGTGCGCGTCGCGTGGGAGGCTTTGACCGGCGCGCCCCGGATGATCGGCCAGATCACTGTGGCCGTCACCATCGGCGGCATCCTGGTCGGCATCATTGTGCAGACCGGCATCGGCGTGCGGCTGTCGGCGATTATTCTGGAGATGGCCGGCGGCGACCTGTTCTTCATCCTGGTGCTGACCATGCTCTTTTCTATCCTGCTGGGCATGGGCATGCCGGCGACCGGCGCTTATATCATTCTGGCGCTGCTGCTGGCGCCGGGCATGGTGCAGTTGGGCGTGCCGCTGCTGGCGGCGCACATGTTCATCTTTTACGGCGGCTGCAAGTCGAACATCACGCCGCCGGTCGCCATCGCTGCTTTTGCCGCCGCGGCCATAGCCGGGACGGGGCCGATGCGAACCGCCTTCCGGTCGTTCGTGATCGGGCTGCCAATCTATATTCTGCCGTTCATGTTCGTCTACTCGCCCAGCATCCTGGGGATCGACGGCTTCGGCTGGAACAGCGCCTGGCGCTTTACCACCGCTGCCCTGGGCATCGCCGCAATCTCCGCCGCCTGTGTCGGCTGGCTGTTCAGGCCGATCAATTGGCTGGAGCGGGTATTTGCCTTTGCAGTGGCGGCGGTGTTTATTTTTCCGGGCTGGATGTTCGATGCCGTAGGGTTTGCCGGCCTCGCTGCGATGCTGGCCTGGTCCTATCTCACGGCGCGCTCGCGTCAACCGGTCGGCAGCCCTGTTGCCGAGCCTTAAACCGTCATAACGAGTAAGAACCATATGGTTGGCCACGCCCGTCTCGCCGTCGATATCGGCGGCACTTTCACCGATCTGGTCTTGGAGCGTGGCGACGGCCGCGCCGTCAGCGTCAAGGTGCTGACGACACCACACGCTCCCGCTGACGCGGTGCTGGACGGCACAAGGCGTATTCTGGCGGAGGCTGGCATTGCCGCCGGCGATATCGGCTTGGTGATCCACGGCACGACGCTGGCCACCAACGCGCTGATCGAACGCAAGGGCGCAAAGACCGCACTGATCGCCACCGAAGGCTTCCGCGACTCGGTCGAGATCGCCTACGAACATCGGTTCGAGCAATACGACCTCTATATGGAACGTCCGGCGCCATTGGTGCCGCGCCACCTGCGCTTCACCGTGCCGGAGCGCCTGGCATCCGACGGCAGCGTGCTGTTACCGCTGGACGAGGCGGCGGTTGAAGCGTTGATTCCGTCGTTGGAAGCCGAAGGCATCGAGGCGGTCGCCATCGGCTTCCTGCATAGTTACGCCGACAACGCGCACGAGCGACGGGCGGGCCAGATCATCGCGGCTGCCCTGCCTGAGGTACCGGTGACCCTGTCCTCCGACGTTTGCCCGGAAATCCGCGAGTACGAGCGCATGTCGACGGCGTGCGCCAACGCCTATGTGCAGCCGCTGATGGCCGGCTATATCCGCCTGCTGGAGTCCGGCCTGAAAGACCTGGGCGTCCAATGCCCGTTGCTGCTGATGATGTCGTCCGGCGGTGTGACGACGGTCGAGACCGCAGTGCGCCACCCGATTCGCCTGGTGGAAAGCGGCCCGGCCGGCGGCGTGATCCTGGCGCTGGACGTCGCGGCGGAGAACGGCATAGAGGACGCGCTCTCCTTCGACATGGGCGGCACCACGGCGAAGCTGACGCTGATCGACGCCCTGCAACCGCAATACGGACGCACGTTCGAGGTCGCCCGCGCCTATCGTTTCCTCAAAGGCTCTGGCCTGCCGCTGCGCATTCCTGTGATCGACATGGTCGAGATCGGCGCCGGTGGCGGCTCCATCGGTCGAGTGGACGAGTTGAAGCGGATCAATGTCGGCCCGGACAGCGCCGGCTCCGACCCTGGCCCCGCCTGCTATGGCCAAGGCGGGACCGAGGCGACGGTGACCGACGCCGATGTGGTTCTGGGCCGCATCGACCCTGGTAACTTCGCCGGCGGCAAAATCACCCTCGACAACGCTGCGGCGGAGCAAGCGATCGCGCTCCATATCGGCGAGCATCTCAGCATGACGCCGGCCATAGCGGCGGCTGGCGTCGCCGAGATCGTCGATGAGAACATGGCGAATGCGGCTCGCGTGCACGCAATCGAGAACGGTAAGGATACCGCGGGCCGCACGCTGATCGCCTTTGGCGGGGCCGCGCCTATGCACGCGGCGCGGCTGGCGGAGAAGCTGGGCATCGACCGGGTGATCGTGCCGAAAGGCGCGGGCGTCGGCTCTGCCTATGGTTTTCTGCGCGCACCGATTGGCTATGAGGTGGTGCGCACCCGGCTGCTGCGCCTCGACCAGTTCGACGCCTCGCCGTTGAACGAGCTGTTCGCGGATATGCGGGCAGAAGCGGAGGCGGTGGTGCGCCTTGGCGCGCCGGATGCGGATTTGGTCGAGGTCCGCACCGCCTTCATGCGCTATCGCGGCCAGGGGCATGAAATCACTGTCTCGCTGCCGGCCAAACCCTATCAACAGACCGACGGCCAGGCGTTCAAGCAATTGTTCGAGGCGGCCTATACTGCCCTGTTCGGCCGGATCATCCCTGGCCTGGAGATCGAAGCATTGACCTGGACCTTATCGCTCGCCACGGCGCAGGGGCTGCCCGGTAAGGCCGAAGACCCGCCGGCCCGCGACCCTGCCGCCGCCATCGGCAACCGACGGCTGTTCGATGCGGTGCAGGGCGAATACGCCGATGCCGCTGTCTACGCCCGTACCGATCTCTTGCCCGGTGCGAGCATGGCTGGCCCTGCCGTCATCGTCGAGGACGAGACCAGCACCCTGGTGCCAGCGTCTTTCAATGCCCGGATCAACGGCCTCGGCCAGATCGTTCTGGAGCGTGGGTAGTATATGGATGAGATATCGTTACCCCAACACCCCTCCACCACCTCTCCCGCGAAAGCGGGAGCCCATACCAGAGAGGTTAAAACATGCAACCAACGCTCAGGCATGGAGCCCCGCTTTCGCGGAGACGGATGAATTGGCGGTTTAAGCAATCGAACCAACTGTCGGCGTCTGACGCCCAGGGAGCCTAACCATGACCAACGCCTCGACCGCCGCCGCCGGAATGGACGCCATCCGCTATCAAGTCATGTGGAACCGCCTGCTGTCCGTCGTCGAGGAACAGGCGCAAACCCTGGTCCGCACAGCGTTCTCCACCTCGACGCGGGAGGCCGGCGACGTCTCCGCTGGCGTGTTCGACCTGAAGGGCCAAATGCTGGCGCAGGCGGTCACCGGCACGCCCGGCCATATCAACTCCATGGCCCGCTCGGTCGTGCATTTCATCAACGAGATCCCGGTCGAGACCATGAAGCCCGGCGATGTCTACGTCACCAACGACCCGTGGAAGGGCACCGGCCACCTGCATGACCTAGTGGTGACGACGCCGATCTATCGCGGCGGCGACATGGTGGCGCTGTTCTCCTGTACCAGCCATCTGGTCGACATCGGCGGCGTCGGCCTCTCCCCGGACGGTCGGCAGATCTATCACGAGGGCCTCTACATCCCGATCATGCCGCTGGTAAGCGAGGGCAAGGTCAACGACTGGCTGCTGAAGCTGGTACGCTCCAACGTACGCGAGCCGGTGCAGGTGGAGGGCGACATCTACGCCCTGATCGCCTGCAACGAGATCGGCGGCGAGCGACTGCTGGCGATGATGGCGGAATACGGTCTCGACGATCTGGACGCGCTGGGCGCCCACATCATTGGCGAAAGCCGCCGCGCCATGGCCGACGCGATCAACAAGCTGCCGAAGGGCACGTGGCACGGATCGATGACCATCGACGGCTACGAAGCGCCCATCGATCTGGTGGCCGCCGTGACCATCGGCGATGGCGAGATCGTCGTCGATTTCGACGGGTCTTCCGGCGTCAGCGACCGCGGCATCAACTGCCCCATGTGCTATACGGAGGCCTATACCAGCTTTGGCGTGAAGTGCGTGGTCGCGCCGAGCGTGCCGAACAACACCGGCACCTTGGATGCGATCAAGGTGGTCGCGCCGGAGAACACCATCGTTAACGCGCCGCATCCCTGCGCCGTCGTCGGCCGCTCGACCATAGGCCACATGCTGCCGGACGTGGTGTTCGGCGCACTGCACCAGGCATTGCCGGATACGGTGCCGGCGGAGGGCACGTCCAACCTTTGGAACCTGCCGCTCGGCGCTGGCCACGGCCTGACATCGCGGGCGGGCGATCAGTCCACCGCCTTCACGACAATGAGCTTCCATTCTGGCGGCGCGGGCGCGCGGCCGCACCAGGATGGGCTGTCGGCGACGCCTTACCCCTCCGGCGTGCGCAATGTGCCGGTGGAGATTACCGAGGCGATCACGCCGCTGGTGATCTGGCGCAAGGACTACCGCGCCGACTCTGGAGGCCCCGGCAAGCAGCGCGGCGGCCTCGGCCAAGTGATGGAGATCAGCAGCCGCGAGAATGCTCCCTTCGGCCTGTTCGCGCGGTATGAGCGCGTGCACTACCCGCCGCGCGGCCGCGACGGCGGCGGCAATGGCGCGAACGGGCGATTGACTCTGAACAGCGGCGAAGTCTTCCGCAACAAGGGCTTTCAGGTCGTGCCCAAGGGCAAGCGCCTGTTGATCGAGATGCCGGGCGGCGGCGGCTACGGCGACCCCTTCACCCGTCAGCCGGAAGCGGTGGCAGCCGACGTGAAGGCTGGCCTCGTCAGCCTGGAGGCGGCAGCGCGCGACTACGGGGTTTCAGTGCTGACGGATTTCAGCGTGGACGCCGCGGAGACCGCCCGCCTCCGCGGCGACTGAGGGGGACGGGGAATGCAGAAAGCCGAACGCGAGTACGGCAAAGGCGGCTGGGTCGGCATCGGCACGCTCCAAGCCAACCCAACGGTTGAGGCGGAGTTCCGCCGGCTGCTGCCCGATGATATGGAGATGCTGACGACTCGCCTGCTAGGCGACGCCGCGTCTTCCGAACAACGGCTGGTCGATTATATCGAACACCTGCCGCGCGCGCTCTCCGCCTATGACGCGCTGAAGCCGGACGTTTTCGGCTTTGCCTGTACCGGTTCCTCCTACCTGATCGGGGCGGAGCGGGAGGCGGCGATTGTCGCGGCGGCGGAGGCGCAGTTCGGCTATCCGGTGATCACCGCGGCGCAGGCCGTGCTCGCCACGTTGCAGGCGTTGGGGGCGAAACGCATCGCCATTCTCGCGCCCTACCCGCAGGCGATCACCGATGCCAGCGTCGCCTTTTGGCAGGCGGCGGGGCTGACCGTCGTCGAGGCACAGCGGATCGACCTAGGCTCTGCGGACACGCGCCGGATTTACAGCCTCTCAAGCGGCGATGCCATGGCCGCCTTGCGAAAGCTGCCGACCGACGAGGCGGACGCGATCCTGCTCAGCGGCACCGGCATGCCAACGCTGGTGACGATCCGAGCGGCGGCGTCGGTGTTCGACAAGCCGGTGCTGTCCTCGAACTACTGCCTCGCCTGGGCGATGATCAAGGCGCTCGGCGGCTCGATTCCGCCATGGAGCACCGACGGGCCGACGCTGAACCTTACTTAGAAACCACCCGACCTGCGCGGCGCCGCCAGCCAGATCGCCGCCGCCGAGACGGCGCTAAGTCCTATGGCGAGCAAAAAGGCCGGCCGATAGCTGCCCGTCGCATCGTAGACCAGGCCGGCGACCCACGGCCCGGCCGCACCGCCACCGAGCAGAGCAATGGTGATGATGCCAAAAATCGACCCATAGTTTCGCCCGCCAAAGGTCTCCGCCACAATCGGACCCATGACAGAGGTCAACCCATAGCCGAGAAAGCCCTGCGCGATCACCATCACGTAGAGCAGGACTTGCGAGGGTGTGTGCTCCATCGCGATCAGCGCGACGTAGCAAATGATGAAGCCCAGGCATCCCGCCGTCCAAATCCATTCCCTGCCGATCCGGTCGGAAAGCGCGCCGAGGCCGATCTGGCCCGGGATGCCGATAACACTGACGATGCCCAGCGCCCATGCGGCCAGCAGCGGCGCATAGCCGATGTCGATCAGGTATTTGGTCTGGTGCACCTGCACGGCGTACCAGGCGAATAAGGCGCAGAAAAAGCCAAGGGCAATCCACCAAAATCGCCAAGTGCGGATGGCGCTCGACACGGTCCACTCAAAAGGCGTTGCGGGCGCGATGCTGGAGACGGCGTCCGGCGCGACGGCTTCGCCGGGCTCGACCGGCGCCGCAATGCCGTCCGGCTTCAAGCCAACATTGGCAGGGCTCTTGCGGACCAACAGGTTGAGCGGGGCCAGCACGGCCAGCACCAGCAGCCCCATCGCCCAACAGGATGCGCGCCAGCCCTGGCTCTCGATGATCGTCTGTAGCCATGGCAGCAAAACGACCGCGCCGACGCCGACGCCGGAGAAGGCGATGCCGATCGCAAACGCCCTGCGGCGCACGAACCAATGCGGCAGGTAGAGCGACTGCGCCGTGAAGCTCATCAGATTAGCGCCGACGCTGACCAGCGCGCCCAGCGTCAGATACAGGTGCCAGGGCTCGGCGATCATCGGCGCCAGCAATAAACCCGCGCCCATAATCACCACGCCGCTCTCGATCACGAGCAGCGGGCCGTATCGGTCCATCAGCCGGCCGACGATAGGGCTGAGCCCCGCCGACAGCAGAAAGCCGAAGGAGAAAGCGCCAGCGGCCAGACCGCGGTCCCAGCCGAATTCCTCTGTAAGAGGTGGCAGCAGGAGAGAAAAAGCGGTGCGCGCGGTGACGGCGACGCCCATCGTCACAAACGCTACGGCGACGATTACCCAGCCGAAATAGAAGGGCAGGCGGGCCTGCCATCCGGGGGAGGCATCAGGCGTCATCAGGGGTTAGTCTTGCCGCCACACCAGATTGAGCGGCAATACGCCCTGCATCTTGCTATTCGGAGCGCCGGGCCTACACCAGCAACCGGATCGGCACGTTGCGGGGTCCGCGAACCTGACCGCCGGCCCAGGTCACGCCGTCCTCGGACGTCAGTTCGAAGTCGGGGAAGCGCTCGAACCACAGGCGCAGCGCCACCTGCAACTCCATCCGCGCCAGGTTGGAGCCGGCGCAACGGTGGATGCCGGTGCCAAACGCGATGTGGCGGTTTTGCTGGCGGTCGATCACCACCTCGTTCGGGCGGTCGAAGACCGATGGGTCGCGGTTGGCGGCAGGGAAGGTCATCAGCACCTTGTCGCCGGGCTTCATCTCCGCACCCTGAAACTCGATCTCCTCCATCACTTTGCGCGCCATGGTGACGGGGCTGTAGAAGCGCAGCAACTCCTCCACCGCTGTCGGCAGCAGGTCCGGCTCGGCGGCGATGCGGCGGCGGTCGTCGGCGTGGGTGGAGAAGTGATAGAGGGCAGACCCGATGCTGCTCCACGTCGTGTCGATGCCGGCAACCAATAGCAGGTTGCAGATGCCGGCGATCTTCTGGTCGCTGAGCTTCTCGCCCTCCACCTCCGCATCGACCAACTGGCTGATGACATCCTCGCGACGGTTGGCGCGGCGGTCGGCGATCTCCTCGAAGAAGAAGTCGCGGATTTTGTGCCGGGCTTCCTGGCGCAACCGCGGTTGGGTTTGGCCTAGTTCCAGCAGTTCGCGGGTCCACTCGGTGAACTCATCGGCGCGCGCCATGTCGATGCCCAGGATAAAGGCGATCACCCGCGGCGGAATTTGCTGGGCGTACTCGACCGCGCCATCGCAGGTTTCGCGGCCCTCCAGCTGGTCCAGCAGGCTGTTGCACAAATTCTCGGTCATCTGGGTGTAGCCAGCAACCGCACGCGGCGAGAAAAATGGCAGGATCAGTCGCTTGAACGGCGAATGCTCCGGCGGGTCGGCGGTGATCGGCGGGTTCTCGGTGCCATAGGCCTTGAGTTCGGCGATCAATTCCTCGCGCAAATCCGGGTCCGGCGGGATCACGGTGACGGTGCGCGACGACAGCGTCGGCACCATCTTCGCCAGTTCCTGGATATCGTTGTAGCGGGTCGGCATGAAGGAGCCGCCCCAGCGCGTCGTGTGGGCAACCGGGCAGCGCTCGCGCAACTCGTCCCAAACCGGGCCAGGATCACGGGTATAGCCCGCGTCCATCACGTCATAGTCGGTGGCCCAATCGTCGACTGGGCACTGCGCGTCTGCAGCCGGTTGCGGCTTGGCCGCGCCTTGGCGGGCAGGCTTGATATCGTCGGTCTTGATGTCGTCGGGCATGGGCGGGTTCCTCCGATCTATCGATCTTATTGTGGTTCGTCGATAACGCTAATGGCGAATTCCGGGCAGTTGTCGATGCACAATTGCGCTTTTTCTTCCATGCCGGGCGGCACCTGACCGTCGTTCACGGCAGTGGCGAGACCAAACTCATCGACCTCGAACAACTCCGGCGCAAGCGAGAAGCAGCGGTTGTGCCCTTGGCAGAGATTGGGATTGACGCGAATACGCATAGGGTTCCTCACTGTAGCACTGTTCTTAATTTAGGTTGCTGCACGACAATTGTCAGCAACTGTTCTTCACTGGCCTTCCGGCATTGATTCGGACTCGAACGATATCATAGGCGAAGTAGCAGCCAACCGCCTTCCAGGCTCTACACGGTCGCAACCGGCGAGGCTGGCGAGCCCACCGCTCCAGTCAGTCGCAGGGGAGGGGCGGTCAGCAGGAAGCGGGTGCGGTTGTTCTCGCGTAGCCACTTTGCCAACTCGCTCAAATACCAAAGCTCGCCGATATTGACGCCCAGCTTGAACAGGCACAACTCGTGCAGCGGCAGGCGCGCATACCTCTCCGCCATGGCGGGTCGCGACGGGATGCCTTCGACCGCGAAGTTGTCGGCGCAGATCACCGCAATGCCGCTGTCGGCGATCCACTGCTGCAGGCGCCGGTCGCGCCCGTTCAGAACGGCGTAGGAGTTGTGCAGCTTCTGCGGGTCGGGGTCGCCCTCCGCCTCCATGATATAGTCGGCGAAGCCGGTGTAGATCAGCAACATGTCGCCCGGCGTCACCTCGACCTTTGTCGCGTCCAGGGCGCGCATCCAGTCGTCATAGCCGACATAGCGGCGTTCCTGGCCGAAATGGCGCTCCAGATCGACCAGCACGCCGCGGCCTTGCATGCCTTTGACCGCCATGTTCTCGACGCCGAGTTTGCGTGCGCCGGTCTGCTCTCCGGTGTCTTCGACGCTGCGGTCCAGGTTGTAGCGGACCGGGCCCTTAATATCCTCGTGGCCGCGATAGCCATTGTAGAAGCGGATTTCCGGCTCGCCGTCGTCATCGGCGTCGAACACGCTGCCGACATGGGCGAACGTGTCCCACTGGGTCGAGTATTGCAGAACCATATCGACACGGTCGTCGTTAACGACGTCGGTGAAATGCGGGTCGTCCAGGCAGGTCGGATACAGATAGCGCTTGGTGCCGTCCGGCGTCTCGGTCGGCCGCAGGGTGTAGGGGCCACGCGCCGGCGACAGGAACGCGCCGCCCGGATAGTTCAGCGGCAGCGACAGGCAGAAGGAAATGCCTTCCTTCACCTCGGCCACTCCCTCCAGCACCTTCTGCGGCGTGATCAGATTGACCCGGCCGAGTTGATCGTCGGCCCCCCAGTCGCCCCAGGTGGACCCCTCCGGGCGAACTTTCCAACGGTCTGACATCTGGTGTTTCCTCATGTGTGAGCTTGGTTGCGCCAGCATCGCGCGCCGAGGGAGCGCACGCAAGCCACTGGTCAACCAGCCGCCGTTTCGGCAGAGTGTCGTTGAACCGCTCGCATTCACTTCTGACCGCAAGGAAACCCCCAAACATGCAAAATCCCTTCAGCATGGAAGACCGCAACATTCTCGTAACCGGCGCCGCGCAAGGCATCGGCCGCGAAGTCGCCCGCACGATCGTCGGCCTTGGCGGCCGCGTTGCCGCCATCGACATGAACGGCGACGGCATGAAAAGCCTGAAAGAAGAGTTGGGCGACGCCTGCCTCTCCTACACCGGCTCGGTGACGGAACAATCGCTGACCGACCAGATCGTCAAGGATATGGTGAAAGAATGGGGCTGGGCGCATGGCCTCTTCAACAACGCCGGCATCGTTCGCGCCGCGATGATCCACA
>CAXBDI010000125.1:0-10762 GCA_963974445.1 uncultured Alphaproteobacteria bacterium
CGCTGGTCGGCTCGACCAGGCGGGTGATCAGACGGCCGGTCGTGGATTTGCCGCAGCCGCTTTCGCCGACCAGGCCCAGCGTCTCGCCGGACTTGATGTCGAAGCTGATATCGTCGACGGCTTTCAGCGTCTGGGTCTTGCCGGCGATGCGGGAGACCATATCGCCGTTCAAGGTGAAGTATTTGGTGAGGTTCTCGACCTCAAGCAGCGCATCGCTCACGGGGCGGGCTCCTACTATTCGTGTCCTGTCAGGTGTGGGCGAGCGGATTAGACCGACGGTTGGTCGTTCAGATGGCAGGCGGAGTAGTGACCGGCCGCTACCTCGCGGAACTTCGGAATTTCACGCCGGCAGATATCCATGGCGTGTTCGCAGCGCGGGTGAAATTTACACCCCTGCGGCGGGTCCATCATGTTGCAGACGGAGCCTTTGATCGGCGTCAGGTAGCGTGTCTGCTTGTCCATGCGCGGGATCGAATTCAGCAATCCGACGGTATAAGGATGCATCGGGTTGCGGAAAATCTCCCGCTTGTCGCCCATCTCGACCAGGTGCGAGGCGTACATGACGCCGATGCGGTCGCAGGCGTG
Organism: uncultured Alphaproteobacteria bacterium; assembly: GCA_963974445.1. Classification (GTDB taxonomy): domain Bacteria; phylum Pseudomonadota; class Alphaproteobacteria; order Bin95; family Bin95; genus JACKII01. The sequence goes on from CAXBDI010000125.1 coordinate 586, forward strand.
CGCGACGACGCCCAGATTGTGGGTGATGAACAGCAACGACATGTCGAAGCGGTCCGTCATCGACGTGATCAACTCCAGGATCGTCGCCTGGATCGTCACGTCCAACGCCGTCGTCGGCTCGTCGGCAATCAGGAATGTCGGGTCGCAGGAGAGCGCCATTGCCAGCATGACGCGTTGGCGCATCCCGCCGGAGAATTCGTGCACATAATTATCGACCCGGCCTCTGGCCGATGGGATGCCGACAAGGTCGAGCAGTTCGATGCTCCGCTCGCGCGCCTCCGCCTTGTTCATCCCCAGGTTGGTGCGCAGCACATCGCCGATTTGCGAGCCGACGGTATAGACCGGGTTCAGCGCGCTCATCGGTTCCTGAAACACCATGGCGATCTTGCGCCCGCGGATGGAGCGGACCTCGTCGTTGCTCAGCTCATAGATGTTCTGGCCATCCAGATTGACCCTTTTCGCCGAGATATGACCCGGCGGCGAGGGGATCAGGCGCATGATGGCGCGGGCGGTGACCGATTTACCGGACCCGCTCTCGCCGACAAGGCCGAAGTTCTCGCCCTTCTTCACGTTGAAGGATATTCCGTCGACAGCCGTTAACGTGCCGCGTTTGAGATGAAAGCGGACCGTCAAATCCTCTACAGATAGCACCGGCTCCGACATACAGCGTTCCCTTCGACCATTGTTTAATTCGTTGGGCGCATCTTGGCGCATGAACCCCCTATAGGTCCAGTGCGGAAGGCCAGAACTGGCCGAATTAACTTGTCCTGCGGTCACAATGCCGTGGGCCTTGTTGCCGCTACGATGTCGGCCGACAGATTTGCCTATTCGTCTACCGATGAAGGCGTCACCATCTCACGCCGATCCGCCGGCACTCCGGCCGCCAACGCGGGCGTATTCGCCTGGCGTATTCCCGCGGCTGCATCGTCATAGAGCACGGGGATATAGGCGTATCGCACGCCCTCGGTCACCGGCGTCACCTCATGCAGCATGGCGCACGAGTGGACCAAGGCGCAGCCTGTGGGGATCGGGTAAAATTGCGGTCCGTACTCAGGGAATCGTAACAATCCGCCCTTATAGCTTTCAGCGTTTAAGGGTATGGTGATGGCGAACTGGCGATGGGCCGTGCCGCGGGCATTATTGTCGCGATGCATGGCCTGAAAGTCGCCTGCGCCATATCGGGCAACGACGGAGCGCTCCATCCTGGTCACCTCGAATTGGAAAGCTTTGCGGATTTCGGGGATCAGCCTGCGGCGGATGCGGACTTGGGCCGCCTGGCGCAAGGTATCGTCCTGGACGACGGCGTCCTGGCGCTGCTTTCTCATCGGGTCGATCGTCAGGACGGTCTGTTCGCCTTCGTCCTCCAAAATGCCGGAGGGCTGGCCGCCGATTTGGTCGAAATGTGCAATCAGGCGGCGGCACATCTCCAACTCGAACACCATGGGCACCAGCAGGACGGGCGCCTGCGGCAGTGCGGGCCTTGGCTGCCCGGATTGTGGCAGGGCTTGCAGGAATTGCAGCAGTGCGGCCGGATGGCTGGCCGGGTCGTCGATCTTGTGGACGGAGATCACCCGTAGCCCTGCATCCAACAACACGGTGAGCGGCTGGAACGTCACTCCCTCGTCTTCGTTTTCGCCCGCCTCTGTGCCGTCGCTTTCGGCGGCCCCGAACGCGGTGCTGACCTTCTGGTCAAAGTCCCACAGCATGCGCCGGCCAGGCGCCGGGCCGGGTACGCGGTCGAGTGTGTCATCGTCGGGGTCGATGCTGATGCCGACGAACTGGTGGTCGACGCCGTTGAAAGCAGCGCCATTCGATAGAATCGCCGCCAGCATTTCCGCCATGGCCGCTACGCCGGCTGAACCGAAAAAGCATAGGGTCGTGAATCGTCCGGCCAGGCTGTCGCTGTGCAAGGGATGGCCGTCGTTCGCCTCGCACCGAAAGGCGGGGGCCGGTTCTCCGGGCGCGGGCATGGGCATCCAAGGTCTCCGATCTGCCGGCGGATGGCGCGCAGGTTTTGCGTTGCACCGATGTTTAGAATACCAGCGCTCTCTTAGGAAGTCGTTTACCATACTGATGGTTGCGGCAGCCTTGGTTTTGGGTGTGTCATCGAGCTTGCGCGCCGCGGGGTCGGAGCGTGCGCTGATCCGCGACGCCGGGTTCCGCGATGGTGATGTCGGTTACCTCGTATACGACCTGGAACGCGGCCAAATTCTGCGCCGCCATCAGCCAGACAAGGCGTTTATTCCGGCCTCGATGGTCAAGATCGTCACCGGGTTGGTGGCGCTGGAGGTGCTGGGTGCGGAATACCGCTTCGAGACCCGCGTCTTCGCCGCCGAAAGTGCGGGAGGGCTGCACCTGCATCTTTCCGGCGGCGGCGACCCCGTCTTGGTGGAAGAAGATCTGGACGAACTGGCGGAGGCGTTGGTGATCGCCGTCGCGGGCCGTCCGGTTGTCCGCTTTACCTACGACGACGCAGCCCTGCCGTCGCTGCCGCTGGTCGACCCCAGCGATGACTCGTTGAAACCCTATAATCCTCCAGTCTCGGCGCTGTCGGTCAATTTCAATCGGCAGTGGCTGCGCTGGAGCCGCGATGAGGTCCACCGTGTCATGCGGGTGTCTGTGCGGCCGGATTTCGGACTGGCGCTTGCCGGGATTGCGTCGCGCGCCGCGACCGACGGCCGGTCGATCCGGATCGTGGATGGCCCCAAGCCATTGTATCTGCTGGAGCCAAAGGTTCCGGCCAAGGGCCATCGCCAGGTGACCGTGCGCGATCCGGCGATACGGGCGGCGACTATGCTGCAATTCTTTGCGGCCAGGTCCGGCCTGGAATTGCCCCCGCCGCAACTCATCTCCGGCTCGCCACCAAATGCCCAGACCATCGCTACGCATCAAAGCGAGCCATTGATCGGGATTGTCGAGGCGTTGTTGAAGTATTCGAACAACCTGTCCGCGGAATTGATCGGACTGGCGGCGGCAAAGGTCATCTGGCGCGACGTTCGTAATTTGGCGGAAAGCGCCGCGGCTGTCCGCACCTGGTTGGCTGAAACGATCCCCGCCGCGGCCGACAACAGATGGCGTGCGTCGAACCAATCGGGTTTGGCAAGCGATGCGCGGGTGACGCCTGCCGCGCTTCTGGCCATTCTGCAATACGCTGCGCAGCGACGCTATGGGCCGGAGAGCCAACCGTTTCTGGCCTTGCTGCCGGAGCCGAGCAAGACCTCGCCGATGAAAAATCTGTCACTGCGCGCAAAAAGCGGGACCATGTTCTATGCCCGCGGTCAGGCAGGTGTGCTGCAATCCCGGAGCGGGCGGACCTTGCTTTTCGTGCTGATGCACACGGATTTCGCGGCGCGCCGGCGTTATGAACAACACCCGGAGCGCTTTACGGCCCCGGTTCAGGCGGCGGCTGGCGTCTGGCTCAGCCGGGCGCGGCTGGTGGAGCAGGCGATCCTGAAACACTGGGCAGCGTCGCTTTAACGGGTCAGTCGGGTTGCCTCTTTCCGATTGGCCCGCAGTGCCGCAGAATGCCCGCCAACCATTCGATTTCCATGTATCAAGGAGCTCGCCGCAGCGATGCCGAAACTGTTTGAAGGGGTGCGGGTCGTCGACTTCACCCAGGTTATTGCCGGCCCCTACGCCAGCTATCAACTGGCCCTTCAGGGCGCCGACGTGATCAAGCTGGAGCATCCCAAGGGCGGCGATCAGGGCCGCGGCATGATGGCGGGCGGGCCGGATTTTCTGGATGCCGGCCAATCCTCGATCTTCATGTCGTTTAACAGCAACAAGCGCTCGCTCGGCCTCGACCTGAAGCATCCGGACGCCAAGGCCGTGCTGCATAAACTGGTCGCCGACGCCGACGTGGTGATCGAGAACTACAAGGCCGGCACCATGGCGCGCATGGGCCTGGATTACGAATCCCTGTCGAAGGTGAAGCCGAACCTGATTTATTGCGCGATTTCCGGCTTTGGCGGCACCGGCCCGCTCGCCGGTAAAGCGGCATACGACCCGGTGATTCAGGCGCATTCCGGCATGATGACGCTGACGGGCTTTCCCGGCGTCACCGGCCCGAGCAAGGTCGGCTTTTGGGTGACCGACGTTGCGGCCGGCATTCACGCCGCCTACGCCGTATCCGCCGCCCTGTTCGCGCGGGAGCGCACGGGTCAGGGCCGCTATATCGACCTGTCGATGCTCGACGCGGCTATCGGCTTCATTTCGCCGATGGTGCTGCATTACCTGAATTGCGGGATCGAGCCGCAACTGATGGGCAATGGCTCGCCGGCGTCTTCCGGCGTTTCGACGGTCTATCCGACGGCCACCAACCTGATCCAGGTCGCAACCGCTACCCAGCTTCAGTTCGAACGGATGTGCGATGTGCTGGAGCGGCCCGATCTGAAGGCGGACCCGCGCTTTGCCGAACGCGATGCGCGGTTGGACAACGCCGCCGCCCTCAATGGCGAGCTTTCCAAGACCTACGCCACCGCGCCGGCGAGGGAATGGGAGAAAAAGCTGGAGGCGGTCGGTGTGCCTGCCGGTGTGGTGAACACCGTGCCGGAGATGCTGCAAAACGAGCAGGTGGTCCACCGCAATGTGGTGCAGCAGGTCGCGCCGCCCACCGGCCTGCAAAAGCCGATGGCGGCGGTCAACGCCTCGTTTCACTTGAACGAGGGCTCGCCAAGCGTCGAGACGCCGCCGCCGCATCTCGGCCAGCACACCGACGAAATCCTGTCGGAGATCGGATTGTCCAAAGACGAGATCGCCTCCCTGCGCAGCCGGGGCGTGGCGGGCTGACAATCTCTGCCGCAGATCGTACCTTCGCCTGATCCGTTCAGTACCCCCCGCCAAAACAGGGAAACTCCATGGTCGCCAAACCACTCGCCGCCGCCGAGATCGGTATGCCAGCCCACAAGGTGGCGCCGGCGGAGGGTGGGGTTTTCTCCCTCTCCAGCCATGCCCGGGCCAAGGATGCGCTGGACTTCGGCCTGTCTGCCCGAATCCCTGGCTTCAACGTCTTTGTCGTCGGCGCCGACCGCAGTGGCCGCATGACCGAGACCGTCGCCTATCTCACGGCGGAAATGGCGAAGCAGGCGCCGGCATCGGACTGGCTCTATCTCAACAACTTCCGCCGTCCGCACCGCCCGCGCCCGGTGCGGGTTGTGGCAGGCACCGGCCGGGCGTTCCGCGATGCTTTGGAAACCCTGGTGCAGGATATCCGCTCCGGCCTGCAGCGGGCGTTCGAGGACGAGGCGCATCAGACCGCTTTGCAAGCGCCAGCCCGGCGGTTGCAGGAGGAGGTGAACCGGCAAATTACTGAAATAAAGGCGGAGGCGGAGGCGCGCGGCCTCTCCATCGTCCAGACCCAGTCCGGGCCAGCCGTGACGCCTGCGCAGAATCAGGAGGGCGAGCCGAAGGAACTAACGGCCGACGAGATGGCGCAGATCCAGAAGGATGCGCAAGCCATCGCCGAGAAGCTGTCGCAAGTCACCCGCTGGGCCAGCATGCAGCAAAAGGACGTGGCCGAGCATGCCCGCAAGGTGTCGACGCAGATCGCCGACGACGCCATTCATGGCCTGATCGCCGATGTGGCTGCCAGGTTTACCGACCATGGCGGCTTGCAACGCTGGCTGGAGGAGATGCGGGTCGACGTGCTCGAGAACATCCAGCGCTTTGCCGGCCAGCAACCGGAAGGCGCGCCGCCGATGCAGCCGCCCGAGCAGCGCTACGCAGTCAACCTGTTCGTCGATCACGGCGACGATGCGCATCCGCTGGTGGTGCTGGAGCCGAACCCGACCTACGAAAATCTCTTCGGCCGTTTCGAATACCGCCAGTCGGGCATGCGGCTGGAGACCGACTTCACGCTATTGCGCGCCGGAGCGCTGCACCGGGCGAATGGCGGCGTCTTGGTGTTGCGGGCGGAGGCGCTGGCGACCCAGCCGTTGAGCTGGCTGTTTCTGAAGGGCGCGTTGCGCGACCGGGAAATTCAGTTGGAAGACCTGCGCCAGATGGCCAACCTGCCGACAGCCGGCGCGCCAAGGCCAAAGCCCGTGCCGTTGGATGTCAAGGTCGTGCTGGTCGGCGCGCCGCAGTGGTTTCAGACCTATTATGCCGGCGACAATGAGTTCCAAACCCATTTCCGCATCAAGGCGGAGATCGACAGCGACATGCCGGCGAGCGAAGCGAACCTCGTCCACTACGCCGGCCTGCTGAAGACGCTTGCGGAGCGCCGCGGCGCCACCGGCTGTGAACCGGAGGCGCTGGAGCGGCTGCTGGCCCACGCTAGCCGGCTGGCCGACGACCGGACAAAACTGACCGCACGCTTCGAACTGCTCGACGACGTGATTGCCGAGGCGAGGGTGGGCGCGCCGCACGGCCCGCTGAGTTGCGCCGATGTCGACCGCGCCATAGAGCAGCGTCGGATCCGCAATGCGCGCATCGAGGACCTGATGCACGAGCGCATATCCGACGGTACCATCCTGATTGAATCCACCGGCGGTGTCGTCGGGCAGGTCAACGGCCTGACGGTGCGCGATGTCGGCGACCACGCATTCGGCGCTCCGGCCCGCGTCACAGCCCGTGCATCGGCCGGGCGGGAGGGCGTGGTGAATATCGAGCGCTCGGTGGCCATGGGCGGGCCGATCCAGCAGAAAGGCGCGATGATTCTGCAAGGCTTTCTCGCCGGACTGTTCGCGCGGGAAATCCCTCTGTCGTTTACGTGCTCCATTACCTTCGAGCAGAATTATGGCGGCGTCGAAGGCGACAGCGCCAGCCTGGCGGAGGCCGTCGCGGTGATCTCCGACCTGGCCGGATTGCCCGTCCGGCAGGATGTCGCGATCACCGGCTCCATGAACCAGCGCGGCGAGGCACAGATTGTCGGCGGCGTGGCGCACAAGGTCGAAGGCTTCTTCCGTGCCTGCACAGATAAGCCCGCAGGCCTGACCGGCACCCAGGGCGCCATCGTGCCCAACACCAACGCCCGCAGCCTGGTGGTGGAGGGCGATCTGGTCGACGCGGTCGCTGCCGGTCGCTTCCACCTGTGGACGGTCAGCCGTATCGACGAGGCGCTGGAACTGTTGTTGGAAATGCCCGCCGGGGAAGCCGACGCGAATGGCGAATATCCGCCCGAGAGTGTCTTCGGCCGCGTCGCCGCCCGGCTCCGCGGTTTCAATGAGGCCATTGCCGCCACCTTCCGCTGACCGGGGTATGAGCCGAGTGGGTACTGTAAAATACCGTGGAGTGTAAAATTCTCGTACAGTTAACGGCGGCTTCCGCCTATGGAATATGCGACCGAACCGCAAAATGCTCTATTCCGAAGCAGGTTGTGGCGCTTGGCGCGAACCCGGCGGCGGGTTAGCATGGCCGGACTGTTTCTCAAGGATACAGAGCCAATGGCCCACACGATCACCGACATTCGCATCAACCCGCTCTCCGACGTCATGGGTGCCGAGGTCATCGGCCTCGACCTGCGCCAGACCATCGCGCCCGCCGACAAGGCCCGCTTGCTGGAAGCCTTCACCCAATACCACTTGCTCTGCTTCCGCGATCAATCGCTCACCAAGCACGAGCAGATCGAGGCGACCAAACAGTTCGGCGAGTTGGATGTGCATGTGCAGTCGAACCGCTCCTCCGACATCCCGCTGATCCACATCGTCACCAATCTCGACCAGAACGATGTACCGCGCCAAGCTATCGCGGCCAAGGGCAGCGTGCATTGGCATTCGGACAAGTCCTACCGGGCGGTGCCATCGCTCGCGACGTTCCTCTATGGCGTCGAGGTGCCAGACGAGGGAGGCGAGACCGAGTTCGCCAACATGGCCATGGCATTCGAGGCGCTGCCGGCGGCGCGGCAGGCCGAGCTATCTGGCCTGAAAGTCGTGCACTCCTGGCCGGACAGCGTCCGCCGCACCAACAACCGCGAGGCGACGGATGAGGAGAAGGCCAATTGGCCGCCCATCGCGCAGCCGCTCGCCCGCACCCATCCGGAGAGTGGGCGCAAGGCGATCTTCATTGGCCAGCACGCCTCCTACATCGAAGGCCGGGAGGCCGAGGGCCGGGCGCTGATTGAGGAGTTGGAGGCATGGTGCACGCAGCCGCAATTCCGCTATGCCCATCGATGGCGGGTCGGCGATCTGTTGATGTGGGACAATCGCTGTCTGCTGCACCGCGCGGCGTCGTTCGATGGCGACCGCTATCGCCGCCTGATGCACCGCACCGTCACCCGGGGCTCGGCTCCGTTCTAAGGAAGGATCGACTCATGGACGTTATCGCGAGCGGCAAGGCATTGGGCGCGGAAGTGCGCGGGGTGGACCTTTCCAAGCCCTGGACGGCAGAGACCAAGGCGTTCGTTGAACAAGCGTGGCGCGACCATCTGGTGCTGCTGTTTCGCGGCCAGAGCATCGGCGACGAGCATTTGCTCGCCATGGCGGATGCGCTGGGCGGCCAGCAATCGACTGGCAGCCGCGCCTATTGGCTGGAGGCCGGCTATGGCGCCGAATCGGGCCGCGTGTCGGCGCTGCCGGGCATCTCGATCATTTCCAACCTGGATGAGAATGGGAAGCCGGCGATGAAGCATGCCGGCAGCGGCAGCCAGGAACTGCTCTGGCATACCGACAACTCCTACGTCGACAGCCCGCCGAAGGGCAGCATTCTGCATGCGCTACAGGTGCCGGTGGATGGCGGCGGCCATACCTCGTTCGCCAACCAATATCTGGCCTACGACAGCCTGCCCGAGGCGACCAAGGCCAAGATCGCCGGCTTGCATACCAAGCAAGACGCCAGCCGCAACACCGCTGGCGGCGCGCGGCCGACCAAGACATTGCCGACGTCGTATGCCGAGGTGGAGGGGCCGGTGCACCCCCTCGTGCGGGTGCATCCGGAAACAGGGCGGAAGGCGCTCTATCTGGGCCGGCGCTACGCAGCACCGTCCAGCCATATCCTCGAAATGCCGAACGAGGAGGGTGAGGCGCTGCTGGATGAGTTGTGGGCGGCTGCGACGCGCCCGGAACTGGTGTGGACCCATGCCGACTGGCAGGCCGGCGACGTGCTGATGTGGGATAATCGTTGCACCATGCACGCCCGCACCGAGGTAGACCCGACCCAGGCGCGGGTTATGCATCGAACGTTGGTGAAGGGCGAGGTACCCATCGCCGCTTAGGGCTCGGACCGCCTTGGCGTGGTGACTGAAGGACGCTTGTGAATTAGCTGTGCCGCCTACAGGAATGCCGGCAGCGCCAGGACGCTGAACAGAACCACGATGCATACGGCCCACAGGATGACTGCATTGCTGTCCATGAAGTGGCGCAGAGTTGCATTGGCTTGGCTTGTGGTCGGTTGCGGTTGCATCTGCAGGTCCCTTTCCTTGCACCATCGTGCTATGGCTCCAACATAGGGCCGGCGTTAACCAATACGGTGTGACGTCCGACACTCATTTTTCAAGAAACCGCAACAAAAATTGCGAAACGCCGTTTGGCGGCGCAGGAGAGAGGGCCTTGTCTGATCGTTCACCACCACCACCGGCCGACTGCGGCCGCGCGGCCAAGCTGAAAGTCTGGGATATCCCGACGCGCGTGTTTCATTGGCTCCTGGCCGCGCTTGTCGCGGCGGCCTGGTTGACGATCGAACTAGGCGTGATCGAATGGCACGCCCGCATCGGCCAGGCCGTACTGGCGCTGATCGTCTATCGGGTATTATGGGGCATTGTCGGCAGCGAGACGGCGCAGTTTTGGAACTTTATAAAAGGCCCAACCGCTGTATTCAGCTACGCCTGCGGCCTGTTGACCGGCAGGCCGCCCCAGGTAGTGGGCCACAACCCGCTAGGTGCGCTGATGATCGTCGCGCTCCTGGGTCTGATCGCCACGCAAGCGACGCTCGGCCTGTTCGCGAATGATGATATCTACTTCGATGGGCCGCTCAGGCATTTGGTGGACAAGGCCACATCGGACAGCCTGACAGGCCTGCATAAGTTGGGCTTCAATTTCATCCTGGCCGCGGTATCGATCCACATTACGGCGGCATTGTTCCATTTATTTGTGAAGCGCGAGAACCTGATCGCACCGATGATCACCGGCCGCAAAGACTGGCAGGGAAGCCGACCGAACCTGCGGTTTACGCCGGCATGGGTGGCGTTGCCGGTTCTGGCGGTTGCCGCTGCCCTGGTATGGGCAGCGGTGACCCACCTTTAACG
>CAXBDI010000126.1:0-10571 GCA_963974445.1 uncultured Alphaproteobacteria bacterium
AGCAGTTACGTCGTTTATGTTCATATAATACAATGATTCTAATACTTTATCTTTTTCGTTTTTAGATAAAATGAATTTTATCATATGATCGCTTGAAGACTCTGTTAGAACGGCATCCTCATGCTTTGCAAAATAAACTTTTCGCTCACCATTTTTAACTTCCGAGGCATAATAGACAGTGTATGTGCTTTGTTGCGAGAAGTGTCGGTGATGAGTCTCTGTATAGGGACCTTGCGTTTCAATTATGGGGCGTCCCACTATTCCACTCTTCGATTCGCCGCAGTATTCACGATATGCATATATAGAAACATCATCAGAATTTGTCGCCGCAGAAAATGCAAAAAACGCCGCCACATAATATGAATAACTCCAATCCATCAAAGGGCTTGGAAAGCCGTTATGTCGCAAAAAATAATGGAAGCTTGGCTGCTTGAAATATCCAAATTTTGAAAAATCCTTCTCGTCTATATCTTCTATGTCAGGAAAATTATTTCCGGTCAGTGAGTTTACCGCTGGCAATACGGAATGGGCGGCACGAAAATATTCTTCGAGATAAAATTTTTTATCTTCAAGGTTAAGTTCGTTTTTTATGTACCTTTCAAGAGAGGTTGCGAGCATCCAAGATTGTTGTGACTGGCCACGAAATACCCAGTCGCTGTAATGTAAAGGTGTTTTGGAGCGTTGTGTTTTGTTTTTTTTCGATTAATTGGTTCGCACAGCTTTGGAATATCGACCATGATATCGGGTTGTCGTCTCCATAAATTTTAAATGACATAGCCGAGCTCTCTCACCAGTTCTGAAAATGCATGGAGTGGTGCTATTTGCGAATCTCAATAAGGTTGCAGAGGTTCATATAGCGCGTCAACATCAGTACGATCGGAGGAATGGGCGTTGTACGCTTGACATCGATATTCGTTGATCGTAGTTACAGCCAATGACCATTCGGCAAGACCTGCTGCTCCTTATCGGCCCGACGCTCCTCTGAGTGTCGGGACAAACTTGTTGAGCGCATTTTCGGTCTAACCGTTTAGGTCTTTCCCCCATGGCTTCCATCTTCGACTTGCGCGCATTGCGACTTAGCGGCGGCCGCCGGATTGCGTCTTGAGAAGACCCGCGGCCCCGGCGGCTGTGTTTCGCGCCGCATCCCCCTGAATTGACCCTTGCGCGCCGCCGCCGCATAAAGCCAGCGACCGCGCCTTCTACGGAGACTTAAGCGTTATGCACGCCACCGCATCCGAAAAATACAAAGCCTACGCCTTCCCCTATGTGCCGGCCGATTTCAGCCAGCGCACCTGGCCGTCTGCGACCATCGCCAAGCCGCCGGTCTGGTGCAGCGTCGATCTGCGCGACGGCAACCAGGCGCTGGTCGAGCCGATGGGACCGGACCGCAAACTGCGGTTCTGGAAGACGTTGATGCAGATGGGTTTTAAGGAGGTCGAGGTCGGCTTCCCATCCGCCTCCGACACGGATTTTGAGTTCGTCCGCCACATCATCGACAACAAGCTGATCCCCGCCGACGTCACCATCCAGGTGCTGACCCAGTCGCGGCCAGAACTGATCGCCCGCACGTTCGAGGCGATCAAGGACGCGCCGAACGCCATCGTTCACCTCTACAACTCCACCTCGACGGCGCAGCGCCGGGTGGTGTTCGGCCTGGATGAGGCCGGCATTACCGAGATCGCAACCTCCGGCGCCAAGCTGATCAAGGAGTTGCATGAGGCGGGGGCCGCCGGCACCTGCAATGTGCGCTACGAATACTCGCCGGAGAGCTTCACCGGCACCGAACTGACCTACGCCGTCGAAATCTGCGAGGCGGTGATGGACGTGTTCGAGCCGACGCCGGACAACCCCCTGATTCTGAACCTGCCGGCGACGGTGGAGATGTCGACGCCGAACACCTATGCCGACCAGATCGAGTGGTTCGGCAAGACCATCAAAAACCGCGACTCGATCATCCTGTCGCTGCATCCGCACAACGACCGCGGCACCGCCGTGGCTGCCACGGAACTGGGCCTGATGGCTGGCGCCGACCGGGTCGAGGGCACGCTGTTCGGCAATGGCGAACGCACCGGCAATGTCGACATCATCACGCTGGCGCTGAACATGTTCACCCAGGGCGTCGATCCGGCGCTGGTGGTCGACGACATCAACGAGTTGATCCGCACGGTCGAATACTGCAACCAACTGCCGGTGCATCCGCGCCACCCCTATGCGGGCGAGCTGGTGTTTACCGCGTTCAGCGGCTCGCATCAGGACGCGATCAACAAGGGCATGAAGGAAACGCGGGAGAAGGCCGAGCCGATCTGGGACGTGCCTTACCTGCCGATGGACCCGGCGGACGTGGGTCGCAGCTACGAGGCGATCATCCGCATCAACAGCCAGTCCGGCAAAGGCGGCATCGCCTATATTCTGGAACAGGATTATGGCGTAGCATTGCCGCGCCGGGCGCAGATTGAGTTCTCCAAGGTCATTCAGCAACTGACCGACCGCGAGGGGCACGAGGTACCGCCGACGCAGATCTGGGAGGTCTTCAGCGCCGAATACCTGGACCAGAACGGCCCGCTGACCTTCCTGCGCTACCAGACCATGCCGGGCGAGGACGGCAGCCGCGAGATGAAGGCCACCTTGCGGGTGTTCGGTGAGGAGGTTGTGATCGAGGGCACCGGCAATGGCCCGATCAGCGCGTTCGTGGACGGCATGCAGAAATCCTTCGGCTTCGACCTCGACGTCATCGACTATCGCGAGCATGCAGTTGGCACCGGCAAGGACACCAACGCCTTCGCCTACGTCGAAATGCGCTCGCCCAATGAGGAGACGCTGTTCGGCGTCGGCCGCCATGAGAACATCGTCGAGGCATCGCTGCGCGCCGTTGTCAGCGCCGCCAACCGGGCCCAGCGTATGGGATTGTTTCCGCTGAAGGGGTAGGCGCAGTCGTATCGTCGGTCGGGGGGAAGGCGTTCGCTTTCACCCCGACTGGCCGCCGCTTCGCCGCAAGCGACATCCGGCCGCCGAAGAATGCACTTGTTAAACAGGGGGATGCTATCTAGCGTCCGACGATTACCGGCTGGCACAGGCGCACCCTCGACGGATGCTGTTTAATTCTTATGCATTTATCTTCGGTTTCCTGCCGGTTACCTTAGTCGTTTTCTATCTTCTTGGGCGGAATATCGGCATCCGGGCGGGTATCGGCTGGTTGGTGATTTGCTCGCTGTTCTTCTATGGCTGGTGGAATCCCGCCTATTTGGGGCTGATCGTCGGCTCGATGATGTTCAATTTCATCGTTGGCACCAGTCTGGCCAGGCGGGTGGGGCGTCCTGGGAACAGGACGCTGCTATTGTTAGGTGTTGGCGTCAATCTGGGGCTGATCGCGTATTTCAAGTACGCCAACTTCTTTGTCGGCAATTTGAACACAGTCGCAGGCACGGACTACAATCTTGGCGTCATTATCCTGCCGCTGGCGATATCCTTTTTCACCTTTCAACAGATTACATTTCTGATCGATTCTTATGTAGGCAAAGTCAAAGAATACAATCTGCTAAACTACTGCCTGTTCGTTACGTTCTTCCCGCAACTCATTGCCGGGCCTATCGTGCATCATTCGGAGATGATGCCGCAATTCGCCCGCCGCAGCCTGGCCAATCCGCGGGCGATCAATTTGGCCGTCGGGTTGTCGATTTTTGCTCTGGGGCTATTCAAGAAGGTGGTGCTGGCGGACGGCATTGCGCCCTACGCCGACAGTGTTTTCGCCGATGCTGAAAATGGGCAGGCGCTGGACGCTATCGCCGCATGGGGCGGGGCGCTCTCCTACACCTTTCAACTGTATTTCGATTTTTCCGGCTATTCCGACATGGCCATCGGCCTGGCGCGAATGTTCAGCATCCGCCTGCCGTTGAACTTCAACTCGCCCTACAAAGCTACCAATATCATCGACTTCTGGCGCCGGTGGCATATGACGCTTTCCCGGTTCCTGCGCGACTATGTCTACATTCCTCTGGGCGGCAACCGAAAGGGCAATGCCCGCCGGCACGTTAATATGTTGGCAACCATGCTGATCGGCGGCTTGTGGCATGGCGCCGGATGGACGTTCGTCGTCTGGGGCGGCCTGCACGGGCTCTATCTGGTGATTAACCATTTCTGGCAGGTGTTGAGGCGATCTGCCGGCTTTGGCGGCGATGGTGGTTGGCTCGGCCGAAGCACGGGGCAGGCGATCACATTCCTGGCGGTTGTTGTCGGCTGGGTATTTTTCCGCGCCCTCACCTTCGATGGGGCATTGGTCATGCTGGAAGGCATGGCCGGGCTGAACGGCGTGGCGCTGCCCGCCGCTATCGCCCATCGCGCTGGCGCATTGGCGAGTTCGCTGCAGGCGGCAGGCGTGGAGTTTTCGACCGGAGGCGGCGGCGACTTCCTCAAAACTTGGGGATGGATCGCCGTATTGATAGCCATCACTTTCCTCCTGCCCAACACGCAGGAGATCATGCGCCGCTACAAGCCGGTACTGGGCTACGTCTCGTTGGCGGTGCGCCGGCTTGAATGGCGGCCGACGCCGGTCTGGGCCTGCGGCATCGCGGCCTTGCTGGCGGTCGGCGTGCTGTCGTTGCCGGAAGTTTCCGTCTTTCTCTATTTCCAATTTTAGCTGGCGAGGAGCGCCAACCGTAATGCGCGCACGCCGATACCTGATCTGGATGCTGGCGACGGCTCTGTTGCTGATCTTGAGCGCCGGGGCCTTCAACTTGGTGATCGATCCTTACGGGGTGTTCAATCTCGTAGCGATTGAGGGCGTTAACGCCAAGAAGGCCTACGCCTATACGCACAAGCGGCTTGCCAAGGAGAGGCGGGCGCTGCGATTGCAGCCGAACACTGTGCTGCTCGGCAATTCGCGTATCGATGTCGGCTTCAATCCGCAGAGCCCGGCCTGGCCAGCGGAGATGCAACCCGTCGCCAATATCGGCATTCCCGGCGAGGGTATGGACGGAATTGTCCGAGCCTACAGTCTGGCCGTTCGCAAGATGCAGCCGAACACCATCGTTGTGGGGCTGGATTTCTTCGATTTCCTCTCAGCTTCCCCACCGGCTCCGGGCGAGCGTCTATCTCGTCAGGATTCCTATGACGGCGAACTTCTCCCCCATCTGCCGGAGACCGTGTTCTCCACCACCGCGACCATCGACAGTCTGTTGACGATCAAGGCGCAGCGCGAGCGCGATTCGACGGCGATGACGGCTGCCGGTTTTAATCCGATGCAGAATTACAAGGCCATCGTCCGGCGCGAGGGGCAGTGGCCGATGGTGCTGGAGAAGGACAAGCTGCACGTCCGCTATTTGGAGACTCGCCCAGCCGCATTTCTTCAGCCGAATGGCGTGCCGGCCGCGCCGTTGGTGTATCTGCGGGATATTCTGGAGGATGCGGCCCGGCGCGATCTGCGGGTGGAGGTCGTGCTGTATCCGTTTCATGCGCATTTCCTGGAAACGCTGCATCTGTCCGGCCGCTGGGCATTGTTCGAGGCTTGGAAGCGGGAGGTGCTGTCGGTCTGGCTTTCGGTCAAGAATAGCGCACCGGGCTGGCCATCGACCCTTTGGGATTTTTCGGTCTACGATCCGCTGACCACCGAAGCGGCGCCGCTGCCGGACCACAAAGACCGGCGGATGGATTGGTATTGGGAGGCAGGGCATTTCAAAGCCGAGTTGGGCGACAAGATGATCGCCCAGATGACCGGGACTGCTCCGAACGGTTTCGGCGTGCGGCTCACGGCGGCTTCCCTCGATGCGCATCTGAGGAGGCAGCAGGTGGCCCGCAATCACTATGAGAGCGCCAATCCCGAAGCCGTCTCCTACCTCCGCGATCTATGCCGTCCGCTTGGTTGTGCCGAACGAACGGCACAGCCTTAAAGCTTCGGGCGGTCCGGCCAGAAGCGGACGCCGTCGCGGGCTCGCCCGCCGCCAAGACCGATGGCGGCGCCGTCGGCGCGCCAGCAGGCAGCGCCGTCCAGCGCAATCGCGATGCCGTTCATGCCGCCGCCGATGTGTGGGCAGGGCAGCACCGGGTGGCCGCGATCCTGCAACGCCGCTTTCACCGCATCGCCATAGCCGTGCTCGACCTCTACCGATTCGCCCTGGGTCCAGATGCGGGGCGCCTCGACCGCCTCCTGCAGGCTCATGCCGTGCTCCAGCAGGTTGACCAGCGCCTGCATTGCCGAAGGGAAAATGCGAAGCCCGCCGGGCAGGCCGAGGGCGAAGCGCACCTTGCCCTCCTGACACGCCATCATCGGGCTCATGGAGGTGGTGACGCGCTTGCCCGGCTGGATCGAGTTGGCGCGGCCCGGGTGCGGGTCGAACAGGTTCATATAGTTGTTGGCGATCATGCCGGTGCCCGGCACGATGAAGCGCGCGCCGAACAGGTTGTTGATGGTCTGGGTCGTCGCCACCACCCAGCCGTCGGCGTCTGCCGCGGTCATGTGGGTGGTGTGGTCGGACTCGTGCACAGCGACGCCCGGTCCCCAATCCTGGGTGCGGTCCATGCGGATTTGGCCGCGCCGCTCTGCCGCGTAGGCCGGGTCGAGCAGTTGCGCGACCGGCACCTCGACGAAATCCGGATCGGCGGTGGAAGCCACCCGGTCGGCGAACGCGATCTTCAGCGCCTCCACCAGCAGATGCGTCGCCTCCGCGGAGCCGAAGCCCATACCGGCGATGTCGAAGCCTTCCAGAATGCTCAGCATCTGGTTGATGTGCACGCCGCTGGAGGCTGGCGGCGGCGGGCCGATGATCTCATAGCCGCGGTATTCTCCGCGGATTGGATCGCGCAGGATCGGCTTGGCAGCATCGAGATCGGCCTGGGAGATCAGGCCGCCGGATTTCGCCATATGCTCGACCAGCGCCGCGCCGATGGGGCCTTGGTAGAACGCCGCGGTGCCGCCCGAAGCGATGGCGCGCAGCGTCTCGGCATATTCCGGCTGTATCACCCGATGACCGGCTTTCAGGGGCGCGCCGCCCGGCAGATAGAGCGCCGCCATGTGCGGGCACTTGGCCAGATCATCGGCGACCTCATCGGTGCAGTCCGCCAGGTAGGGCGTCGCGAGATAGCCGTGCGAGGCGTGCCGGATCGCCGGTTGCAGCACGTCGGCCAGAGAGAACCGCCCGAACCGCTGCAGTGCCTCGGCCCACCCGGCCAGCGCCAGCGGCGCCGCCATGGCTAGCGGGCCGACGGTATTCTTGCGCCCGACGGTCTCCAACCGGCGGTCCGGCGTGTCGGCGACCGGCTCGTAGAGGTCCGGCGTAGCGGCAAGCGGTACCTTGCTCAGGCCGTCGATCACCACATGCTCACCCTCCGGGGTGCGGATATGGCAGATGCCGCCGCCGGAGATGCCGACCATCATCGGCTCCACCACGGTCAGTGCGAACAGGGTGGCGACCGCGGCATCGACGGCATTGCCGCCCGCCGCCAGCATCTCCGCCCCCGCCGCCGAACCCAGCGGGTTGTTGGAGGTCACCATGCCGCGCGAACCGCTGGCCGGCTGCTTCTCGCACTCGAAGGTCACTTTCGCCTGAGCGCGCCAGTTCTTGGTCATCGGCTATTCCTGGAGATTTCGGATCGAGGTATCGCTAGAATTTCAATCCAAGCGCATTTTTTGCACGTAGACCAGACCGGACACCGAACCTTTAGGGAGCAGACGATGGCCCGCATAGGATCTGCAATAAATGCCACCGCCATGCTCAGCCTGTGCGTCCTACTGTTGGCGAGCATCGGCAGCGCAGTGGCATCGCCGGAGGGTTGGGCGACTCCGAAACAACCGGGGCGGTGACGATTACAGGGCGAATTTTGCTAAAGCCTTGAGCCCTCGCGATCTGGTATCAGCCGAGACTCGCCACTTTGGCCCGCAATTTCACCAGCGCCAGCACCGCATCGAGCATCGGCGTCTCGACGCCGACGATGTCGCCCAACTCGGCAACGGCGGTGACCAGCGCGTCGATCTCCATCGGGCGGCCGCGCTCCAGGTCCTGCAGCATAGAGGTCTTGTGAGCGCCGACGTCGGTCGCACCCTGCAAACGGCGCTCCAACGGTACTTTGAAGCGTGCACCCAGAGCCTCGCCGACCGCCTGCCCCTCCTGCATCAACAGCACAATCAGCGCTCGGACTGCCGGGTCGCTGCCCATCTGCTGTAAGGTCGCGTGGGTTAGTGCGCTGATCGGATTGAAGCAGAGGTTGCCCCAAAGCTTGATCCAGATCTCGTCGCGGATGCCAGTGCGCACCGGCGCGCGCAGGCCGGCGGCGATCATCGCCTTGGATAATGCCGTGACACGCTCGCTACGCGAACCATCGGGCTCGCCGAGCGGGTAGGCGTTGCCCTCGATATGCTGGCAGACGCCGGGCTCGACGATCTCGGCGGCGGGGTAGACGACGGAGCCGATAGCGCGCTCCGGCCCCAGGTCGCGCCATTGCTTGGCACCGGGATCGACGCTCTCCAGCGTGCGGCCATCGTGTTCGCCGCCGAGCCCGTAAAAATACCACCACGGCACGCCGTTCATGCAGGTGACGACCGCGGTCTCTGGCCCCAGCAGCGGCTGCATCAGGTCGACGACGCCGGCGGATTGGTGCGCCTTCAGCGTGACGATGACATAATCCTGTGGGCCGAGGCTGGCCGGATCGTCGGTGGCGGTCGGGTGAACGGTGAAGGTATCTTCCGCCGACCGAAACTCCAGCCCCTTCGCCTGCATCGCGGCCAGATGGGGCCCGCGGGCGATCAGCGAGACGTCGTGCTCAGTCCGGGCCAGCATCGCGCCCAGATGTGCGCCGATAGCGCCGGCACCGTAGATGCAAATCCGCATTTGGCTCAGCCCAGCCCGAGCTTCTCGGCGAGGCCGATGCGTTGCAGCTTGCCGGTCGCGCCCTTCGGAATTTCCTCCAGGAACAGCACCTTGCGCGGCACCTTGAAGTCGGCGAGGTGTTCGGCGGCGAAGGCGCGGACCTCCGCCTCCGTCGCGCTCTGGCCTTCGCGCAGCACGACCGCGGCGGCGACATCCTCGCCCAAGGATTTGTGCGGCATGGCGAAGGTTACGACCTGGGCGATGGCCGGGTGGTCCATCAGCACGTTATCGACCTCCGGCGGCGAAATCTTCTCGCCGCCGCGGTTGATGATCTCCTTCAGGCGGCCGGTGATGGTGAGGAAGCCGTCGGCGTCCAGCACACCCTGATCGCCGGTGCGGAACCAATCGCCGACGAATGCGCTTTCGTTCGCGGCCGGGTTATTCTCGTAGCCCTTGGTCACGTTCGGACCCTGTATCACCACCTCGCCGGTCTCGCCCGGCTTCAGGATGTTGCCGGCATCTCCCATGATCTCGACCTTCGGCCCGGCAGCCGCGCCGACCGTGCCGGGTTTGCGCTTGCCCGGCGGCAGTTGGTTGGAGGTCATCTGGTGCGATGCCTCCGTCATGCCGTAGCTTTCGATCACCGGGCAGCCGAAGGTTTCCTCCAGCGCCGCCATCACCTGTGGCGGCAGCGAGGAGGACGACGAGCGGATGAACCGCAGTTTGCAGCGCTCCACCGCCTCCTTGTTGCGCGGCGCCCGCGCCAGGATGGCCTGATGCATGGTCGGCACGGCGGTATACCAGGTCGGCGCAATCTCGTCGGTCCATGTGAAGAAGCGCAGGGCGTTGAAGCCGGGCGAGCACCAAACGCTGCCGCCCGCTGCCAAAGACGACAGCGTCGCGGCGATCAGGCCATGGATGTGGAACAGCGGCATAATGTTGAGGCAGCGGTCATCCGGCGTTAGCGCCAGAGTCTTGACGATATGGCCGGCCGATGCGCACACGTTCTTCTGAGTCAGCGGCACGATCTTCGGACGCGATGTGGTTCCGGAGGTGTGCAGCACCAAGGCGACGTCCTCCTCCGCCGCAGCGCCGCCGGCGCCGACGACGCCGGCCGTCGCGCCCTCCGCATAAAGCTCGAACGCGCCCGCGCGTCCCCCGTCGGAGACCGCCAGACGCAGCAGCGGTATGTGGAGTTTTTCAGCCGACGCAATCGCCGGCGACGCGTCGCCCTCCATCACGACCAGGGCTTTTGCTTTCAGATCCTCCAGATAGAAGGTGAACTCTTCCTCCCGGTAGGCCGGGTTGAGGGGCGCTGTCGTCGCGTTTGCGCCGATGGCAACGAATGCCGCCGCCATTTCCGGCCCGTTCGGCAGCACGATGGCGACACGGTCACTGCGGCCGATGCCGAAATCATTCAGCGCTCGCCCGGTCTCGTCGGCGAGCGCGCTTAGATCCGAATAGGTCAGCGCCTTGCGCTCCGGCGCGCCGATGGCCGGAGCATCCGGCAGTCCGGTGCGCAGCAAATTGCGGATAGTAGTGGCAGCCATGATCGAGGCTCCTTCGCCAGAAACAGTCAACCAGCACCTTATACGGGACGAAGGGTCTGTCTGCCTAGGCGGCTGCGTCGGCCGAACCTTGCTCCTCCGAGCCGTCATACTTGTCCGGCCAGAGTTTTTGCACGACCGCGCGCTTCGAGGAGTAGGCATAGCAGGAGTTCAGCGGCGGCCCTGTTTCAGCGCCTCGGCTTCACTATCACCGGCCAGGCGCCGCTCG
>CAXBDI010000127.1:0-10373 GCA_963974445.1 uncultured Alphaproteobacteria bacterium
AATCTTCAAATTCGAATCCATCTCAACCCTCACCGCAACAGCGTCGTGTACTGTGTGGCGCGATGCAATTTGAGTTTCATGGCTTTGGCCTTTCAGTGTTTCCCGGCACTTTCCCCGCTCATTGACCAAGCTGCTGTCGCTGGCAGAGGCCACGAGCACCGACCAAAACTCTAGGCCCGTTTGCCAGCCGATGTCGATACGGGCTTATCCCCGGTAGCCGCGGCCCGCGCAGGCCGTTGTCCGGAGGCGTCCGCCTGATGCAATAGCGCCGCGGCTTCCCTATATCCTATTGATCATGCTGCACGACCTTTGCCGGAGGAGACGGTTTTGTCCGATACGCCGCCAGCACCCTCTCCATCGGAGGATACCCAGAGCCTGGATGGCAACATGCCGGCTGCTGGCGCCGTTGCGGCCCGTCTGGCCGAGGCGCTGCAGGAGATCGAAGCGCGCGTGCCGCTGGTGCTTGCCGACACGGACCCCGAGCACCTCCACAAACTTCGCGTCGCGGTACGCCGCAGCCGCGTGTTGCTGAATGTCCTCGGCGGTGTATTGCCGGCGAAGATAGCGAAACGCGGCAAGACCGGATTGCGCTGGCTCGGCTGCCTGTCGACGCCGGTGCGCGATCTGGACGTGCTGCTCGATAGCAGTACGGCCACTTTCGACGAGCCATTGCGCGACGCACTGCGCCAGCGCCGCCGCCATGATTGGGCCGTCATGGCCGAGGGGCTGCGCGGCCCTCGCTTTGCTCGGTTCTGCCAGAAATGGCACGACGATCTGGCAACCGCCGGCGATCGCGGCCCGACGCTCAGTCAAGCCGTCGGCACGGCATTGCTGGCATCGGCAGAGGCATTTATCCGCGATGCAACGGCTTTGAGCGCCACCTCGCCACCGGACGATCTGCACGCTCTGCGCAAGGCCGGCAAACAGTTGCGCTATCTCCTGGCTTTCGGGCGCGAGCTGTTTCCGAAAGCCGAGGTTAAGCCCCTGTTGCGGCAACTGAAGCAAGCGCAGGAAGCGCTGGGTCGGTATCAGGACCTGACCGCGCATCGGGCATTGCTCCAGCAATTTCCCGAGGCGCGCCCCTACCTCAACAGCCTCGAATGTCTGGAGCCTGCCCGGCGGGCCGAGGCGTTGGCGGCGCTGGAGCCGTTCCGGCAAGCCGACGCGCTGAGTGCCTACCGGCGGCTGCTCGGCTCGGCTGGCGCTAAGCGGCAGCGCACATTGATCCTCTGGCGCCACGGGAAATCGTCATGGACGGATGCCTCGTCCGTCGACATGGCCCGGCCGCTCTCCGACCGCGGCTATCGCGCGGCGCGGCAGATGGCGGGGTGGATCGCGGCGCAGGACCAGCCGGATCGGGTCATCTGTTCGCCAGCGAGGCGCACGGTCGAGACCTGGCAATATCTGGCGCCATTGCTACAGGCCGCCTCGATCCGCTTTGACCGCACAATCTACGAAGCCCCTCCGCAACATCTGCTGGAGGCGCTGCGGCGAACGCCGCCATCGGTCGAGTGTCTGCTGCTGATCGGTCACAATCCCGGCCTCGAAGACCTAACCGCCTTGCTGGCGCAGCCGCTCGCTCAGAAGTTCGTTACCGGCGGTTGCGCCGTGTTGCGATTCGAGGGCGAATGGCGGGATTTATCCGAGGGGCAGGCCCAACTCTCCAGCTTCCGCGCGCCGAAGCGCGGCTCCGACTGATCGGTCGCTGGCAATCCGAAGAGCCACCCATCGCTCATCGAAGGGCCGGCCCTACCGCGCTCCACTCGCACAATCGATGCAGAGCGGCGTGGCCGGGTCCGCGCGCAAGCGCTTTGCGGCTATCTCGTCGCCGCAGCGCAGGCAGTCGCCATAGGTGCCGCTGTCGATGCGCGCGAGGGCGGCGAGGGTGCGTTGCAGCTCCTGCCCGCGGCGGGCGTCTTGGGCCTTGGCCATCTCCTGGCCTTGCAAGGCGTCCATCCGGCTGAGCCTGCCGACGCGGCTTTGATCGAGTTCGACGGGCGCGCGGTCCGCCGCTGTCGCCTCGCTATGGCGGGAGGGTTCGGCGCGCCGGGCCTCCAGCGCAGCCCGCATCGCGGCAATGAATGCATCCTCGGTCATGCAGCCGAGCCTAGCAGAGCCGGCGCGCCTGCTCCAGCACCGCGGTCTTGCCGCCGCTTGCATCGATGCGGTGCCAGGCAATCGGCCCCAGATCGTACTCCGCCTGAGCCGCCGCTACAGCGGGGCCGGCGTCGGAGGCATCGTTGCGCCGCGATCCGACCCGCTCGGCGCGGGTCGGCACCGGCGCGTCCAGCCAAATGCCGGTGAACGGCACGCCCAACTGCGCCGCTATGGCTTGCGCCGCGGTGCGCTCGTTCGGCTTGGCGAAAACGGCATCGAGCACGACCGAATGGCCCGCCGCCAACGCCGCCGCAGCACTCGCAAGCAGGCTGCTGTAGGTTTGGGCCGATGTTTCCGGCGTATAGGCATCCGACGGCAGCCGCTGCGACGGCTCCAGCCCGGCCAGAGCCTTGCGCATAACATCGGAGCGCAGCCAGCGCGCGCCGGGAGCGGGGGCGATGTGCGGCGCCAGTGTGCCGGCCAGCGTGGACTTGCCGCTGCCTGACAAGCCGCCGATGGCGATCAGGCGAGGCTGCGCCGGCGCCAGATAGCCCAGCGCCTGATCCAGGCGTTTCGCGGCCTCGGCCTGCATGCGCTCGCTGGCCGCGGCGGACGATTGCACGGGCGCCATGTGTGCGCTGACCTCGGCCCGGATGCCGGCGCGCAATGCCAGGAACAGCGGCAGCAGGCGCAGCCCGGCCTCATCCGGCCAATCGGCGGCTATGCGGCGATCCAGGTAGGTGTTGAGCGTCAGATTGGCGAGACCGCCCTCACCTCTCGCCTCCAGATCCATCAGCAGAAAGGCCAGGTCGTAGAGCACATCGATGCGCGCAAAGTCCGGGTTGAACTCGATGGCGTCGAACAGCGTCGGTTCGCCGTCGAGCACACAGATATTGCGCAGATGCAGGTCGCCGTGACAGTGCCGCTCCAGCCCCAACCTCGCGCGGTTCCGGATCGTGCCGCTCGCCGCGGCGTGACGGTTCTGCATTGCGGCCTCGAAGGCATCTACCTTGTCTGCATCCAGCAGGTCGGCGTTCAGCCGCATCTCGCCGATCACGCCGGCGATAGCGTCGGCGACGCGTCCAGCCGGATCGACCCGGTAGACTGGTTCCGCTTCCAGGTGAAACGCCGCGATCTTCTCAGCGACCGCCGCGATATCGGCTGCGCTCAACTCGCCGGCCTCGGCGCGGTCGTCGAGCGTCGCCCCGAACGGCCGCATCACCAGCGCATACTCGACCGCTTGCGCCACCTCTTCACCGATCTCGCCGAGGCGCAGCGAGCCAGCGTCGTCCGTGATGGCCGCAATGCCCAGATAGAGCGACGGCGCGGTGCGGCGGTTGACGCGCAACTCCTCGATTAACGCCTCGTGGCGCTTTTCCGGGGTCGAGAAGTCCATAAACGGAAAAAGGACCGCCCGCTTGACCTTGTAGACCCGGTCGCCGGCGATAAACACCATGGCGCCATGCGTGTCGATCCGCTTCGGCTCCACCCCGCCGTGCGTCGCCGGATCGGCCAGAAGGCTGACGATAGCCGATTGATCTTGGACGACGAATTCTTCGCTCATGCAGCTAAAGTGGGCCACTGCGACGATGCAATCAAGCGGACGCTTCGGCGCCGCCGCCAAAGCCGCAGCCTTCGATCTTGGCGCAAAGGGCGGTCTCGCTGAACCCGTAGTTGACGCCGAAGCGCTTGATATCGAACAGGTCGATCTCGCCAACATTCGTGCCGCCGTAAGCCGCGTAGCAGGCGCTGTAGCCCAGCCGCCGCGCCAACTCGCGTCGCTCCGCCGTAATGTCGGAGCGCTTGCCAAAGCAGTAGGCGTAGGCGACCTCCTGCACGCCGATTTCCTGGCGCACGCGGGCGAGCGACTCGGTCAACTCCTGCTCCGCTGTTGCCTGATCGACTCGGGCGATATTCACATGGTTGATGGTGTGCGCGCCGATCTCGTGGCCGTCTGCATGCAACTCCCGGATCTGATCCCAGGACATATTCGGCAGCCCGCGGACGTTTTTCTCCACGTCGTGCTGAAATTCCCGATCCGTGCCGACGATGCCGGTGGAGACGAAAAATGTCGCCGGCACGCCATGCTTGTTCAGGATCGGCCGGGCGTTGGTGTAATTGTCCAGATAGCCGTCGTCGAAGGTCACGGCGACGATGGGCCGGTCGCCGGAGCGGTCGATCTCGCCGCGGACGATGGCGTCGGCGCGGACTACCTCGTAGCGCTGTTTCAGCAAGCCAATCTGCCGGTCGAACTGCTCCAGCCCTAAGGTGACGTTGTCTTTCAGGCGGTCATCGACCCGGTGATAGCAGAGGATACTGACCCGCTGCGCGTCCCGAGTCGCCAGCTTTTTCGCTTTAGCCGACGCCCGCAACAGGCTGTAGCCCTTATATGCAGTGCGCTTGGCGATCTCGCGGGGGGTAAGGGGCAGGCCGGCCATTGGTATGCTCTTTAAACCTCGTAGTACCAGCGGTACCAGTCGATGAAGTTGGCAACGCCTTCCTCGATGCTGGTCTCCGGTTTGAAGCCGGCGTCGGCGATCAACGGATCGACATTGGCATAGGTCGCCGGCACATCGCCCGGCTGGATCGGCAGCATGATCTTCTCCGCCTTCTTGCCCAGCTTCTCCTCGATCACCTGGATCAAATACATCAGCTCGACCGGATTGTTGTTGCCGATATTCTGCAAGCGGTATGGCGCGGACGAGGTGCCGGGATCGGGCTCCGCGCTCGACCAGTTTGGGTTCGGTCTCGCCGGGCGGTCGGCAATGCGGGTGACGCCCTCGACGATGTCGTCGATATAGGTGAAGTCCCGTTGCATCCGCCCATGATTGAACACGTTGATCGGCTCGCCGGCCAGGATGGCACGCGCGAACAGGAACATCGCCATGTCGGGGCGGCCCCACGGGCCGTAAACCGTGAAGAACCGCAACCCCGTCGTCGGAATGCCGAACAGGTGGCTGTAGGTGTGCGCCATCAACTCGTTCGACTTTTTCGAGGCGGCGTACAGGCTGATCGGATGGTCCACCGTATCGCCGACGGAGAACGGCAGCCGCGAGTTCAGCCCGTACACACTGGAGGACGAGGCATAGACCAGATGCTCCACCTTGCCGCGCCTGCATTCCTCCAAAATATTGGTGAAGCCGACGATATTGCTGTCGATATAGGCTTGCGGATTCTCCAGGCTATAGCGCACACCGGCCTGCGCCGCCAGATTCACCACCACCCTCGGCTTGTACTCGGCGAAGACGTCGGCCAGCGCCTCGCGGTCCTCCAGCTTGATGCGGTGGTTGAGGAAGCCCTTGTGATTGCCCAGGCGGTCCAGCCGCGCTTCTTTCAGGGTCGGGTCGTAGTAGTCGTTGACGATATCGACGCCGACCACCTGACGGCCTTCCTGCAACAGCCGCTCCGCCAGGTGAAAGCCGATGAAGCCGGCCGTGCCGGTGACCAAATGCACGCCGTCGCTGGGTGTGGCTTCGAGCATCGCGCGAATCCTCCTAAAGGCTCCAGTAGGCCATGCCGTCCGGCATGTCGGCGGCGTTCAGCATCGATTTCACGTCGATCACCACGCCCCCCGGCTTGACCATCGCCAACAGTTCGGCGGGCGGGCGGTTGCGGTAGGCGTTGTGCGCCACCGCCAGCACCAACCCGTCCAAATCGCGGAACGCCGCCAGATCGCTGAGCGTCAGGCCGAACTCATGCTCGGCTTCTGCGGCATCGGCCATCGGATCGTGCACCAGCACGTCGATATGGAAGTCCCGCAACTCCGCCGCAATGCCGGGCACCTTGGAGTTGCGCAGGTCCGGCACGTTCTCCTTGAACGTCAGGCCGAGAATGCCGACCCGCGCGCCCTTGATGCCGTGACCGTGCCCGGCCAGCAGCTTGACCATGCGCTGGCCGACATACGCCGCCATACTGTCGTTAATCCGCCGCCCGGCCAGAATCACCTCAGGATGATAGCCGACGGCCTGCGCCTTGGCGGTCAGGTAGTAGGGATCGACGCCGATGCAATGGCCGCCGACCAGCCCCGGCGTGAAGGGCAGAAAGTTCCACTTGGTGCCCGCCGCCGCCAACACATCCCGCGTCGGAATGCCGAGCCGGTCGAAGATCAGCGCCAGCTCGTTCATCAGCGCGATGTTCAGGTCGCGCTGGGTGTTTTCGATGACCTTGGCGGCCTCCGCCACCTTGATCGAGGACGCGCGGTGAATGCCCGCTTCGATGATCGCGCCATAGACCACCGCCACCCGGTCCAGCGTCGCCGCGTCGTCGCCGGAGACGACCTTGGTGATCTTCTCGATGGTGTGCAGCTTGTCGCCCGGATTGATCCGCTCCGGCGAGTAGCCCAGATGGAAGTCCTCTCCCGCCGCCAGGCCGGAAATCTCCGCCAGGATCGGCCCGCAGACCTCCTCGGTCACGCCGGGGTAGACCGTGGACTCATAGACCACCACATCGCCGGCCTTCAACGCTCCACCGACCGTTCGGCTGGCGCCCTGGACCGCGCGCAGGTCCGGTTGATTGTTGGCGTCGATAGGCGTCGGCACGGCTACGACGAAGAACGTGGCGTCGGCCAGGTCGGCCGGATCGGCGCTAAAACGGATGGTGGAGGCGGCCAGCACCGCCGGCTCGCACTCGCCGGTCCAGTCGTCGCCGGCTTGCAGCGCCTCGATGCGCCGCCGGTCGATATCGAAGCCGATGGTGTTCGGGAACTTGGCGGCGAACGCCAACGCGACGGGCAGGCCGACATAACCCAGGCCGATAACAGCGATACGCTCTGCCATACTCTTCTATAATCTCCGCGGGTCGTGGGCGGTTTTGAACGCCGCCGCCACTTCTTCATAGAGCGCCACCTGTTTGGCAATGGTGTCGTCCCAACTATAGCGTTGGGCATAGGCGCGCACCGCGGCCGGCTCCGGCCGATTCGCCAGCAGATCGCGCAGGCTGCCCGCAATGGCGTCGGCGGAGCGTTCGGCGACGATTCGGCCCGCCACCGACTCCGTCACGATCTCCGGGATGCCGCCGACATTCGTTGCGACCACAGGCGTTCCGCAGGCCATAGCCTCCAGCAAAACATTCGGCCAGCCCTCCCGCTCCGACGCCAACACCAGCACGTCGGCGGCGCTATAGAGGGCTTTCAACTCTTCCTGCGGCATAGTGCCGACCAGATGCACCTTCTCGCTCAATCCCAGTTCCGCCGCCAGTGCGCTCAAAGCCCCCTGCTCCGGCCCTTGTCCGGCGATCAGCAGATGCGCGCCCGGCAAGTCTAGCAGCGCACGTATGACCAAATCATGGCCTTTCGATGGGATCAGATTGCCGACCGAGGCAATCACCGTCGCCGCATTGCCGGCGCGGGCGCGCCAACCACCGCCATCGACCGGCTGGAACACCTGATCGTCGATGCCGTTGCGCAACACGTGCACGCGTTCCTCAGCGAAACCCAAAGCCTTCGCCCGCTCGCCCAACGCCGCGGAGACCGTGATCAGGCGGTCGATCCCCGCCATTGCCGCCGTCACCTGCTCCCTAGGGCCGGGAAGTTGTGCAATCAAGTTAATATCGGTGCCGCGCCCGGAAACAACCACCGGCTTGCCGAGCATCTGACCCAGCCGAGCCGCGGCGACGCCGTCGGGGTAGAGGTAATGGCAGTCGATCACGTCAAAGTCCCAGCCATCCGCCCGAACCCGCTCCACCTCCGCCCTGACCGCCCGAAAATAGGCGCTCGGCTGCCATGTGGGGCGGCCTGGCACGGTCAGGAAACGCGGGTGGGTGATCGGGATACCGTGCCGCTGCTCGGACCGCGGGACACGTGCGAACCCGGCGTAGCTGCCGAAGATTTCCCAGGTCAGCGGGAACCAGGGCACCGGCGCGATCACCCGCGCAGAAATCCTGCCGGTATCGATGATCCGCCGCAGCCGGTTTTCGACGAACACGGCGTGCGTCGGGGTCACGGAATTCGGATACAGCGTTGTGACTGTCAGCAAACGCATTGGATAAAGGGTGCTCTCCATGCGGCCGTTGTTGGCACGGGCCTTATAATATTTGCACCTTTATGATCGGTTTCGGACACAGTGCCCATCCGGGCGCGCCAGTCCATTTGTCGCGCGAGCCGGTCACTTTTTCGATCTTAGGCCCGCCTTTCCCCTTTTCGCCGCCTATGATCCATGGTCTACGCCGTCTTGCGCAGGCGACAGGCGCCGGCAGGCCGGTTATGGTCGGCGCATCCTGAACGCCTGCCATCGCCAATGAGCCCTCCATGACGGCTTTCGTCCGCACGCCGCCCTCCAGCCTATCTCCCTCGCAGCCAACGGCAGCGCCCAGCGGTGGCGATACGTCCGGCGACCGCCCCGGCCTCGCTATCGGCATCGTGCTGCTGGCGATGTTGACCTTTGTCGTCATGGACGGCCTCAGCAAATTGCTGACCGACCAGGGCATGGCGCCCGAGCTGATCGTCTATGTGCGCTACTGGCTGGTGCTGATCCTGCTGGTGCCGCTGGTCGCCGCCAAGTGGAGCACGCGCCCATTGGCGACCAAGCGCCCGCTGCTGCATCTGATACGCGGCGTCATGCTGATTGGCTCCGCCACCCTGTTCGTCTACGCCTTGGAGACGCTGCCGCTAGCCACCGCGACCTCCATCGGCTTCGTCTCACCCTTATACGTGACCGCGCTCTCCATCCCTTTCCTGGGGGAGAAGGTCGGCATTCGCCGCTGGGCCGCCGTCGGTGTTGGGTTCCTCGGCGTGCTGGTGATTCTGCGGCCTGGCGGTGCAGCCTTCCAAACGGCGATGCTATTGCCGCTGGCCTCCTCCTTCCTGTGGGCGTGCGGCCTGATCATCACGCGGGCGATGCGGGGCAAGGAGCGGCCGATCACCATTCTGGTCTGGTCGACCATCGGCGGCTTGCTGGTGATTACGCCGATGGGGCTGGCGGCGTGGCAGATGCCGACGCCGCAGCAATGGCTGCTGCTGGGATTGATCGCGTGTTGCCATCTGGCCGGCCAATACCTGACCATCCGCGCGTTTAGCCTGGCCTCCGCCTCGATCCTGGCGCCGTTCTCCTACACCACGATGATCTGGGCGACGCTGATCGGCCTGCTGGTGTTCGGCAACCTGCCGGAAGGGGCAACGCTGATCGGCAGCGGGATACTCGCCTGCGCCGGCCTTTATGTCTGGCATCGTGAGCGCATTGTCACCGGCAGACCGACCATGCAGCAGGGCGCAATTGCCGAGGTCGCAGCGGAGCCGCTGCCCGAACCACCTGTGCTCCAGCCTTCGCCCGAGCAGAAGCCGGCATGACGGCTCCCATCCTCTTGCCGGCCGGCGACACCGCCCGCCTCGGGTTTGCCATCGGGCTGGTGTGTTTCGCCGCCTTCACCTTCGCAGCCCTGTTCGCCTGCGTGAAGCTGCTCGGCTCCGGCTATTCGCCGCTGCAGGTGCTGTTCTTGCGCTACGGCTTCGGTCTGGCTGTCAGCCTGCCGTTTCTTTGGCGCATGGGTCCGCAGTTGTGGCAGACGAAGCGCCCGTTTGGCCACGCGGTCCGGGCGTTCTATGGGCTCGCCTCGTCGATGGCGCTGTATTATGCGGTGACGCGCATGCCAATCGCGACGGTGACGGCGATCAGCTTCGCCATGCCGCTGTTCCTGACCATGCTCTCCGTGCCCTTGCTGAAGGAAAGCGTCGGCTGGCGCCGAGCCACCGCCGCTGTCGTCGGCTTTGGCGGTGTGCTGATCATCGTCAATCCCGGCAGCGACCTGAACGAGATCGCCCTAATCGCCCTGGTTGGCGCGTTCTTCTATGCCATGGCCGTCGTCTCTATCCGGCAATTGTCGATGCAGGAGCCGGCGAAACGCATCTTTTTTCTCTATGCCATCGCCAACATCATCTTTGCTGGCGCGACCATGCCCTTTGTTTGGGTGCCGCCGTCGCTGGAGGATTGGGTGCTGTTCGCGGTAGTCGGCGTTTTGGGAGCAGCGGCGCAATACGCCTTCATCGTTGCTTACCGGCACGCGCCGGCGACGGTATTGGCGCCGTTCGACTACTCCCAGATCCTGTTTGCGCTCGGCATCGGTTATCTGGCCTGGGCGGAGACGCCGGAGCCACAATCGTTCGCTGGTGGCGCCGTCATCATCGCCTCCGGAATTTTCATCTGGTGGCGCGAGCGGCAACTGGCGCGCAGGAGCAGGGCGGTTGGCATGCGGGCGCTGTGACTTCGGTCAGCGCGCGCGCCGAAGCTAATGCCCCTCCGGAATTTCCGCCAGTTCGATCAGCACATTGCCGGTGGAGGCCGGGT
>CAXBDI010000128.1:0-10331 GCA_963974445.1 uncultured Alphaproteobacteria bacterium
TCGAAATCCATGTCGCGTTCGAGCTTCTTGAAGTAGGGGAAGCACTTCTCCCAACTCCAGCCCTCGGCCCCTTGCCGGCCCCAGTCGTCGTAGTCGTTGGGGGAGCCTCGGTTCAGCAATTGTCCGTTGATCGACGAGCCGCCGCCCATCACGCGGGCCTGCTCGTATTTGCGGATCGGCGGGCGCGGGGCGTCCGGACGGTTGTGCTCCTTGGCCCGCAGGCTGACCTTCAGGGTGTTCCAATGAAAGCGCGGGTCGAAATAGACCGTGCCGGGGTAGGAGTTGTGCACCTCCGGCGGGATATTGCCGTGCGGCGTGTCGATGCCCGCCTCCAGCAGCAGCACCTTGTTGGCAGAGCGGGCAGAGAGCCGATTGGCTAGCACGGAGCCGGCGGAACCGCCGCCGACGATGATGTAGTCGAAATCGCTCATGATTGGCGCCTCATCCCTGGATTGCAGTGTTGTCGGAGATGATAACTGTCCCTACTGCGCCGTCCAGCCTCCGTCGATGGCCAGGCTAGCGCCGGTGATGCTGGCGACGAGCGGCGACGCCAAACGGATGGTGGAAATTTGCCGCCGCGGGCGTAGGGGCGAGGCTTTACCGAACCAATGTCTTGGGATCGATGGCGCGGTCGTGGCGGCGCAACTCAAAGTGCAATTGCGGTTCGTTGACGGAGCCGGTGTCGCCGACCTCGCCGATGGTTTGACCCTGCCGGACGCCGTCGCCACGCTTGACCGCCATGCTGTCGGCATGGGCATAGGCGCTGGTCCAGCCGTCGCCGTGCTTGATCAGGATCAGATTGCCAAAGCCCGGCAGCCCGTCGCCGGCATAGGCAACCGTTCCTTCCGCCGCAGCCCGGATGGCGGTGCCGCGCGGTGCTGCGATGTTGATGCCGTCGTTATGCAACCCGCCAGATTTCGGTCCGAAATCCGACAGGATCTTGCCTTCCACCGGCAACAGGAAGGACAGGCCAGCAGGTGACGCCGCCGCCGGAGCCTTTGTGGCCGGCGCTTTCGTCGCAGGTGCACTCCGCGCTGGCTCTGCTGCCGGACGCTGACGCGGTTGCGGCCTCGTCACGACCGGCTCAGCCGGGCGGCTCGGCGTAAGCGCGGCTGTATCCTGTGACGGAGCAGGCGCCGGCGCGGTGATGGTTGGCCGCGTCGTAGCGCCTGGGCCAATCGTGACGCTGGAGGGCCTCGTCGTGCCGGGGCTTGGACGCGAACTTGCCTGACCAGAGGGGAGGTAGCTGACCGTCGGCGGTCGCCGGTTGTATGTCGGCCTGGGGTTCGCCGGAGCCGCCGCCATCAGCGTCCGCTGTCCCGGAATAGCCAGGCGGGTTTCCGGCAACAGGCGGTCCGGATTGGTCAAGTCGTTGGCCGCCACGATCCTGTCGGTGGGAACGTTGGTGCGGCGGCTGATATCGAGCAGCGTATCGCCCTCCGACACCACATAGACGTACTCATCCGGCAGAACCAGCGTCGTTCCGGAGTAGATTCTGCCATCGCTCAACCCGTTCGCCTTCATCAGATTGGCGACGGTGACGTCCTCGCGTTGGGCAAGGCTGATCAAAGTGTCGCCGCGGCAGACATATACTTTGCCTGGCCCTGCCTGCCCGCGATTGCAGGGAGGCTCGGCAACCTGCCGCCCCGGCCCGTTGTTGCTTGGCACCCGGATATCGCCACATGCTGCAAGCGAAATTGCGAGCGATGCGATCAGCGCAAAGCCACCAAAATTGAGCCTGAGCATGGTTTTGGACGCCTCTCGATAGCACTGAAAAGGAGGATGGCGAGCCACTCCGATTACCACGATTCGGGCAAAATCAACGAGGGTCGACAGAATCGGCTTGCGAAAACCGCCGGGGCCCAGTCACTCCGGCCACAGCAATTGCAGCGTGTCCATCGTCTTGCGACAGGTCAGGTCGGCGGACAGCGGTGTCACGGTGATCCAGCCTCTCTCGATCAGGTCCTCGTCGGTGCCAGGGGTCGCATAAGCCTGCTCCCGCTCGGTCGAGACCCAGAGATAGGCATTGCCGCGCGGGTCGATTCCCTCCTGCAAGCGGCCGCCCGGCTTGCGCCGGCCTTGCGGCACCAGTTTGACGCCCCGCACCTCGGCGGCGTCGACGTCCGGGAAATTGACATTGACGATCACATCGTGCCGCCATTCGGTAGTCAGGAACTGCTGCAAAACAGGCACCAAATGTGCTTCCGCCGTTGCCCAGCGGGGCGTGCCGCGCGGCACCATGTTGAGCGAGAAGGCGATGGCGTGCACCCCACAGAGCGCCGCCTCCATCGCAGCCCCGATCGTGCCGCTGTAGAGTACGTCGCCGCCGATATTGCCGCCGCGGTTGACGCCGGAAATCACCAGGTCCGGCGCCTCGGGCATGACATGGCGCAACGCCAGCAGCGTCGCATCGGTTGGCGTGCCGGAGACCGCCTTGCGCCGGTCGCCCAAGTGATGCACCCGCAACGGCGAGTGGATCGTCAGCGCATGGCTGGTCGCGCTTTGCTCATAACGCGGTGCGATCACCCACAGTTCGCGGACCAGCGGCGCGATGACTTTCTCCAACAGGGCCAGGCCCGGCGCCTCGATACCGTCGTCGTTGGTCAGCAGGACGCGGGCTTCGGCAAGATCAATTCCCGGCATGTAGCACCTCTAGTCCGCCCATATAGGGCTGCAACACCTCGGGAATGCTGATGGATCCGTCGGCTTGCTGGTAGTTCTCCAGCACGGCCACCAGGGTCCGGCCGACGGCCAGGCCGGAGCCGTTCAAGGTGTGGACAAAGACGTTGCCTTTGCCCTCAGTGGGCTTGAAGCGGGCGTTCATGCGGCGCGCCTGAAAGTCGCCGCAGTTGGAGCACGAACTGATCTCGCGATACGCATTCTGGCCGGGCAGCCAGACCTCCAGGTCGTAGGTTTTGCGCGCGCCGAAGCCGGTGTCGCCGGCGCACAGGATGACGACCCGATACGGCAAGCCGAGCCGGCGCAGCACCTCCTCGGCGCAATCCGTCATCCGCTCGTGCTCGTCGGCGGAGGCGTCCGGCGCGGTGATCGACACTATCTCCACCTTTTCGAACTGGTGCTGCCGGATCATGCCGCGCGTATCGCGCCCGGCAGAGCCCGCTTCAGAGCGAAAGCATGGCGTATGGCCGACAAAGCGGAGTGGCAGGTCGCCTTCCGCCAGGATTTCGTCGGCAACCAGATTGGTGAGGGCAACCTCCGCCGTGGGAATCAGCCAAAAGCCATCCTCCGTCCGGAAACTGTCCTCGGTGAATTTCGGCAGCTGACCGGTGCCGTACATGGCATTGTCGCGCACCAGCAGCGGCGGGTTGGTCTCGGTGTAGCCAAACTCGGTCGTATGCAGATCAATCATGAACTGCGCCAGCGCGCGGTGCAGGCGGGCGACCTGGCCCTGCATCACGACAAACCGCGCGCCGGATAGCTTGGCGGCGCGCTCGAAATCCATCCCGCCCAGGCCCGCGCCAAGAGCCACATGATCTTTCGGCTTAAAATCGAACTGCGGCGGCTCGCCGATGCGGCGGAGTTCGACGTTGTCGTCTTCGCTCGCGCCATCGGGCACCGCGTCGTCCAGTACGTTTGGCAGCGTCGAAAGCAGGGCGTCCAGCGCCTCCGCGGCGGCTTTCTCGTCGCCTTCGGCGGCGGCGATCTCCGCCTTCAGGTCCTCGACTTTCGCCATCAATTCGTTGGCGTCTTCGCCTTTGCCCTTCGCCTGGCCGATTTGCTTGGACAGTTCGCGGCGGTGCGATTGCACCTCTTGGAATGCGGTCTGTGCCGCGCGCCGGCGTTCGTCGAGCGCCAGAATCTCGGCGGAGGCAGGCTCCATCCCACGGCGGGTTAAGGCGCGATCGAGCGCTGCGGGTTCGGCGCGGATCCAGCGCAGATCGAGCATGGGTCAGTCGTCCTCGTCGTCCAGGTCGTCTTCGGCTTCGCGTTGCGCGCGCTTCCGTTCGACCATGCGGGCCATTACAATAGATATTTCGTAGAGAATGAGCCCCGGGAGCGCCAGGCCCAACTGGCTGATCACGTCCGGCGGTGTCAGCACGGCGGCGCTGATGAAGACGATCACCACCGCATACTTGCGTTTGCGCGCCAGGGTGTCGGCACTGATCAGGCCGGCGCGGGCGCAAAGGGTCAGGGCGACGGGCATCTGAAAGAACAGGCCGAACGCAAAAATCAGCTTCATCACCAGGCTGAGATACTCGCCAACCTTGGCCTCCAGTTGAATCGGCAAGCCACCGCCGGCGCCCGGCGTTTCGAACGACAGGAAAAACTCCCAGGCCAGCGGGAAAATGAAGAAATACACCATCGCTCCGCCGATAAAAAACAGGACCGGCGATGCGATGAGGTAGGGTAAAAATGCGCTCTTTTCATTTGAGTATAATCCGGGCGCCATGAACTTATAAATTTGGTTGGCAATAATCGGGAAAGAGAGAAAAAGCGCTGCGAAGAACGAGACTTTGATATAGGTGAAAAAGGTCTCGGTCAGGCTCGTGTAGATCATCCGACGGCCTTCCTGGCCTTCGAATTGATTGGCGAGTGGTTTTACCAAGAAGCCGAATATTTCCTCGGCAAACATATAGGAGACGATAAAGGCGACGATCAGGGCCACCAAGGCGTACAGCAGCCGCTGCCGCAATTCGATCAAATGGTCGATCAGCGGCGCGCGTGTATCCTCGTGCTGCGCCTCCTCTTCATCACGACTGAGGCGCTTGCTCATGAGGAGGACTTTGGCGCAGGCGGGGTAATCGTGGACGGTGTCGTAGCGGCTGGTTCCGGCGGCTCCGCACTGTCAGCAGCATCTGGCTGTCGGTCGGCCGTTGGCTCGGCGCTGTCCGGCTCATCGCTTTCATCGCTCGATGCCGTGGGCGCGGGGTCGGTTTCACCGGCCGCCGATTCAATACGGTCCGGCCCATCCATCATACTGTTGCCGGCGATGCTGTTGGCTTCGGCAGGCTCACTCGCATCGGGGCCGGTCAGCGGCTTTGCAGCGTCGTCGATATCGCTCTTCAGATACCGGTCTATGGCCCCGGGCCGCGTGATGCTGGAGACAGAGCGTTGCAGGTCGCGCAGGTCTTCCTGTTTGGCGATATCGTCGAGCCCGTCCTGGAACTGCCGCGCCATGCTGCGCAACTGGCCGACGAACTTACCAAACGCCCGCAATGCGCCCGGCAGGTCGCGCGGGCCGATGACGAGCAGCGCGACGACGCCGACTAACAATAGTTCGGTCCAACCGATATCCAGCATGGCTCTAAGCTGCCCTTCGCGGCCGGCGCTTGCGGCGCGGAATCGCTAGCTTTGTGCGGAGTCTTTTTGCTGGGTCGTGCTGGTATGGGCGGTGCCTTGCTCCACCTTGCCAGCCGGCTTGTCGTCGGAGCCGCCGGTCTCCTCATCCTTCATGCCGGCCTTAAAGCTTTTGATGCCCTTGGCCATGTCGCCCATCAGCCGCGGAATCCGGCCTGCGCCGAACAACACGACGACAATCAGGACGACAATCAGGATTTGCCAAATGCTGATCCCCATGGGATCGCTCCTTCACGTTTGGGAACAGTAAACGCCAGCATCGATTTATCGCAGAAACTGGCCACTTCGGCAACGCGTCGCCATTGGCTGTTTGGACGCGGGGATCGGCGGGCCTTACTGCAGCATAGCACCGGCGCGCCGCGGGAACACCAACGCGTTGCCGCCCTCGACGGACACGTTGATTTGATCGCCCTCAAACAGGCTCGCGCCATCCGGTGTGCGGGCGGTCAGCGGGACCGTGCAGCCATCCACTGTCAAATGATAGAGGATCGAGCGGCCCAGCGGGCGTTTCAGCGCCACGGTGCCGCCATTACAGCGGCCACATCCGGCGGGACCCAACTCGACGTGCAATTGGTCCGGGCGAACCAGAATATCGACAGGCGTACCGCAGGCGACGTTCGGAGTCTCGATCAACCCGGCGGGCGTCCAGCAGGCGCCGTTCTGCACCACTGCCGCAAACCGGTTCACCTCGCCAAAGAAGCTGGCGACGAAGGGGGAACGCGGACGGCGGTAGAGATCGGCCGGCGTGCCGACCTGCTCGATCAAGCCATCGCGCATCAGGGCGATGCGGTCGGCCATGAACATGGCTTCCTCCGCATCGTGCGTCACCATGATGGCCGTCGTGCCGGTGCGCTTCAGCACCCGCACGGTTTCCTCCCGCAGGCTATGACGCAAGCTGGCGTCGAGGCCGGAAAATGGCTCGTCCAGCAGCACGACGCTTGGCTCCGGCGCCAACGCGCGCGAGAGGGCGACCCGCTGCTTCTGACCGCCGGACAGCCGGTCCGGATACTCGTCGGCCTTGTCGAGCAGCCCGACCTCGGTCAGCATTTCCAGGGCACGGGCGCGTTTTGCGCCATTGCGCAATTGCTTCAAGCCGAACGCGACATTCTCCGCCACCGTCAGGTGCGGGAACAGTGCGAAATCCTGAAACATGAAGCCGATGCGGCGCTTTTCCGCCGGCACGAACTTGCCGGGTCCGCTGACGGTTTCGCCGCGCAGCGAGACTGCGCCGCTATCCGGCGTTTCCAATCCGGCGATCAAGCGCAAGGTTGTCGTTTTGCCGCAACCAGAGGGACCGAGCAAAGCCAGAATCTCGCCATCGCCAACCGTCAGGCTGATGCCGTGCACGCCAGCGCGGCTTTCGACCGACGCGCTGGGGAAGGCGAGGCAGAGGTCGCGCATGTTGACCGCAACGGCGCGGGCGACGCTTCCTGTCCATTCGGTTTCTTGGCCAATCTGGGCCATCGTGACCACGTACTCCCAAGCGACTGCGGCTTAAGGTGGTTCCCATCCAATCGGATGAATTTCCCAAGCATTCACAATTCTAGAGCAATTTCTCCCGCTTCGAACGATCTAATTCGAGCGAGCGTTGCTCTAGCGTGCCTATCCGTCCGCCGGAAGGTAATGCAAATCATTCGCAACTACAAGTGCGGCAATGTCGACCTACTTCAGGATTCCGAGACATACGGCTGATTGTCGGAGGGCCTTCCCTCCGAGTCCGCTGCTACGGTCAGTTGCGCCGGCTGCTCCAGCAGCCCGGCCGCCCGCAACTCGTCGACGCCGGGCAGGTCGCCCAACTGCGCCAGGCCGAATGCCTCCAGGAATTCGGGGGTCGTCGCCCAAGTGAGGGGGCGGCCCGGCACCTCCTTGCGCGGACCGGGCTTGACCCACCCGGTTTCCAGCAGCGCTTCCATGGTCGAACTGCCGACGGAAACGCCGCGGATCGCCTCGATCTCCGGCCGGGTGATCGGCTGGTGGTAGGCGATGATGGCGAGCGTTTCCTCCATCGCCCGGGTCAGCCGCCGATCCTCGCGCCGGGTCAGCGCCAGGCGTGGGGCCAGATCCGGCGCGGTTCGGAAATGCCACTTGCCGCCGAGCTTCACGGGCTCGACCCCGCGCCCGGCATAGTCGAGTTGCAACCGCTCGATCACCGCGGACAGCTTCACCGACGCGGGCAGGCGCCGGGCGATCTCCGCCTCGCTGATCGGCTCCGCCGCGGCGAACAGCAGCGCCTCGACCAATCGGGCAGCTTCCAGCAGGTCATCCATGGCCTGGCTCCTTGCGGCGGGGGGAAAGCAGCAGTGGCCCATAGGTTTCGTCCTGGCGCAGGTGCAGATGACCGTCCTTGGCCAATTCCAGGCTGGCGACAAAGGCCGAGGCCAAGGACGAGCGCCGCTGGATGCCGGGTTGCAGCCCTTGCGGCAGGAAGCTCTTCAACTCGCCCCAATCCGGCACCGAGCCCAGCAAGCGGCGCAGCCGCGCCAGCGCATCGTCGACCGAAGTCAGCAGGCCTGGATCGACCGTCAGGACCGGCGGCGGCGTCCGTTTGGCGCAAATACCGCCATACGCCCGCAACAGGCTGGTCAGGTCACCGGTCCAGGTCACATCACGGTGCGTCGTCAGCCCTTCCGGCAGACCGCGGCGGAACCAGTCGCGATGCAGCCGGGGCAGGGCGGCGAGGCGCTTCGCCGCCTGTTGCATCGCCTCCAGCCGCCGCAATTGCTCGCCCAGAGCCTCCGCCATTTGCTCGGCGCTTTGCCCGTCCGCCGCTGGCGGATCGTTCGGCAGCAGCAGCCGCGACTTGAGATAGGCGAGCCACGCCGCCATCACCAGGTACTCCGCCGCGACCTCCAGCCGGGCCGCCTTCGCATCGGCGATAAAGGCCAGGTACTGGTCGGCCAGGTCGGAGATCGAGATCGCGGTCAGATCGACCTTGCGCTCACGGGCAAGAGACAACAGCAGATCGACCGGGCCTTCATAGCCCGCCAGATCGACCAACCATTCGTCCGCATCGCTGTCGTGCAAAAACTCCAGCCTTTCCGGTGCATTACGTGAAGATCGTCAGGATCACCCTTAACAGTGTACCAACGATGAACTCGATGAAGCGCCAGACGAAGTTCAGGTCCATGCCGATTTCCTGGCCCAATATGGGCAGCAGAAAGATCAGGCTCAGCACGATGAAAAAACCCATCGGCTCGATCCGGGCCAGTGGCAGCGCCAGCGATCGTGGCAAGAGGCCGACGGCGATACGGCCACCATCCAATGGCGGAATCGGGATCATGTTGAAGACGGCGAGGATCAGATTGATGATGATCGACTTTTCGATCGCCAGGGCCATCCATTGCTGCGCCCCAGCGGGTAGCACGAAGATCAGGTTGATCAGCAGTGCCGAGCCGAAGGCGAGGAGGATGTTGATCGCCGGTCCGGCCGCCGCGACCAGCACCATGTCGCGCCGCGGGCTGTTCAGGCGATCGAAGTCGACCGGCACCGGCTTGGCATAACCGAACAGGAACGGCGAGCCGAACGCCAACAACACGCCGGGGATCAGCAGCGTGCCGACAGGGTCGACGTGCTTGATCGGGTTGAAGGTGACGCGGCCCAGACGATAGGCCGTGTCATCGCCCAGCTTCCACGCCGTCCAGCCATGCGCCGCCTCGTGGAAGGTGATGGCGATGAGAACCGGCAGCGCCCAGATCGAAAACAGGTAGATCGTGTGCGAAATCTGATCCATCGGGCCTCTTTACGCTCCGCTCATCAGGCTGGCCAGTCTGGCCGCGCCTGCCGCCGCATCGAACGGTTGCGCTTGCGGGCGCTGGATCCGTCGCCAGCGCATCCATGCGGCCTCGCTCAGCGGCCCGGTCGCATCGGCGACCTCCCGCATCTCCGCCATATCGCCATTGCAGTGCAAGACGGCGTCGCACCCCGCTTCGAGTGAGCGCACCGCCCGTTCGCCGATACTGCCACCCAGCGCCTGCATCGACAGGTCGTCGGAGAACAGAAACCCCTGGAAGCCGATTTGCTGACGCACGACGGTTTCGATCACCTTCGACGAACACGTCGCCGCGACGCCAGGGTCGATCGCGGTGAAATCGATATGCGCCGTCATCGCCAGCGGCAAGTCGCTCAGCGCCCGGAATGGCTCGAAATCCACCTCCGTCAGCGATTGCAGAGATGCATTGACGGTCGGCAGTTCGTGATGGCTATCGACGTGCGCCCGCCCGTGGCCCGGCATGTGCTTCGCCACCGGCAACACACCGCCGGCCTGCAAGCCATCGGCCATCGCCCGGCCGAGTTCGGCGACGGTCTTTGGGTCTTGTCCATACGAACGGTCGCCGATTACCTGTGTCGCAACATCGGGCGCCAAAACATCCAGCGTTGGCGCACAGACGACATCGATGCCGAGGGCCGCGCAGTCGTGCGCGATCAAACGGCCGCAGAGCCACGCGGCATCGCGGGCTGTCCGGTGCGGCAAGGCTGCGACGCGGGCCGCGGCAGGCAGTTCGTGCCAGTGCGGCGGGCGCAGGCGGGCGACTCTGCCGCCTTCCTGATCGATCAGCACCGGTGCGTCGGCGCGGCCAATACAGGCGCGCAGCCGGCCCACCAGCTCTCGCACTTGAGTGGGCGCGCCAATGTTGCGGGCAAACAGGATAAAGCCCAGCGGCTGGGCTTCGGCAAAGAAGATTTGCTCCGCCGCCGTTGGCTCCAGGCCGGCCAAGCCCAGGACACATGCTTTAGGGTTCAATGACTAAACATCCTACATTTCGGGCGGTCAATTGAGCGCAAAGCAGGCCGGCAAGCGCTTCGTCGACCAGCGGGCCAGCTTGCACGCGGTAGTAGACGCCGTTGTTTTGCGATTCGAACCGCTCGTAGATCGGCTTCAGCCGGCTGAGAAGGCCGGGATGCTTGCCAGCGACCCGTTTCCATTCGGCTGCGGCTTCCTCCTCCGTCCGGACCGAGGCGATCTGGATGCGGTAGTTGTCCGAGGGCGGCGGCGGCGTTGCGGCGGGTGCTGC
>CAXBDI010000129.1:0-10248 GCA_963974445.1 uncultured Alphaproteobacteria bacterium
CGATAAACGGCGGAACACACCTTAAGCCCTTGTCCAATTTTTCGGGACCAGCTCTTTAATGTCTTGTGTCCCGGGGCGCAGAGACGAGGGCCGGTATGCTTAAAATGATAATACCATGCGAACCGATAGAATTGAGGCTCTGATCCCCGAATATGCGGCTGTGCCTTAGTTTTTTCCAGAATAGTGCAATCTACGACCATGTTTTGGTATTTAAGAACATCAAAGACAGATCGTCTTATAGCAACCGAGTCAGTAGAAGCATGTAGCTTGTTTCGGTTTGGCTCACCGGCGGCAACGAGCCGCCTTTTGATATCAAGGAGGGCGTTGGAAACACTACAGTCAGTCATTTCAATCGTGACTAGCATAAAATACTTACTGGCACCTTTCTTTTTGTGAAATCTGAAACAACCAGCTTCGTCAGAAAATACAAATCGGTCAGCCAAATCTGTTATCCCCAAATTTCCAAATCTATAGAATGAAAAATGGACAGCAAACAAGCAGAGCCGATACTCAGATCAACACGCTGTTTACCATGCAGTTTAAAGCCTACAAATCCGTTGATTCGCATGGGAGTCAATTGATTCCAGAACTGTAGAATTGAAAAAAGCTGGGACCTCTCGCGAGGTACCAGCTCTCATCATCGCTCGGATCGTAGCGAATGGCAGAGCCTAAAGCTGCTTGGCCACGAACTCCCAGTTTACCATGTTGTCCAGGAATGCCTTGAGGTAGTCCGGGCGGCGGTTGCGGTAGTCGATGTAGTAGCTGTGCTCCCACACATCGCAGCCGAGCAGCGCCTTCTGGCCGTCGAAGCAGAGCGGGTTGACGCCGTTCGGGGTGCTGGTGACTTCCAGCTTGCCGCCGGATGTCGAGACCAGCCAGGCCCAGCCGCTGCCGAACTGGCCGGCGCCCTTGGCGGCGAACTGGCTCTTGAACTCGTCGACCGAGCCGAAGCTGTCTTTCAGGCGCTTTTCCAACTCGCCCGGGATCGGGCCGCCGCCGTTCGGCTTCATGCACTTCCAGAACAGGATGTGGTTCCAGTGCTGGGAGGAGTTGTTGAACACGCCGGCCTTGTCGGCCTTGTTGTAGGTTTTCTTGACAATGTCTTCGAGGTTGGCGTTCGCGAACTCACCCTCTTTGGTCAGATTGTTCAGGTTCGTGACATATGTCTGATGGTGCTTGCCGTGATGGAATTCCAGGGTCTCCTGGGACATATACGGAGCGAGCGCGTCGATCGCATAGGGCAGATCGGGCAGAGTGTGAGCCATAGGAATTCCCCTTTTCGGAAGCTGCAAGTGGTTGCATTGAAACTGTGGGAGGCCGAAACCGTTCCCCATCTCTTACTTAAGGCCGGAGCCGACCCATGTCGAGACCGAGTCGCAATGAAGACGTCGCTCATTGCCACGATCTGGTGCGCAAATTCGACCCGGACCGTCTATTGCTGGCCGAACTAGCCCCACCCGCGCAACGCCCGGCGCTGTGGGCGCTGGCGGCCTTTAACTGGGAGGTCGCGCGTATTCCGGAGCGTGTATCGGAGCCGATGCTGGGCGCCATGCGGCGGCAATGGTGGCGCGATGCCTGGGCCGAGATCGCCGCGGGCAACCCGCGCCGCCATCCGGTGGTCGAGGCCCTGGCGGCGGCCCATTCCGCCACGCCCTTCGACTTGGGCTTGGTTGAGCGGCTTTTGGAAGCTCGCGAGGCAGAGCATGACGGCCCGCCTGCCGATCTGGCCGCCTTGCAGCGGCAAGCGGAAGCCATCGGCGGCAGCCTGGCGCAGTTGGAAGCAACGGCCCTGGGCTTTGACAACCGGGATGCCGCCACGCATATCGGCACTGCCTGGTCGCTGATCGGCGGGCTGCGCGGTTTGCCGGCGCTGCTGCGGCACGGCCGGCATTCGCTGCCGCTCGCGCTGCTGGCGGAGCACCGCATCGACCTCAACCGCCTCAACCCAGCGGCGGTGCCGCCGGGATTTGCCAAGATGATCGACGTCATCGCCCAATCAGCGGAGGTACGCCTGGCCGCCACCAAACGCCTGCCACCGGTGTTCCGCGGCTACCGGCTCTTGGCGCTGCTGTATCGCGAGCGGTTGCGGCGTGCCGGCTGGAACCCCTTCGACTCCCGGGTGAACGCTCGCACCTTCGGCCGGGCATGGCAGGTCATGCAGGTGCGGATGGGGCTGTAGGGCCTTTTCTTCGCCCTGAGACTCTAGTTCAATCTCACCGTTTCGGCCCTCGTTCTGGCATCGGCGGCGGCGTCGCTCAGGCCTTCCGCTGCCAGGGCGTCGGCGTATTTCAGCCAGTTGCCGCGGCTGTTCGGCTTCATCCGCACCCGTTCCGCCGCCAGGGCGCGGGCAAGCTTGGTGCGGCCTGACTTCTGCGCCGCATCCAGCAATGCCAGATGATAGAGATCGCGC
Source organism: uncultured Alphaproteobacteria bacterium (assembly GCA_963974445.1). Taxonomy (GTDB): domain Bacteria; phylum Pseudomonadota; class Alphaproteobacteria; order Bin95; family Bin95; genus JACKII01. Next base: position 2,411 of record CAXBDI010000129.1, read on the forward strand.
TGGGCATGGCTGGCGCCATTCTTGACCCAGTCGTCGCGGGTTTGCAGGAACAGGTCGGCTGCCTTGGCATGCTCGCCTGCGAAACCCGCTGCAACGGCCTCGGCCACCGGGATGGTCAGGTCTTCCGCCAGTTCCGCCGCGTTGTTATCCGGTGTCTTGGCGAATTCGCGGAAGCTGTCGATCTGGCGCGCCACCGACTGAGTCTTGCCGGCGGCGGCCAGCGCTGCGGTCGTGTGCGTATCGGTAAAGCCGAGGACGTGATCCTCGACCGTCGCCTCGACCGTATCCGCCAGAGTCTGCCAGCGGTCGCCGACATCGACGCCATTCATCGCCAGCCGCCACAGCATCGAGGCGGCGTTCTGCACCTCGATGTAGAAGGTGGAGGGCTTAGGGTAGATGCTGCGGTCGTAGTTCTCCAGCACCCGGTCATACTCGCCCGCTTCCAGGAAAAACAACGCCTGGTGCCAGGACAGATGGCTCATGAAGGCGTTGCGGTCGGTGTAGTTCGCCAGCGGCTGCACCAGCCAGTCGGCGCCCTCGTCGATCCGGCCCTGCATCTCCATCACGTGCGCGACGCAGTGGACAGCCCAGCCGTCGTCCGGGTTGAGCGAGACGGCGCGGCGGGCATAGCGTTCCGCTTCCAGATACTGGTTCGACTCCTCATAGCCAAAGCCCTGCATACCCAGGACGAAGCCATAGCCCGGCATATTGTGGCTCCAGCCGGTGAGCGCGCGGGCGACGGCGTCGCGCATGGTCATGCTCCTGCCGCTCCAGAACAGCGCGTGGTGCTGTTGGCGCAACAGGAAAAGGTCGGTCGGGTCTTCCACCAGCACCTGATCGAAGACGGCCAGCGCCTGCTTCTTATTGTTCAGCGCCAGCGGCCGCAATGCCGCCACCCAGCCCTGCTCCCGCGCGGTCAGGCCGCCGGTGCGGGCTTCGCACCAATCGCAGATCGCCAGCACGTCCGGCAGCACCGCCTGGCTTTGCATGCCCAGCATCAGGAAGCCCTTGAGCGCCTGGCCGAGGACAAAGTCCGGGTCCGCCTCCAGCACCGCCGTCACATGGTCCATGGTGTCGAGGCGGTATTCGAGCGAACGGTGCACGGCCGTATCGAAGGCCACGGCGGCGGCGGCGCTGTCGGTGGTCATCGCAAGGCCGCGGGCATCTGGGCGCATGGAGTTTCTCCTTCATCCTGGCGTCTGTGGAGAGACGCTGTCTCGTTTGAACTGTACTGTCTGACGGCCCCAGGGTGAAGGCGTCGAGCTGGGACGTAATATCCCGGCGTCAGGCGTTGCGCTGGATCGGCTGGCAATCGGCGGTGCAGGGGCCTTCGCGCTCCTCGTCTCGGGGACCGGCGCGGTGAAACACGGATTTGGTCAGCGTGATTTCCGCCATCGGCGCCTCGCCCGCCGTTTCCACGGCATTGGCGCTGCCGTTCATGATCAGGGCATAGCCGCCCTTCTCCAGCGGTGGCCAGAACAGCGAGACGCGGGGCTCGCCCGCAATGTTCTTGCCCGCGCTTCGCCCGAGGGCGCAGATAACCGTGTTGCCGTGCAGTTCAACGCGGACACTGCTGGTGTGCGGGCCTGTCGCCCCGACGGTGAGCAGAAAAGCTTCGTCACCATAGCGTGAAATGGCGTCTTCTAGTCGCGGTGCCTGCATAGTATTTTCTCCATAAGGAACGGGAAGCGGTTAGAAAGGCTTCGGAAAAAGAGGTATTTCCAATACATATTATATTGAAAGAGCGCTTCGGCCAGACCTCCGGTCTGCGGCGCGAAGGCGCAGAGAGTTGCCTGAAGCGCTTGGGATGCGGGGAAGCGACACTCAGCCGTAGCTGGCGGCCATGCCCTCGCTGGGGTCGGCTTGCGGGCCGTATGGCATGATCGGGTAGCGCAGGCCAACCTTGCTGAGACCGGCCAGCCCCTCGACGCCGCGGGCGAATTCGTGCGGCGGCATGGCGATCAGCATCTCGTCGTCGGCGACGCCGCCATAGCGGCGCTCGGCAAAGCACGGCACGCTGATCGAGGTGTCGTTGGTCAGCAGCGCCCGGCCCCAGCTATCGGCGCAGGCGCTCTCGCCGGTGATGCTCATGTCGTAGCGGCGATAGCGCTTCCACTGCAGCCCGTTGACGAACAGGATCATCTGCCCCGGCGTCGCGTAGAACATGACGATATCCGGCGGATCGAGCCGCCCGGCCCGCAGCGGCGAGACCACGCTGCCCATCCATGCGCCATTGTCGTAAGGCGCGCGTGGCATGGTATCCTGGTGGCCCTTGGCCGCCTCCCGGTTCTCAAACCAGACGCCGTCCATACTTTTGCCGGACAGCGTGTTGTCGTCCGGCAAGTCGATGCCGATGACACCGCCGCAATTGCCGGCGGGCCGCACATTCTCCGGCCCGATGCCGATGGTGAAGCCGGCGATCCGCGCCTGCGTCACCAGCTGGCAGGTGGTGTGAAAGCGCCCTTCCTTCGGCCGGCGCAGGCCACGCACCGCCTCGAACTCTTCCTCGGATTTGAAGCGCTGCATGCCGATGGGCAGGGTGCGGATTTTCAGGAACTCCGTCAGCTTTGCAGCCAGGTTGGCGAGTTCTTCGGCGCCCACCTGATACTCCGCCGGGATCGGCTGGCCCTGTGCGTCGAGCGGCGACGCTGTGTCGGCATTTGCCATCATGTCTTTCCTCAGTTTCGGTTTTGCGGAAGGATGCCACGCAACCTGCTTTGAGAGGAAGCCCAGAATGCCCTATGCCGCAAACCGCAACGCCGAAATCTACTATGAGAGCCATGGCGGCGCTGACACGTTGCCGCCGTCATTGCGAGGGGCCGCAGGCGACGAAGCAACCCAGATAAATGCTTTTGCCGGTCGCAGTATTTCCTGGGTTGCTTCGCCTTGCGTCGCGCAATGACGCCAGGAGAGATGACAAGGGCCGTGCACTGAACCGGTGCCATCTGAATGATTCGAAACACCTAGAACCGCGAACGGCGATCCTCGACATTCGCCTTGACGTCGATCAGAACCGTGCGTCCGCTGGCGTTGAGGCGCTGGGCTTCCTGCAAGGCCGGGCCGAGTTCCGATGGTTTGGTGACGTGGATGCCGACCGCGCCCATGCCTTCCGCGATCTTGGCGTAGTCGCCGTGCATGGTGGAGACACCGTATTGCTCGCGCGCTTTGGCCCCGATGGTCCCCTGGGTCGGGCCGGAGTAGGTGGCCATTGCGCTGTTGTTCAGCAGAACCGTGGTGATCGCCGCACCGGACCGGGCCGCCGTTTCGATATCCGTGCCGGACATGCCGAAGGCGCCGTCTCCCATCAGGTTCAGGCAGAACTTCTGCGGCTCCGCCATTTTGGCGCCGATGATCAAGGGGATGCCAAAGCCCAAATGCGTGGTCTTGCCCCAGCCGATATAGCTGTGCGGCGTCGTGGCTTGGTAGAATGGCACGATGGTGTCGCGCGGCGCGCCGGCGTCGTGGGTGACGATGCTGTTCTCGGGATCGAGCGTATCGTTCAACGCCTGGATGACGCGATAATAGGTGATCGGCTCTTCATCGGAGGTGAGGGCTGGCCGCCACTCCGCCATCCATTTTTCCTTGGCTGCCGCAACCGCGGCCTCGACCTGGTTCCTGTCGCCGACGCCCTTGCCGTTCGTCTCCGACTTGATGCGTGCCGTCAGTGCTTCGATGGTCAGGCGCGTGTCGCCGACCAGGCCAATGTCGGCCGCTTCGTCCTTGTTGAGATCGTCCGGGTTGTTGGTGTTGTGGATAATGGTCTTGCCGGGCTGAATCTTCTGGCCATAGGGCGTGCGGGTCAGGCTGCTGCCGAGGGCCAGCATGACATCGCTGTTGGTGAGCCACTCGTGGGCCGGGCCGGTCGTCGTGCCGCTGCCGGCGCCGAGCGCCAGCGGATGGCGTTCGTCGAACGCGGACTTGCCGGGCATGGTGCAAAACACAGGAGCCGCGGTCAGTTCCGCGAGTTCGCGCAGCGCCGCGGTCGCGCCCGAGAACAGCACGCCGGCGCCGGCCCAGATCATCCTGTGTTTGCCATTCATGAAGGCGGCTGCGGCTGCCTCTATATCGGTGGCCTCGGGAATTTGCCGAATGAGTTTCGGCGACTTGTAGGTCTGCATCTGCTCGGGCACGTCTTGGGAGCAGACATCGGCCGTAAGCTCGACGACGACCGGGCCGGGCGGGCCATTGCGCAAGGCATTGAAGGCGCGGCGCATCACGTCGCCGACCTGCGCCGGCGTGTAGATCGCTTCAACATGCTTGACCCAGCCGTTATAGGCCTGCGCGGCGGTGAAATTCGGCTTGACGGACAGGCGGTCCAGGTTATTGCCGCCGAGAAACACCAGAACCGGGATATTGTCCGCATAGGCCTGGGCAATGCCGCCCATGGCGTTCTCCGCCCCGGCCTGCGCTTGTACGGCGACGACACCGAAACGCTGCCGGTCGCTGATGCGGCTGTAGCCATCCGCCGCCATCACGGCGCCGCGTTCATGGCGGAATGCGACCGGCCGGATGCCGACCCTGGCCGCCGCCGAAATCAGCGGATTGCTGGGGAAACAGGACATCCACTCCACGCCTTCCTGCTTCAGAATCTGCGCGATGTAGTCGATGCCGTTCATCGGTGGTCTCCTATCGGCGGCTGAGGCCGAAACCGGAATGGGGCCGGCGCACCTCTGTTGGGATGCCGGATATGCAATGGTGTCCCACAGACTACGGCTCGCCGTTCGAGCGTACAACCTCGCTTGAGCGATTCCCTCCGACTGCCCGAAGCGGTCAATCATGCAGTACTGCCGGCTCGTAGCGCTGATCCGGCATAAATCTTGCGCGAGGAAAGCGCTCGGTTGGTATAGTCTTGCATCCGGCATTTACCAATCGCCGGTTGGTATTCGGATCAACCGCAATAGCAGTCGCGATCTCGTTCGGTCTAAAATCGATGACCTGGAGTAAGGAAGAGACGCAGTCCATGACCCCGCCCTATCTCTCGTCCCTTGCCCGGTTCGTGGCCGAAACGCCGGGCTCTGCCATTCCGGCCGATGTCCGCGAACGGGCCGCGTTGATCGTCGCGGACTGCGTCGGGTGCATGGTGGCCGGCAGCCAGACGGCGGAAGTCACACGGCTCGCCCGGTATTGCGCCGAGCGGGCGACCGATCACGCGGCCACCGTTGTCGGAACCGCCAGCCAGTTGCTGCCGGAGTTGGCCGCCTGGGTCGGCGGCACCGCTGGCACCTGGCACGATCTCGACGAGGGCAACCTGCACACCCGGGCGCATGCGGCGATCCAAATCGTGCCGGCGGCATTGGCAGAGGCGGAAGCAACCGGCAGATCCGGTGGCGCGTTCCTCGACGCCTTCATCCTCGCCTACGAGGTGGCCGGGCGGCTTTGGCAGGCGACAAGGGCCAGGCTGGCGGTGCACCCGCACGGCACCTATGGGCCATTGGCCGCCGCGGTCGCGCTCTGCCGGCTGCGCGGCGACCCGGCGGAGAAGATCGCGTCCGCCATGAATATCGCCATGACCATGGGCATGGCCTCCAGCCGCCAGGCGCTGGGCGATGGCGCCACGGTCCGCAATATCTATACCGGCCATAGCGGCCGCGCCGCGTTCGAAGCGTTGGCGCTCCGCGATATGGGCTATTCGGGAGAGCGGGACGCGCCATCGTCGGTTTTGGGCAATCTCTATGGCGAGGCGTTCGACAGCGGCATGGCGGCGGCCGGTTTGGGAGACGTGTGGTGGCTGCGCAAGAGCTACTTCAAACGGTTCGCCAGCGGCCGCTACACCCACGCGGCGATGGATGCGGTCGAAACCCTGATCGGGCGGGCCGGCGGCCGGATCGACCCGGCTGCGGTCGACCGGATCGACATCTCGACCTATTTCATGGCGGCGACGATGGCGCACCGGCAGGTCGACACCCCGTTCGGCCTGCGCTTTTCGATCCCGGCGTTGATCGCGGCCCAGATCGTGCGCGGGCTGGCGCCGCTCACCGACGATGGCGCGCAGACGTTTGCCGACGAACGGGTGCACGCGCTGGCGCAGCGGATTTATGTGACGGAGGATAAAGGCATGACCGCGGTCTATCCCGACCGGCAACCGGCCGACGTCACCATCACCTGGACCAATGGCGAGAAAGATCGGGCCAAGGTCGAGCGGGCGCTGGGCGAGAGCGACCACCCTCTGCCCGAAGGCACCTTGCGCCGCAAATTCATCGACCTGTCGGAGCAGGCGTTGGGTCTGGCCGGCGCAGAATTTGCCTTCGACGCCTGCATCGACTTGGACCGATGCAGCAGCGCCGCCAACTTGATGGCGAACCTTCGCCGCTACGCTGCCAAGCAGGAGACCGGATGATGAGTGTTCCGACAATCGATATCGGCCCCTATTTCGATGGCGGCAAGGCGGCCCGTCAGGCCGTCGCCCGCCAGATCGGCGATGCGTGCGAGACCATTGGGTTTTTCTCCATCGTCGGCCATCCGGTTCCGCAGCCGCTGATCGACCAGACGTTCGAGACCGCCGCCGCGTTCTACGATCAGCCGCAGGAGGTCAAAGACGCGGTCAAGCCGGACAATAGCGCCGCCGCCCGTGGCTACCACCGGCTCGGCACCAAGAACCTGGCCAAGACCCTGGGCTACGATAATCCGCCGGACCTGCGCGAGCAGTTCTATATCGGTCCCCTGCAAGACTGGTCGGCCCACTATGCGCGTTTTCCGGAGGCGGCGTTTCTCTACGCACCGAACATCTGGCCCGAAACCCCGCGCGATTTCCGGCCGGTGTTCTCCGCCTACTATGGCGCGCTGGAGGCGCTGTCGAAGGACCTGATGCGCCTGTTCGCGTTGGCGCTGGACCTGGACGAAGGCTTCTTCGACAACAAGATCGACAAGCATTTCGCGACCCTTCCGGCCAACGACTACCCGGCGCTCGGCTACGATCCGTTGCCGGATCAGGTCCGCTGCGGCGAGCATTCGGACTTTGGCAGCCTGACGATCCTGGCGGTTGGCGAGGGGCAAAGCGGCCTTCAGGTCAAGACCCGCGAGGGCGCGTGGATGGACGTGTCCACCGTGCGCGGCCAATACGTCGTCAATATCGGCGATATGATGCAGCAATGGACCAACGACCGCTGGATTTCCAACCTGCACCGCGTCGCCAACCCGCCGCCGGGCCAGAGCACTGGCGCGCGCCGCCAGAGCATCGGCTTTTTCCTCCACCCGAATTACGACGCGCGGATCGAGTGTCTGCCTAGCTGCAAGGACTGGGCCGATCCCGCCCGCTATCCGCCCGTTCTGGCCGGCGAGTTGATGAAGCAGAAAATGCTTAGCAGAGCGGCATAGTTCCAAGACCGCCTTGATTTTGGGCGGTGGCGAGTGCCAACTGCGTCGACCGAGCGCCGGGCTGCGTATCAGCCACCGATGGCATGGTTATTGCATTTGTGCGCATAACGTCTGTCATCATCGGGGACAGCGCTTCGGTATAGCGACGGAGCGTGTCAACGAAGTACTCGACCTTTGGGAGAACCGGAATGAAGATCGCGATGAATGCCTTCCGCACAGCCGTAGCCGCCGCGTCAGCGCTGGCGATAACCGCCGGCATGGCGCAGGCTGAAGAATTCAAGCTACGCTGGGGCCATTACCTGCCCAACAGCGGGTTCGTGCAGGTTGAGAAAGACTTCGCCGCCGCTATCGAAGAGCGCACCAATGGCCGCGTCAAGATCGAAATCATCTTCGCCGGCGGCCTGGGCAAGGGGCCGGAAGTCGCTCTACTGGCTGGCCGCGGCGCCATCGACATGGCCTCGGTCGCACCTGGCTACTATCCGGACCAATTGCTGTTCTGGAAAGCCTATCAGATCCCGTTCGTG
>CAXBDI010000130.1:0-9768 GCA_963974445.1 uncultured Alphaproteobacteria bacterium
CGTCTTCGCCGCCGTCACCGCCGGGATCATCTCTTTCGCCCGCATCGTCTTCGCGCTGATGATCGTCATCGCCCCCTTCATGATCGTGACCTCGCTCTTCAAGCCCACCCAGTCTCTCTTCGAGGCCTGGACCCGCGCCACCATCGGCTATGCGCTCATGCCGGTCGCCGCGGCAGGCGCTGCGGGCATCATCGTCGCCATCGCCGAGGCGATCGGGGACGCCTCTGCCGACCCAAACGATGTCGAGACCGTCAGCCTCATCCTGCCCTTCCTCGTGATCCTCATCCTCAGCGCCGGGATCATGGCCTCGGTCCCCTACATCGCCTCCAATCTCACCGGTGTCGTCGGCATTGCCTCCAATGCCGTGGGTCTCACCGGCCTCGCACGTCAGGGCTTCGTGAACACGCGCGAGTACGGCACGGGTGCTGCCTCGCGTCTCGTCACCGGAAAATCCCCACATGAGCTGAACCAGATAGCGAACGCGGGCGTCGTGAAGACCGGCGAGATGATCCGCCAAAGCCCCGGCGCGCTCCTCTCCGCCGCCAAGGCCTTCCGCAAACCCTGATGTGAAAGACGACGACTTTGAAGAAGCTTGTGACCAGTTCCCCCGCGCCCGATCGCGATGCTTTCGAGGCGGATTTCATCTACGAGCCAAGACGGCGCGAGCGCTTTGCCTGGTTTGTCGCGGCGGCGGGTGTGCTCGTCGGCGTAGCGGGAATGGTCGCGGGCGCGAGCCTCTTTCCGCTGAAATCCACCGAGACCTTCGTCGTCGTGGTCGACAAGGAAACCGGCGAAATGGACCGGGTCGCCGCCGTGCAGGCGCTGACGCTCTCGGAAAGTGACGCTATCATCCAGGCGAACCTCGTAGCCTATGTCGATGATCGCGAGACCTATGACCTGACCGATGGCGAGCAGCGCATCAACTCGGTGCTCGACCGCTCCGACGGCGATGCCGCCCGGACGCTGCGCGATCTCTGGTCTTCCACCAACGAGGATTACCCGATCACCGTCTATGGGCGCGATGCCAAGATCGAGGTGGTGATCAAGTCCGTCAACCAGATCGAGCGCGGCGTGGCCCAGGTCCGCTTCACCCGCACGCTGCGCCGTCCCCGCGACACGCGCACTGTCACCCGGTCCTATGTTGCCACTGTCGGCTACGCCTTCCAACCCGAAACCCGCCAGCGCCTTCAGGACGTCTGGGCCAACCCCTTGGGCTTCGTGGTGACCTCCTACCGCGTCGACGCCGAGACCCTGGAGAACTGACCAAGATGAAATCCCTGCCCGCGCTAATCCTGGCGCTCGCCCTCCCTGTTGCCGCAAACGCCGAGGCCACGCCGCAAGGCGGCACGCTCGACATCCGCATCCGCACCGCCGTCTATAATGAAAACCAGGTCTACCGGATCGAGACGGACTTGCGGCATTCGACGACGATCCATTTCGGGGCCGGGGAGAGGTTCGAGGCGGTGATTGTCGGCGACACCGAAAGCTTCCAGGTCGATCCGATCCCCGAGCTTGGCAATGTGCTCACGATCAAACCGCATGTGGCCAATGCCTCCACCAACATGACGGTGATCACCAACCGCCGCACCTATTCCTTCCATCTGCGCGAGGGCTCGATCCCGAACCGCACCGGCATGTTCTTCGAGGTGCGCTTCCGTTACCCCGACGAGGAGCGCCGCGCGGCGAGTGCAACCCAGCCCAAGGGATATGAGGCGCCACGCAACTACAACTACCGCGTCTCGGGCGAGGGGGATTTCCGTCCCAGCCATATCTACGACGACGGGCGCTACACGTATTTCGTCTTCCAGGAAAACGCCCGTCAGCCCGCGCTCTTCAAGGCCGATGACCAGGGCCGCGAGCGCACGGTCAACTGGACCCAACAAGGCAACACCGTCCGGGTGCTTGGGGTGAACACCTACTGGACGCTGCGCATCGGCGACGAGGCCATCTGTGCCTGGCGCGACGAAAGCGCCATCTACCTGAGCAACTGACCATGGCCGATCAAACCCCTCCCGACCTGCAGGACCGTCTCGACCAGTTCAGCCAGCGCGGCAAATCCAAACGCCGGGGCAACAGTCTCGGGGTCGGTGCCCTCGCTGCCGCCCTCGCCCTTGGCGGCGCCGGGGTCGCATACTTCTTGGCGACCGGTCTGCAAGAAGGTGACAGCGCACTCGAGACCTCCGATGTCGAGACCTTCCAGGACCGCCGCCCCGGCACTGGCGGGCGCTTGGAGTTCCCGCCTGACGAGACCGAGCAACGGGTCAATGATGCGCTGATCGCCGTCGAGGAGGCGCTGGAAGTGCCTGCGGCGCCGGCACCTGAGCCGAGCGCCGAAGTGTTGGCCGAGATCGCCAAGCTCCGCGAGGCCCTCGCCGCCAGCCAGGCCGCCCGCAACTCGGAAATCCAGTCCGCCGTCGCGGACCTACGCGAGGCCTTCGACGAACAGAAGGCGGCCCTTGAAGCGACGCTCACCGCCAAGGAAACTGAAATTGCCAACCTGCAGCGCCAGACCGAGACCCGCATCGAAGGGTTGCAGGCCAAGCTTGATGCCGAACGCGCGCAGCGCAAGGGGCTCGAAGCAGAGTTGGACCGCGAAGGGTTGATCGCCGATCAGCGTCTTCTCGAAGAACGCCGCCGTCAGGAAGAGGAACAACGCCAGCGCGAGGCCGAACGGGTCGCCGAGGAGCTTCTGACCGCGCAGATCAAATCCCCCGCCGTGGTCTACGCCGATGGTCCACGTGGTGGCCAAAGTGGCGCTGCGGTTGCCGATCCAGCTGCCGCCGGCATTGGCGAGCCGGTCCTCTCGGGCAATGAGCAGTTCCTGCAGAGTGCGCGACCGCTCGAGGTGCAGGAGGCCGCCCGCCTCACCCATCCCGAGAGCACGCTGACCCAAGGGTCCGTCATCCAGGCGGCGCTCCAGACCGCCATCAACAGCGACTTGCCGGGCTCAGTCGTCGCGGTCGTCTCCGAGCCGGTCCCGGCGTTTTCCGGGGACCAGATCCTGATCCCCCGGGGCTCCCGCCTTTTCGGCCAATACCGCTCCGGCATTGAGATGCACCAGAAACGCATCCTGATCCTCTGGACCCGCGTCCTGACCCCGGACGGCACCTCGATGGAGATCGCCGCCGTGGGCGGCGATCAACTCGGCCGCTCGGGCCTGACCGGTCTCGTAGACACCAAATTCGCCGAGCGCTTCGGCGGGGCCGCGCTGATTTCCGTGATCGGGGCGGCACCGGCCGTCGCAGCCGAGAGCGCCAACAATGAAACCACCAGCGTCGTTCTGGGCGATGTCGGCAGCGACCTGCAGGATGCCGTCGGCTCGGTCATCGCCGACCAGGTGTCGATCGCGCCGACGATCTATGTCGATCAGGGCGCCTCGGTCACCGTGCTCGTGGACCGGGATGTGGTGATATATTGACCCGGACTGACAGCCCAGCCTCTTACCTCGAGCGGTATCTCGACCCGTTCCGCGATCTTCTAAGGCGTGACGACGTGGTCGAGATCGCGATCAACCCGGACGGCAACGTCTGGCTCGAGGTCGCGGGTGACGCCACCATGCGCCACGAAGGCCAGACCGTGGACCGGACGACCGCGCTCAACATGGCCCAAACCATCGTCGGCGATGCCAAGGCCCGCGTCTCTGAAAAGAACCCGCTCGTCTCCGGCAAGGTGGAATATGCAGGCCGGCCCCTCCGGGTCCAGGTCGCCGTGCCGCCCGCCATCGATCGCGGCGCCTCGATCACCATCCGCCTCTTTGCCTCGGGCAGCGTCCGGGATTACGCCCCCGCCTATCTCTTCGGCAAAGCCGTCTCGCTCGATGCCCTCCGCGCCGAGAAGATGAAAAACATCGCCTCCCTCGCCGAAGAGAACCTTGAGGCCGCGCTGCAAACCCTGGTCGAGGCACGGCTCAACGTCCTGATCAGCGGCGGCACCTCAACCGGCAAGACCACGTTCGCTCGTCACCTCCTGACGCATGTCAGTGAGCACGAACGGCTGATCACCATTGAGGACGCCTTCGAACTCTTCCCCGGCCAGCCGAACACGGTCGCCCTCCTGGCCGACCGCGGTTCCGGCTCGCAACGCAGCGCCAACGCCCTCCTGCAGGCCTCCCTCCGCATGCGCCCTGACCGGATTATCGTCGGCGAGCTGCGCGGCGCAGAGGCCCTGACCTATCTCGAAGCCATCAACACCGGCCATGGCGGGTCGGTCTCAACCATCCACGCCGAAACCGCAGAACTCGCCATCGACCGGCTTGCAATCATGGTACTGCAGGCTGGCACACCGCTGACATTCGCAGAAGTGCGGGAATACATCCGCAAGTCCATCGATGTGATCGTCCAGCTCGGGCGGGCCGAGGGGAAGCGGGGGATTACGGAGTTTTATCTGCCGGGTGGAGGCAAACGCCGCCCCGATCTCTCCTTACCAAGTTAGGCCCATCGCACTACAAATTGCAGATTGATCACCGAGGAACACTTGATATTGTGAAAACACTTTTAGGTAGAAAACTGATAATTGGTCTCCATGATCGAGTTCGAATGCGCAATCAAGGAACTTCCCCACGATACGACCCTCTCCTCCGCGGGCTTTGAGGACGGCCCAAAGATCGATCCTTTAAGGCTGATCTTCACCTACGACTCCGATGAGTGGGAAACATTCGTCGATGAGTGGGTTCACTCACTGAAGGAGATCTATGCCGACGTGGTTCGCCCGACCGGTTCCGGCGACAAAGGGATAGACGTGGCGGGTTTCATGGATGCCGACTGCTTCTTGGGTGACTGGGACAACTATCAGTGCAAGCACTATGCACGTCCACTTGGCTTCACCGACATCGCGCCAGTGTCCATCTCGTCCGGAGAGCAAGGTGCAAAAGCAATCGACCACGGCAGTTTCGTGTCCGCTACCCTGTGGTAGTGGTTGCCCAAGCTTTCGATTGAGCGCCTGACCAAGTCCCAGGATTGCCCGACATAGACGATCTCACCCGCGCAGCCGATCAGGTATATCCCGGACGAAAAATGCCGCGTAGACAGGAGCCGATCGAAATCTTGATGCCGATTTCTCAGGAATACCTGGCGTTTCCATAGATGGTAGAGAGCGCTGTTTTTCATGCAAATTGACGGATGATGGCCATTACAGACAGATAGGTGCTGTTGAGCTGTCACCGCAACCCTGCAGCTGAGCACAGCATTCCATCCGACTTGAACCTCCATTCCGCTATCCCCGAAAATGGTACTACATGTGGCATCGTTTTGTTTGGGTGGCCTATTTCACCCTCACCCACCCAACAGCTCCTCGATGAAGTCCTCCTGCCGGTCGAACGCCGCCTCCCATTCCTTCGGCACGGCGGCTTCCCGCTCGAGCGTCTCCGGCTCTAGTTGCCCGCGCCCAGCCTCCATCGTCTTCAAGCTCATCGCGCGCGTTTCGCGGCGCTGCGAGCGATCCCGGACTGGCGCGCGTTCGGCCGGTTTCGCCTGCTCGTCTGCGCCGATCTCGTCACCACCATCGCCGCCCCAAGGTCCCACGCCTTGCACGCTCGGCGGATAGGGGAACGGCTTGCCCTCCTGGCGGGTAAACATCTCCTTGAAGAAGGGATCGTCGTAATACTTGATCCGGCTCGCCTTGATCGGATGCTGAGGTGAGGCGAGGATAATGACCTCGTCGGGGTCCATCAGGCGCGCTTCGGTCTCGGAAAGCAGCGGCCGCTCTTCCAGACGCGCCGAGGTCGAGGTCGCGCCAAGGAAACCCTTGTTGCGGCCATACATCCGGGTCACCGCCTCGCGGGTGGTGCTGCCGACGGCTGCGGATACCTCCTTAACCGTCCGCTGATCGCGAGGCGTGATGTAAAGCTTGAGCCCCGCCCCGTTCTCCAGACTTTCGCGACCTTCAGGCCCATAGATTCGGTCGAGCGAGGCCAGCGACTGCGCGATCATCGCGACGCGGCCGCCATAGCTCGCCAACGAATGGATGGCGCGTTCGAGATAGGGCATCGCCCCCATCTGCTGGAACTCGTCGATCATCATCATGACGGGCCAAGGCTCATCCGGGCCCGGTTCGTTCAGGCGGATCGAGGCGATGAGGTCGGCGAACATCAGGCGCAGGAGCGGCGCCAATGTCGCGATGTGATCCTCGGAGACGGCGATATAAAGCGACTGCGGGGTCTTGCGGAAGGTCGAGAAATTGAAGTCACTCGCCTCGGTGGCCGAGCGCACCGCCGGGTTGTCCCACTGCTTGAGACCGGCAGTCATCAGCGCCTGGATGTTCGAGGTCAGCAGCCGCGACGAGGCCGAGGCCGCGTTGGTCCAGAGCTCGCGCAGAATGTCTTCTTCGGCCTCGTCGGCATAGGTCTTGTATTGCGCGTTCTTGTACTCGCCGCCGGCGACGATCTTGTTGACCTCGCCAAGGTTCGGCGTGCCGCGCTGGATCGCCAGCAGACAGGCCGCGACAAAGATCGACTTGCCTGCCTCGGAGAAGGTGTCGAGTTGCTTGTTGTCCTTGTCGAGGAAGAGGTCGGCCAGGATCGAGACTTCGGTGAAGCGCTGCGCGAATGTCGGGGCCTTCGCAATCCGCGCAAGCGGGTTATAGCGATGCGTGGCATTGGCCCAGTCAAAGGGGCTGAAGCGATAGACCTCGTCGCCGTTCAGCGCCCGCAGCCGCGCGGTCTTCTCGAAGTTCTCACCCTTCACGTCGAGCACCACGACCGAACCCGCGAAGCTCAGAAGGTTCGGGATCACGAAACCCACACCCTTGCCCGCGCGGGTCGGCGCCACCATCATCACATGGGGGATGGTGGTCGAGGAGATGAACTCCGCCTTGGACGTTGGGGAGCCGAGCTTGCCACAGACAAAGCCCTTGCCGGGTGCCTGCAGCATGTCGTTCTTCTTCAGTTCCGCCTTGGTCTGCCAGTGGGCGGAACCGTAATCGTCGCGCTCCTTCTTCCAGGTCCAGGCCAGCGCCAGAGCACCGAGGCCGATGACCCCAAAGCCGACGGTGCCAAACCCCACCTTGAAGGCTTCGGGATGGGCAGCGCGGGTGCCGGCGCTCGCCTTCCAGAGCGCCAGCATGTCGAAGCTCTGAAACCCGGTTTTCAGGGCCAGGGTCAGGTAGAAGGCGGCAACGATGGTACCGATGACGGCGCCGCAGATCACACCGAAGAGGAGCGCAGCCCAGAGGGGAAGTGTCTTGGTCATGGTGGTCATCTCCCTCAGAATTCCATCTCGTCATCGAGACCGCGGTCCCGACCGAGATCGCGACCCAGCTCCTGCGCCTCCTGCTGGCCGCGCAACCGCGCGACCTCGGTCGCCTTGTCCTGCTGCAATCCGGCAGCGCGGTCGGTGAAGACCTGGTCGCCCGTTTCCTCAAACGTCATCTCGAGGAATTCCTGCGTGACAGTGATCTGGTCGAGCTTGCTCGGCAGGGCCGCGTCCAGCACCTCGTAGTTGCCACGCCGAAGTTCGGCCAAGCCTTCCTCGCCCAGTTCCTTGAAGAGCTCGGATTGCAGGGTCCGCTCGACCGTCTCTTCCTGTGCCTCGGTGAGCTTGCCGTCCCGCAGCATGTCGGCGAGGTCCTGCAGGTAGGGATTGGGTGTACGGTCATCCTCGTCGATGAGGGGCAGCGTCGCCTCCTCCTCGTCCGCGAGGGTCCGACCAATCTGTACACCCAGTTCCTTGGCGCGTTCCATCAGCGCGTCCATCACCCCGTCGACCTTCTCGAGCGCGGCATCCAGTTGGTCGTCACTCGCTGTCTCCACGCTCAGACCGTCTTTTGCCAACACCGCGTTCATGTCCCGCTCGACCCAATCCTGCGCCATGCCGTAGTTCCGCGTGCCGCCGGCCGTGATCCGGGCCACCAGCTCCTCGCTGTCCATGCCCACCTCCTCGGCGCGCTCGAGCACGTCGCGCAACCCCTCGTCATTGCCGGACTGCAGCGCGGCGATCAGCACCTCGCTGCCCGCCCCCGGCGGATAGGGTTCCTCGAGCTGCTTGCCAAAGCGCGCGCGCAGGTCCGGGTCTGGCACCATCTGCGAAAGGTCCGCGATGATCGGCGCGGCCTTAGCCTCGAAGGCGGCGCGTTCGGCTGGATCCAGTTCCTCGGCCTTGAGCCTGAGCGCCTCGATCGTGCGCTCGGAATAGTCGATCGCATCACCGACGGTCTTGATGTCCTTCATGTCTATCTCTCCTTCGGTGAAGTTCCACGGCGTGCCCGAGCCAAGCCCGTCAGCCATGCCGCGCATGGCACGCGCCATGTGGCGCTGGTCCATCCGGTCCAGCAGGTCGGCGAGGTTCTTGTAGTCCTTGGCGAAGCCCACCACCTGCGCCTGCGCGATGGCAGATTCCTGGGCCGTCATGACGATCTCGCGCGGCAGGCAGGCCTCTTCCTTGGCGCGGTAGATCTCCTCGATCCCGGCGGGCTTCTCAAAAATGCCGCGCTCGAGCCTTGTGGTGGCATCAAGCATCACGCCGTAGCGTTCGGCGATCTCGGCCTGCTTCTCGCGCATCAGCTGCGGCGACATCACGCCCTCGGCCCAGCAGGAAAACCATGTACCGTTTTCGACACCGCGATTGTTCAGGATGATATGGGCATGCTTGTGCGCCCGGTCGTCATGGACCGCGAGCACATAGTCCCACTGATCGCCGTATTCGCCGCTCTCGAAGAAATGCTCCGTCCAGTCCATCGCGATGTCGCGCACCTGGTCGACGGTCACGTCGGTCGGGAATGACAGCAGCATGTGCGAGGTGAAACCGAGCTTGGTCGAGCCGCGCCAGGTCCCGGCCCAATCCTCGATGATGTCTTCTTTCTGATCCTCGGAAAGCACCGCTGCATCGGTCAGCGCATTGGTCATCGTCGAGTAGGTGTAGACAGCCTTGTCGTTGATGTAGGAGATCTGCGCCCCGAGCGAGGCACGCGTCTTGCAGCCGCCGGCCCGGATCCGTTTGAACACCGCCGCGCGGCTCTGGCCCGACGCCACCTTCAGCGCGTTGCGCGCCGACATGGATCCGACACGCGCGAAACTCCGCCCCTGCCGGCGCCCCGCCAGCCGCGCATCGATCCGCGCCGCGGCCTGACCCCGGACGCGCTCATCCTCCCAGAGCCGCCCCATGACCGAGGTATAGAGGGCGAGCGGATCAGCCATTGCGCACTAGCCTCAGACCGCCGCCGGCCACACTCCGGCTGCCCTCCATAACTTCGCCATCCGCCCCCTGCCCTTCTTCCTTTTGCGGCCACTCCTGATGACGCAGCGCATTCGCCGCATCCTTCATCCGGCCCATCTCTCGGCTCATCCGCTGCGCCAGATCAAGCAGCTCGATCAGCACGGCGCGGTCCGCCTCCGAGACTTCCAGCCTGCCGCGATGCACCGCCTTAGAGAGTGCCAATACAACGTCGCTCACATCCTTCGCCTGACGCCACGCGGCACAGAATTCCGAGACCAGATCGCGCGGCACATCGAGGAATCCGCACCGCCCGCGCAGCACCGCATTCAGCGCCTGTGACCGGTTGGCATAGCCCCGTTCGCGCCACTCGGCATCGAAGGCTTCCAGTTCAGATCGACTGGCCCGGAACGCCACCGTCTCAGTCGGATCGCGCACCGCTATGCCCTCGCCGACCTCCTCTTTCGCGAGCCGGTTCACGTGGCGCGGGGAAATGCCGAATGCTGCCGCCAGCTCCTTCGCGCTCTCGCCCGCCGCAAAGCGCCGCGCGACTTCGATGCGCTCTTCAAACTTCAGGTTTTTCGCTGGCCTCGGCACGGGTCAGACCCCTCGGACAAAATGTGCA
>CAXBDI010000131.1:0-9578 GCA_963974445.1 uncultured Alphaproteobacteria bacterium
CCGACCTTGGTGGCGCGGTATTTGAAGCTGCCGCTCTTGTTGATCGTCGCACCGATCACCGCATCGCCGGGCTTTTTCGCCACCGGCATGGACTCGCCGGTCAGCATGGATTCGTCGACTTGCGACTCACCCTCAAGGATCTCGCCATCGACGGGAATCTTATTGCCGGGCCGGATCACCACGACATCGTCCTTGAGCACGTCCGCGGTGGAAACTTCTATTTCACGACCGTCGCGAAGCACCATGGCCATGGGCGGCGCCAGATCCATCAGCGAGCGAATGGCGTCTGAAGCTCCCGCGCGGGCCCGCATCTCCAGCCAGTGGCCGAGAAGAATGAAGACCAGCAATACCGCAACCGCTTCGTAGAACTGAATGCCGGGAAAGAAGAAGGTGGCGCTGACGCTGAAGATGTATCCGGTGCCAACGGACAAGACGACGAGCACCGCCATGTTGAGCACACCGTTGCGAAGCGCCCGCCAGGCGGCGACGAAGAACGGCCAACTGGGATAGAGCACCGCCGCGCTCGCCAGGAAGAACAACCAAAGGTCCAGGCGGAGGCCGAAAGGCGGCGGCGGCGGGATAAACACCTCGCCCATTGGCGAGTAGACAAAGATCGGCACACTGAAAACCAACGCAATCCAGAAGCGGTTGCGCATGTCGCGGGCCATGGATTCCATGCTCATGCCGCCGCCATGGCCCATCTCATGCGCCGCATGATCCATTGCGTCGGCTTTTCCGGCTTCCGCCTTTGCCGTGCCTGCCCCCGCATGGTGCTTATGCGCCGGACGATCCTCCGGTTTGCAGACATGCTTCGGCACGAGTTCGCCGCCGCAGTGATAGCCGCACTCGCCGACCTTCGCTTTGATCGCATTGAGGTCGATGCGCGTCTCGTCATATTCGACGGTGGCGCTGCCGGCGACATAGTTCACCTCGACCTTGCGCACGCCCGGAAGCCGGGCGAGCTGTTTTTCGACGCCTTTCGCACTCAGCGTGGAGATCAGGCCTGCGATCTCGATAACGGCGGTTTTCATAAATTACGTCCTTGTTTGGTTGGTTATCGAGTGCCCCAGCGGCGGTGCAACAAATTGTAAATGGGGCAGAACACAAGCCCGGCATAGGCGCCGTACAGGAAGCTCTCAGCCAAGCCCAGCAAGAATCCCCACCAGGTGAGCCACTTGAAAGCTGGCAGGATTTGTTCGAGAAACGCGCCCATGTTAAGGCTTTGGGGTGTCACGAGGCCATAGATCACACAAACCACGAAGGTGATGCTTGTCCATATTGCCAACGTCCATGTCACAAGCTTTGTGTTCAACATAACGGTCATCCTTACCTTGTCGTCGTAAGTCATTTCTCTTGTTTCGGCGCGCGCGATGATCTTGCCCGCCTATATCTCAAAGCCTATCCGCGACGGAGCCCGGAAGAACGATCCGCTAGTGCCGGTGCTGATCGGCCCCATCTTGATCGCTTTCATTGCTCGGGTTCCGGTTCGGTTTTCCACTGCCGCCGCCATGGCCGCCATGCCCGCCACCGCTACCGCCACCGTGCCCCCCATGGCCAAAAAGATGCAGGCCGATGAACGCCACTCCGATCAGGACCCAAACCCAGTTCTCCGTAAGCCAAGCCATTTCTCATTTCCTCTTCGCGATTGGGGTCATTTCGTCCCCGGATAATCTGCATGCCGACCTTTATCGCACCAGCACATAGGCGCCAGGCGCGTCGGCCAGTGGCCGATAGCCCTTGCACGGCGCCCCCAGGCCAGGGGGTTTAACGGGTTCGGCCGAATGGTCCGCGAGCCAGCCCTGCCAGCACGGCCACCAGGAGCCGTCATGGTGGGTGGCCCGCGCCTGCCAGGCGTCCGGGTCCAGGTAGGCCGCGAGATCGTCGCGGGTGGCGATCTGATGATAGCGCCTGTTATTTGCCGGCGGGCTTACGATGCCGGCATTGTGGCCACCGTTGGACAGCACGAAGGTGACGTCGGCATTGGTCCGGGCGTGGACCTTGTAGACGGAGCGCCAAGGCGCGACGTGGTCGGACAGCGTACTGACGGCAAACATCGGGATACGGATGTCGCGCAGCGAGACCGGACGGCCGTCGACGCAGTAGTGCTGGTTCGCCAGATCGTTATTGAGGAACAACTGCCGGAGATATTCGGAGTGCATCCTGGCCGGCATGCGTGTCGCGTCGGCGTTCCATGCCATCAGGTCGAACATCGGCTGGCGCTCGCCCATGAGATAGCTCTGGACCATGGCCGACCAGATGAGGTCGTTGGAGCGCAGGAGCTGGAAAGCGCCGGCCATTTGCCTGGTGTCGAGATAGCCTTGCTCGGCCATGATATCCTCCAGGAAGCTGACCTGGGCCTCGTCAATGAACAGCGTGAGTTCGCCAGCCTCCGTAAAATCGATCTGGGCGGCGAACAGGGTCAAGGTGGCCAGCCGGTCGTCGCCATCGCGGGCCATGGCCGCCGCGGCAATCGACAGGAGCGTGCCGCCGAGGCAGTAACCGACACCGTGAACCGGTTTTCCTGGCGCGATGGCGGTAACCGCGTCCAGCGCGGCCATGACGCCGAGCCTGCGGTAGTCCTCCATGCCGAGGTCATGGTCCTCGGCCGCCGGGTTCTTCCAGGAGATCATGAAGACCGTGTGGCCCTTCTCGACCAGGTATTTCACCAGCGAGTTTTCTGGGCTGAGGTCGAGGATGTAGTATTTCATGATCCAGGCCGGCACGATCAGGACTGGCTCGGGATGAACCTTGTCCGTCTGGGGCGCGTACTGGATCAGTTCGATCAATTCGTTGCGGAAGATCACCTTGCCGGGTGTGACCGCGAGGTTCCGGCCAACCTCGAAATCCTCCATGCTGGCGGGTGGTTCGCCCCTGACGGTGCGCTGCCAGTCTTCTATGAAATTGGCAGCGCCGCGCACCAAATTCTGGCCGCCGGTATCGAGTGTCGCTTTCAGAACCTCCGGATTGCTCGCCGGAAAATTTGCAGGCGACACCATGTCGAGCATTTGCCGGGCGACAAAGGAAGCGACCTCTTCGTGATGTCTGGAGACGCCCGGGACGGCAGTCGTGGCGTTATGCCACCACTGCTGGCCCAGAAGAAAACCCTGATAGATCGCGTTGAATGGCCATACCTGCCAGGGGTCACCGGCAAAGCGCTTATCCTGCGGCAGGGGCTCGATACAAGCCTCGCAATGAGCATCCGACCAAGCCCGCGGACAGTATTCCAGATAGCGCCGCCACTTGCCCGCCGCCTTCTCGACCAGCTCTACCTGCTTGTCGGGCGACATAAGAAGATGTTGCGCCCAGTCGGTATATGCCAGAGCGAGCGCCACGGGCGACACGCCAGCGGTCATCCGCCCGAGCGCGGCGTGGAGAGGTTGATCCAGCGACAAGCCTCGTCCCGCCGATTGTTCGCGGCCAACTGGTTGTGCGGCCTGCTTCGCCCGCTCTTTCGCTGGCGTCTGCAGCATGGCTTACGGTCCCATCGGACTGCACGCGGCCTCAGGCTGGGCTGCGCAATGGATGGCCGATTCCGGCTCGGCCGCGCGGTGGTCCTTCTGCGGCGCGGGCCGATGCATCAGGACGGCGAGCGCCAGCGCCGCCAACCGGGCGGCCGGAGGATCGGCGCGCGAACTGAGCACCACCGGCGCGGCGAGGCCCAGGACGATGCCCGCCACCGTGGCGCCGGCCAGATATTCAAGGTTCTTGGCCAGGATGTTACCGGAAACGAGATCGGGCACGAGCAGGATATCGACATCGCCGGCAACCTCGGAGACGATCCCCTTCTCGCGCGCGGCATCCGCCGAGATCGCGTTGTCGAACGCCATCGGGCCGTCGACGATCGCGCCGGCGATCTGTCCCCGCTTGGCCATCAGGGCAAGGCAGGCGGCATCCAGCGTCGAAGCTATGGCTGGGTTAATGGTCTCGACCGCGGACAACACGGCTGCCTTGGGTGTTTTGACGCCAAGCAGCCGGACAAGCGCGATGGCGTTCTGAAGGATCTGCGCCTTGGCGTTGAGGTCCGGCGTGATATTGATGGCCGCGTCCGTGATCGCCAGGAGCTTCGGGTAGGCTGGGATATCGACCATGAAGACGTGGCTGACCCGCTGGCCGGGAACCCGCAACCCACGCTCCGCGTCGAGGAGCGCCCGCATGAAGGCATCGCTGTGGATATTGCCTTTCATCACCGCGTCGGCGTTTCCATGGCGAACGAGATCGGCCCCAATCCGCGCCGCCTCGTCTTCGCTTGCCGCGCCAACAATTTCGTGGGGGCCAATTTCCATGCCGACGGCGTCTGCACAGGCGAGGATCGCGTCCGGATCGCCGATAAGCCGGGGCTCGATCAGGCCAAGCGCCACGGCTTGCTGAACCGATTCGAGGACGAGGCCTTGATCGGCGGCGACGACAGCGACGCGGATCGGCCCCTGCGCTTTCGCACGCACAACGAGATCCTCGAGAGTGGCGGGATGATCAATCATGGGCTTGCGCATTCTTCTTTCTGGACGTGCTCAGAATATTTTGCGTATGGCGTGCGATCACCAACTCCTCGTCAGTCTTGAAGGCTTCGATGAGCACAGCGCTGCCGTCGGTCGAGACGATGCGTTGTTGACCGGCATTCCTGTCTGCATCGAGGCTGAGCCCCAGATAGCCGAGCCCCTCGCAGATGCTGGCGCGGATTTCGGACGAATTGGCGCCAATACCGCCGGTGAAAATCAACCGGTCGAGACCCCCGAGCGCAGCTGTCAGGCCCGCCAGATGCCGGCGCGCATGGTGGCAGAAGAAGTCGACCGCTTCCGCCGCCTCTGGAACGTCCCGCCGGGCCAGAAGATCGGCCATGTTGCGGCTCAAGCCGGACAGACCGAGCAATCCTGATTCGGTGTAGAGCACCTGTTGGAGCGCGTCGGCCGTCATATTCTTTTCGATCAGAAGATGCAGCAGCACACCGGGGTCGAGATCGCCGGGACGCGTCCCCATGGGCAGGCCGGCGAGCGTGCTGAAGCCCATTGTGGTCTCGACGCTGCGGCCGTCCTTGATCGCCGCCATGGAAGCGCCGTTGCCGAGGTGTGCGACGATGATTCTGGCGTTCGCTGCCGCCTCGCCATCCCGCCGGCGCACCTCTTCCACAACATATTCATAGGACAGGCCGTGAAAGCCGTAGCGCCGGATGCCGGCTTCCCCGAAACGGCGCGGCAGGCCGGTCAACCGCGCCACGCGGGGCAACCCATGATGAAATGCCGTGTCGAAAGCGGCTACCTGAGTAAGGTCAGGGCGGCGCAGGCGAACCGACATGATGCCCTCCAGATTGTGCGGCAGATGCAGGGGCGCGAGGGGGATCAGCCGCTTTAGCCGGGCCTCGAGCCCGGGCGTGACGAGGAGCGAACAGTCGCACTCCTCGCCACCATGAACCACCCGGTGGCCGACCGCGGCGAGGTCCGTCCGAGACACCCGGCCCTCGACCCAGCGGAGCAGCATGTCGAGGGCGGTCACGTGGTTGGGAATCGCCGGTGTCTCGTCGATGAGAACCGTCCCCTGGACATCGGTCGCCGCGAAACGTCCGCTATCGGCGCCGATCCGCTCGAGCGCTCCTGACCAGAGCCGGCGGGGCTCATCCGTCGCCAGATCGAACAACGCGAACTTGACGCTGGATGAACCACTGTTGAGGACTAGGATTGCTTTGTTAGACGCCATTGGAATTCACGCGTTCTGTTGTCAGGATGCTATCGTTTACTTTCCAGTCACCTCTATTTATCGGCCTTTTTTTCGGGAACGTTTCCATAGAGCCGGCTGAAAGTCTGCTCGTAGGCACTGTCACGCGCGTTTCGAGCGCGTTCGATTGTCTTGGAAACCTGGCCGATGAGCTGACGCTCCTGTTCCATGAGCGGATGGTCTTGAGGCAAAGGGACCCGGTTCTTGGCGACGGACTCGGCGAGAACCGCGACACCGCGCATCCAGGGATTAAATTCTTCTGAGAAGACGTAGCGGCTGGTCCGCATCGGATGCAGCCGCTTCAGCGACTCAGCGACCCACGGGTTCGTCGCCATCTGAACCCAGGGGCTGACGAAGGTGCTGTAGAATGCCTCACCCGCCTCGGACACCGTCTTCACCCGCTCGAACGCCTCGGTCTGCTGCGGAAACTCGATATCCTCGACCTTGCGTTCCTCGAACGTCACGGAATATTGCGGCTTATGGCAATCAGGGTCGCCAGTCGGGTTATCGATCTTCATTTCGTAGAGGCCGGGCTGGAGCGCCTCGATCTCGTCCAGGCTTTCGAGAATTGCCCGGTGTTCGAGGCGCGCGACCTTGGCCGAGACGAAGATGCCGAGGTGGCCCACGTGCGGGTTGGTCAAATAGACGATGCGCTGACCGGCCGTTTTGAGATCGTCGGTGTCTTGGTAGACCGCGGGGATCCAACTGAGGGCCTGATGCGGCGGGGTGATGTTGTCGCCGTAGGAGGCGAAGACGACGAGCGGATTGCGGATGCGCCGCAAGTCGGCGACACAGCCGTCACAGACACGCATAAGCCCCTTTTCCAGCTCATTGCCGATGAATAGGTTTTCAACAATCGCAACCATCTCTTCGCGGCTGAGGGAATAGAACCCGTTCCACCAGCGCTCGAACTCAAGAAATCGGTCACTTTCTGTATCGACGTTGTTGAACAGGTTGGCGTGTTTCTCCCAGATGGCCTTTTCCGGCTGCAGGCTCTCGAAGTTCTGGGCCAGCCAGGCGCCATCGAAACGGCCGTTGCCGAGGTCCGCAATGAAATGTGTGAGCCAGGACCCGCCGAGCAGGCCGCCGGAAATACGCATCGGATTGACACCGGCTTCGCCGGCCCAGTAGGAGAGCGGCGAGCCGTTCAGGACCGCGGGGCCAACGAGACCCTCGCAGTCGGCAGCCAGCAGCGTCACCGCCCAGCCGGCCTGGCAGTTGCCGTAGAGGACGGGCGGCGTGCCGGAATGGCGGGCCGCGACCTCTTCCACGAAGCGCCTGAGCGCATGTAACACGTCGGCCAGCGTCTGACCGGGCGATGGCTCCGGAAAAAAGATCACGAAGTAAGTCGGATGCCCCTCGCGCAGCGCCATACCGACTTCGGAATCGTGCTTGAACCCGCCGATCCCCGGTCCGTGCCCGGCACGCGGGTCGATGACGATGACCGGCGGCTTGTCGGGGTCGACACAGTCATCCCAGCAGTCCTCGCCGACCTCGATTACCCGCAGCAGCGCATAGTTCGCCGGATTCTCGAAACGCCGAGCATCGAGGACCGTCTCGTATTTGAAGTCGAGCAGCGGCGGCATGCCGGCGCGCTCATGCTCCAGCATGTTGTCGGCGCGCTGCCGGAGCGTGTCCCAGAACAAGATTGACCGCTGCCAGAAGTCGAGACCATAGCCCCAGGCCTGGTTCAGCGGCTGCGCCATAACCGGATTGGCTGGCGCCGGCGTGGCCTGGCGGATATCCGGCTTCGGCGGGTTCGATGAATTTTCCGCCGCCTGGGCCGGCCGGTTTGGCGCAAGGGGAGTGACGTTGCTCGCGTGCTGCATAACTACTTTCCTATTCGCGGGTTTCGATTCGACATCAAAGACGCGAGCAGCATTCATCCGTTACACTGGGATCACCTCTTTGCTCGGCGTCCGGCCGATCATCAAATCGCTAAAAACCCGATACAGATTAGGGATTCTGCCGCAGCGGGGATCGAGCGGGATCAACGGCCAAGATGATGGTGAGCGATCGCTTATTGCTTTACGTTCTGATCCCAGAAGCGATCCAGTTCCTGCCGCCAGCCCATATCGGCTGTCCTGTCGAAGTTGGTCCGGTCGACAGTCGGCGCATTGTCGAACGCTGACTTCTCAATATCCAGAACATACAGCTCATGGTCTTGCGTAGAGCGGAGATCCTTCCATCGTATGGCCACCAGCTTACCTCCAATTCCGAGGAATCCGCCCCGCGACGCCAGCACATAGACGATGCGCTGTTGAGCGGGGTCGAGCACGATATCCTCTATTTCGCCCACCTTTTCGTCATCCGCCGTCCGAATCTCTGAGCCGATCACGATATCGACACGCATCAGGCGGTCCATTTCGGTCACCGGCTGCGCCGTCTCCAGGTGCGAACGACGCCAGGCAATCCGTAGATTAGGGTCGTCCGCCTCCATGCCGACCAGTTTTTGGTGCTGCTCATACGTCTTGCGCATGGAGCCCAAAACTAGCTGACAGGACTTTTCGTCCCCATCCGCCGCGTAGACGTATGCGGCATCGCGCAACGCGTAAATTTTCTGGCGGGCCGTACCGCCAGTGCCGTAGGTGGTGTAACCCGAGTAACTCGACGGTGCCGAAACGCCATAGCCACCGGGGGGAAGTACGCCGAACCCGACCTCGGACAACTTTTGGTCGAATGCCCGAAGGTCTTCGAGGCATTGACCGGCAAGCTCCGGCCCTTTCGTCTCCTGGTTGGACAAACTTTCCCGGTCGGCCGCAGATGCGCTCGACGAAACCGCTAACACAAACAGTGTTGCGGAAATGGCATAACGAAGATCGTACACGTTCAATACTCCCATTTTCAGTTTTTCACCATGCCCGGCGAAGACCTGACCCTAACACAAAACGCGAGGGTTCCCATGCGCAATGTCAAAGCGTTCATGGATTCCACGGTCCGAAGCGAAATCTTCGCCGAATCGCCCTTCGAAGCGACGCCGGCGTCTTTTACCGCTGGTTCTCCAGAGCCTCTGCCGGCGGATTATCAGCCGTGTTCCCGGTTGCCGCCTCTTTGCCGGGAGCCGCGCAGCATCCAGCTTTGGTGTTGTCTTCTTTGGCCGGAACGTTAGCCAAGGTCGCGGCCGCTTCCTTGCTGGGACCGCAGCAGCATCCAGCCTTCTCCGCCGGCTGTGCAGCGCCGCCTTCACGCATGGGGCCGCCTTCACGCATGGGAAGGTCTGTCATGTTCCCGGTCGCCTCCTCCATCAAGCCAGCACAGCATTTGGAGGTAATATCAGCGAGTTCGCCGGCATGCGTGGCGAGAGCGCCGAACAGGTCACGATAGGCCTCTGTCTGCCGCTCGAAAATTGCTTTCGGATCCGACAGACCGCCCTCGCCGTCGAGCGCTCCGCCCATCTTTCCGGCGCTCGCCTTGAAGAACGCGGCCTGGCGCTCAGTGATCGTCTGGGTGCCGTCAAACATCAGTTTCGCCATACGCCGGAGGCCATCAATGTTGCGCATTTGCAGGGCCGCCATGGCTTCAAGATCAAGTCCTGGGGCGCCCAGCACGGCGGGACTCGGCATTTTGGATGAGGGTGTGTCTGGCATGGTCTGTTCCTTCGGACGGCTAATCACATCAGGTATTGGCGGCTCGGAGCGGCACGCATGGTGCGCCGCATGTTCCGAACTGATGACCCGATAGACGGCCCAGAAGGGTATTCGTTACAGTTCGGGCCGGTCTTGCCCGATATGGGTGCGCAGATGCGCACCATAGTCGCAGTCGCAATCCAAATAGCCATGGATCGGGCAAGTGTGGCAGGTCTGTTCCAACCGCTGCCGTAGAGCCTGGCGGGCCCGATGCAGACGCACGCGAAGATTGCTCTCGCTGATGCC
>CAXBDI010000132.1:0-9428 GCA_963974445.1 uncultured Alphaproteobacteria bacterium
TCGTTTCAACCGCGTTATGCCCCAATCAGCAATGTGGGCTCCTCGCACCGCTTACGCTGGAAATACGCCCGACGCACTTTCAAATACAGTTCCACGGTGAAAATACTCCCACCCTCCCTCTCGCCAGAAAGGGATAAAGTGGCCGGCTTTTACACCGCCCGCAGCGAGATTATCCCGCCGCTACCGTGGCCGACTTTTCCACCGCCGCTTACAAGCTGTCGAATATGCCACGCTCGAATGGGTCGACTGGTTCAATAACCGGCGCCTGCTGGAACCTATCGGGAATATCCCGCCGGCAGAGGCCGAAGCAAACTTCTATGCCGCTCTGGAAAGATCAGACATGGCGGCGTAACTAAGTCAAATCAGCCTCCGGCAAACCCGGCGCGGTTCACCCGAAAACTGTCCACTAAAACGGGTGAACTCCACTATCATCGTCAGCGCCTTGGTGATCCCCAGCCTGCTGATCGAGATCGAGGCGGTCGCAGCGGCGAAGTCTTAGGCGTCTGCCTTCTCCCCCGCAACCCGGAACACCTCCACCGGCTGGCGGATGCCCTTGAAGGTCATTTCGCCGGTGGACTCGGCCTGGAAGTCGTCTTCCACCGCGGTGTAGGCGCGGGGGCTGAGCAGGATTTCGCCGTCCTCGGCATGGTCGCAAAGGCGCGCCGCCAGGTTCACGGCCGTGCCGCTGGCGGTGTAGTCGAAGCGGCCCGCCGACCCGACCATGCCGACGGTAGCGTACCCCAGCGAGATGCCGACGCCGAAGCCCAGCCGGTGGCCGAGCCGTTTCCAGCGCTGGCAGATGTCCTCCATCTTCTCGCGCATGGCGAGGCCTAGGCGCAGGGCGTCGCCCGCCGGATCCTCACACGGGAAGGGGTCGTTGAAAATCACCATGATGCCGTCGCCCCAGCGATGATCGACGCCGGCGCCGTGCGCATTGATGAGCTTGCCCATCTCCTCGTGATAGGTCTGGAGGAACTCGATGGTCTCCTCCGGCTCCGCCGTCTCGCAGAACGCGGTGAAGCCGCGGATATCGCAGAACAGAATGCCGATCAGCGCCCGGTGACTGCTAAGAATATTCTCTTCGCCGGACGAGATCACCGCATTCGCCACCTGCGGCGAGAGGAACCGCTTCAGCCGCCCCATTCGCTCGATCTCACCCACCTGCTCGCCCACACGAACTTCGAGCGACTCATTCAGCGCCTGCACTTCGCGCGTGCGATCCTGCAAGGCGCGGAATTGACGGACGTTCTCGATCGCGATGACCGCCTGGGTGGCGAAGGTTTCAACCAACGCAATGTGGCGGTCGTCGAACGGGCGCACCTCGCGCCGATGCAGCACAATACAGCCGACCCCTTGTCCTTCAGAAATGAGCGGCACCACCAGAAAGGTGCGAATCCCTTCATCATCAACCACCTGCCGCCGGGTAGGGTTACCTTCGCGGTAGAGGTCGTCGTCGGCCATATCAGGGATATGAACAACCGATTGCTGCCGGATAGCCTTCGATATCGCCATAGGGCTGTCGAGGGGCCATTTTTCGCCGGGGCTGAAGAACCGGTGCGGCTCTCCCCAAGAGGTTATCCATTTCGAGTATTCCCGCGCGCTATCAACCAAATGCAAGACAGCATTAGGCGACCCGCAGAGCCGCGCGGCACTCTCCAGAATGGTGGTGAACACCGGCAATTCGTCGTCCCGGCTTTGGCTGATGACAGAGAGGATTTGCCGCGTCGCTTCCTCCCGCTCCAGCCGGGTCTGGAGTTCGCGGAACTGGCACACGTTCTCGATGGCGATGACGGCTTGGGCGGCGAAGGTTTGGATCAGAACAATTTGGTCCTCAGAAAATGGCTTTACTTCACTACGCCATAACGTAATGCACCCTATTGCAAGCTCTCCGCTGATTAGGGGCACAACAAGCAATGTCCGCGCCCCTTCTTCATCGACAATCCGAACGCGGACCGGGTCTCCCTGGCGGTACAGATCATCATCAGCCAAGTCTTCCACATGCATCACGCGAGCTTCTCGAATAGAAATCGCGACTGCTGTCGGGCTAGCATGAAGAGAGAACGACTCTCCGATCTTAAACGTTCTTTGATATTCCGAGCGAACCGCCGTCAGCATGAAATTTTCTCGTCTTTCGTCGACCAGAAAGAGGGAAGCGTAAGACGTGGCACACAATCGGGCTGCATTCTGCAAAATGACATCGAATACCGGCTTCTCGTCATCACGGCTTTGGCTGATGACCTCCAAGATTCCCGACGTGGCCGCCTCCCGCTCCAGCCGGGTTTGGAGTTCGCGGAATTGGCGCACATTCTCGATGGCGATGACGGCCTGGGCGGCGAAGGTCTCCAGCAGCAAGACCTCGCTATCGTCGAACGCACCGACCTCGTGACGGCTGACGACGATCGCGCCGATGGCGATGCCATTGCGGATCAGCGGAACGCAAATCCGCGAGTGGATGCCTTCTTCATCCACCAGATAGGTGTAGGTGGGCTCGCCCTCTTGGTACGCCTTCGTCTTTGCGATATCGGCGAGGTGCACGGTGCATGTTTCACGAATGGCTTCGGCCACCGGCAATTGCGCATCGGTGGGCCAGGATGTCCCGATGTCGAGCGGCTGTGTCCATTCTCCCCACAGCGCCGCCAGGAAAAACTGCGATCTGTCATCGTTGACGAGAACGAGCAGGGCAGCCGGCACTTTGCACAGAAGCGCCGACCGCTCCAAAATTGCATCAAAGACCGGGTTTTCATCATCCCGGCTCTGGCTGATGACGTGCAGGATTTGCCTGGTCGCCTCCTCCCGCTCCAGCCGCGTCTGGAGTTCGCGGAACTGGCGGACGTTCTCTATGGCGATCACGGCCTGGGCGGCGAAGGTTTCCAGCAGTGCTATCTGTTCGGCGTCGAACGGTTTCGGCTCCAGGCGGCGCATGGAGATATTGCCAATCGCCTCTCCGCCTGAGAGCAGTGGCACGGCCAGTAAAACACGGACCCCTTCATCGTCGTATAGCCATTTGAAATGGGCGTCCCGCTCGCGGTAGAGGCTGGTATCCGTCAAGTCTTCATGGACGACCCGTTTCTCCCGAATGGCCACCGCGCCAACATTGTCAGCGTTTAGCGGAAGCTTCGCCCCCACCTGAAGCCCTCGATACAGCTCGCCCCAACTGGCCTTGAATACGTAGTGCTCTCCGGCATCATCCACCAAGGCCAGATTTGCATTCGGCGAACCGCAGAGTAGCGCCGCATTTTTTAGAATGACGTCGAACACCGGCCGCTCGTCGTCGCGCGATCGCGAGATAACCTCAAGGATTTCCCGTGTCGCCGCCTCGCGCTCCAGCCGGGTTTGGAGTTCACGGAACTGGCGGACGTTCTCAATGGCAATGACGGCTTGGGCGGCGAAGGACTTGACCAGGGCAATCTCGTCTTCGGTAAACGGCGCCACTTCCCGTTTGTTGACGACGAAAGCCCCAATCGCCCTATCGCCAAGGCTGAGCGGGACCATCAGAAGCGTGCGAATTCCCTCCTCTTCGACCATCCGAACCGCCACCGGAAGACCCGATTTATAATTTTCGCCCTCCCGCATGTCCGGTAAATTGATGACCGTGTTTTCCAGAATGACGCGCGCCGGCAGAAGGCTTGGATCGAGTTCCATAAAATCGCCGATACTCACAGCCTGGAGTTCTATTCCCCAACCCGCGGCAATCTTGAAATGGGTCCGCTCGTCGTTGGCAATCAGGAGGCGGGCCATCGGCGCTCTGCACAGCCGGGCAGCATTCTCCACAATAACATCAAAGACTGGCTTCTCGTCGTCCCGACTCTGGCTGATGACGGAGAGGATTTCCCTGGTCGCAGCCTCGCGCTCCAGCCGGGTCTGGAGTTCCCGGAACTGGCGCGCGTTCTCGATGGCGATGACGGCTTGGTCAGCGAAGATTTTAACGAGATTGATCTGTGCATCGTCGAACGGCAGCACTTCCTGCCGGTACACCCAGAGGCCGCCAATGGCCTTCCCTTCCATCATAAGCGGCACGACGATGAAGGTGCGGATGGCCTCCATCTCTGCCGCAGCCACGCTATGCCTGTTGCCTTCACGCCGCTGCTTGGATAGGGAAAGATCGTCGAAATGCAAAAACTCGCCGGTGACGATGGCGCGTGCGACGACCGAGTCTTCAGGATCTAGAGGTACAGGGTTTTCCTGAAGGAACTTGAAATATTCGTCGTTTGCGCCGCTCCAGGCTGTGACATGCAAAAAGGCCCGCTCATCATCACAGAGCCCGAGCCCCGCAAACGGCGCGTCGCAGAGCCTGCTCGCCGCTTCCACGATAGCCTCGAACACCGGCTGCTCGTCATGCCGTGACTCCGCCACGAGGCGCATAATCTTGCGCGTCGCCTCGGCGTATGCTCGCATGTCAGCGAAGCCGTTGGCCTCGGAGAGCTGGCTGGAACTGGACTGTCCGTCAGACAATGGCGTTTCCCCGGCAGGGCGACTGCTTTCTTGGCAGCATAACCGATGCGCTCAGCGCTTGCCAGGGACCAGCCGGGATGATCCTGGTTTACAATGCCGGTGGGGTAATTAAAGGTGACCCAGATCAGAGAACACCGCCATTTGCCGCCCGGGAGCCACCCTCATGTCAGAGCCCTATCTCTACGACTTCATGGCCGTGGACCGCGCCTACAAGAGCGCCGTTGCCAACTACAAGCCCGTCATCCCGGCGGATTTCAACTTCGCGTATGACGTGATCGACCGCCAGGGCCGGGACCACGACAAAACCGCCGTCATCGCCATTTCCGGCGACGGCGAGACGGTGCGGGAGGTCTCTTACGCACAGATGGCGGAGAACTCCTCTCGCTTCGCCAACGGGCTGAGCGCTCTCGGCATGCAGAAGGGCGACTTTGTCTGCCTGATCGGCAACCGTATTCCGGAATGGTACGACGCGCTGTTCGGGGCCATGAAGATCGGTGCGGTCTCGATGCCCGGCACGACCCTGCTGACGGCCAAAGACATTGCCTACCGCGTCAACCACGCCAAAGCGACCGGCGTGATCGTGACGCCGGAGCATTGCGGCAAGGTCGATGCCATCCGCGCCGAATGCCCGACGCTGAAGCACTTCGTCGTCATCGGCGAGGCGCTACAGGGCTGGACCTCGTCCATCGACATGTGCGCCGCGGCCTCTCCCACCATGGCGAAGCGCGTGCCGGTGCAGTCCACCGACATGATGATGGCCTATTTCACCTCCGGCACCACGGCGCTGCCGAAGATGGTGCCGCGCGACTTTGCCTATGGCCTCGCCCATGCCTCAACGGCGCTGTTCTGGATGGACCTCCGCCGCGAGGACGTGCACTGGACCCTCACCGACACCGGCTGGGCCAAGGCGGCCTGGGGCATGCTATTCCCGCAATTCCTGATCGGCTGCTCGGTCGTGCTGTTCGACGGCGCGGGCTTCGACCCCGTCCTGCATCTGGAGATCATCAAGAAGCTGCGCGTCTCCACCTTCTGCGCGCCGCCCACCGCCTACCGCATGTTCGCGCAGATGGACTTGACCCAGTTCGACCTCTCCTCCGTGCGCCGTTCCATGGGCGCCGGCGAGCCGCTGAACCCGGAGGTCATCCGCTATTGGCGCGACCAGACCGGCACCACCATCGCCGACGGCTATGGCCAGACCGAAACCATCAACATCGTCGCCAACTTCCCGGACCAGCCGGTCAAGCCCGGCTCCATGGGCCAGCCGGTGCCGGGCATCGACATGCGCGTGGTCGATGACGATGGCAAAGAGATGCCCGCCGGCGAGATCGGCCACATCGCCGTCAAGCTCACCGATCCCTACCCGCCCGGCCTGTTCGAGGGCTATTACACCGGCGGCGAGCCGGACCGGAAGGCCTTCCGCAACGGCTATTACTACACCGGCGACACCGCCACGCGGGACGAGGACGGCTATTTCTGGTTTGTCGGCCGGGCGGACGACCTGATCGGCTCTGCCGGCTACCGCATCAGCCCATTCGAGGTCGAAAGCGCCCTGCTGGAGCACCCCGCCGTTGCCGAAAGCGCCGTCATCGGCGAGCCGGACGAGATGCGCGGCCAGATCGTCACCGCCTACATCATCCTCGCCAAAGGGTTTGTGGATACGCCTGACCTCGCCCAGGAAATCCAGGACTTCTGCAAAGACCTGACCGCCCCCTACAAATACCCCCGGCGGGTGTATTTTGTCGACGAACTCCCCAAAACCATCAGCGGCAAAATCCGCCGGGTGGAGTTGAGGGGTGAGGGGTAGGGGGTGGGGAGATTGAGATAGAGCGGGCTGAGGCAGACCTAAGGCTAACCGCCCATGAGTTTGGCGGCGAAATAGTCGATCATCTCACCGGCTTGAGTACCCTGCCGGAAGCGTCGTTGCTCTTCAAAATCGGTTGATGGCAGCATGTTGATGAATTGCTCGTCAGCATACAAAGCCAGCAACTGCTCAGCGTCGAGACCGCCACTGCGCAATCCGGCCAGGTTGTTCCCTGCTTCAATCGCGGCACCGACCATCACGTCTGCGAGTTGCACCGCCGGGCTCTTCTTGGAATCCACTTGCTCTACCTCGGTCAGCTTCAAGGGAAAGCTAAGGGTTGTCATCTCGGTCACACGGAATTGCGCGGCATCTTCGTGTTGGATGAGCCGCTGTAAAAGCCCATGATAGGTGGCGAGGTTCTTGGACTGGTCATGCTCTACACGATAGGGGCCGTCTGCCATCACTTCCATTCGCGAGATGAGCGACTGCAGCACAATCATCGCAACGTCGGTGCTCACTTGAGGAGTAGAAATGGCCTGCAAGCACTCGCGCGCCGCGTACTGCGCGAGAGGCCCGATGACCTCAGGTATTTTCTCCCAGGTCGTCGCTCTGGCGGCTGCCACTAGCTCGTTGAGCACATCGTCGGTTTTTTCCTTCATCGCTCGCTGAAAAGACGCCATCAGCCGGCTGAACTGCGGCTTGCCGAGCAGCGTTGGCCCCGCCATGTGCAGCATGGAGGCCATCGCGTAGTTCTGGCCATCAGCGTAGAAGTCGAAACCGCGCTCGTAGTAGTAGGGCTCCACGGCGTAGTCGACGAACATGAGC
The DNA here is from genome assembly GCA_963974445.1 of uncultured Alphaproteobacteria bacterium. GTDB lineage: Bacteria > Pseudomonadota > Alphaproteobacteria > Bin95 > Bin95 > JACKII01. The sequence goes on from CAXBDI010000132.1 coordinate 7,079, forward strand.
GTCAGCATGAACTGTTTGTCGCATACGTAGGTCACACACTTGAAATCGCTCAAAATGTCGTGCATCAGTCCAAGCAGTCGCGGGTGATTAGTTTTCCGCCTTGATAACGCGCGGTACTTGAGCTCAGCTGCCTGCAGCTTCGGAAAATGATGTTTAATCAGCCGCTCTGCGTCATCATCATTAATGGCAATAGCCGACGCGCCTTGAAAGCGCTGATCAGCGTTTAGCAGGTCAAACCCTGTATAGCCACTCTCGTCAATCCGGTAACATTCCATCGCTAAGTCATCCGTCGGGCGTCAAATAGCAAAGGATAGGTGTCTGGGCTACCGTTGACTATGCAGTTTCCACTGAGTGGCCGCTTTCGAAAATAGGCGTGAAACTTTGCATCTGCTACGGGGCCTGGACCGGTCTTTGCTACCAAAAGAACGAACGGCGGTTTTGTCCGCACCTGCGCGATCTACGCCGCTGTGCGAAGCGAAGCTTCGCCTAGCTTGTGTGGGTTGCGGCCGAACCGTGAAATCTGAACAGGTAGGCTTAGGCGTATAATAAGGTTACGGGATTCTCCAATGTGGCTAGACCGCAAAGGGAAAGTCAATTCGGACCACAAACTAAGCCTAATCAAGAGAGTGGATGTAGGCCGACCACCCGGTCGGCACCTTATTGTTGTCAGCCATCCACCCGGCTATGTCGCGCCCACCCGTGATCATGCCGTCCTGAACAGCTTGGTTCCCTTGTTCTTGTAGCCGCATGAATTCACCAAACAACTCCGGACCTCTACCGCCTCCGAACACCTTTATGAAAACCACCGTCATCGTCGACATCCCTTGGAGATTCGGCTCAAATCCGCTCTTTTGAAACACTGCATCAGTCGCGCCTGCCACGTAGCCAATTGACCACTCATCAAAAGCCTTTGTAGGCAGCGTTTCGTCCTCATTCAGGAATAGCTCCTGTTGGACGCCAAGCGTATTGACGACGAACTCGACAATGGCTTGCGACTTTTCATTTCTTGATGAATTGATTGGCTTCTTCGACCGAAGGAAAGAAAACATCCAAAAATGCTCCTAACTGCTATTTTGGGGCAACAATACCGCGGATCTCTGCTTGGATGCAGTCGCACAGGGGCGTTAAAGTTCCCTGAACATCGCTCCGTGTCAGCATGACAACGCTCCTCTGCTAGGCCGCCATCTCATCCGGCATAGGCAACTGTATGCCTTTCAAGGTTAGAAAGTAGCAATGGTATCGCTGTGCGCCGGACTGGTGTCTCTTCCAGCTTCAGAGCAGATATTTAACACAATGAGTCATAGTGTAAAACTCGGTGCAGGCTTGCGGCGGAAATTACTAAGCAAAATCAGTAGCCGTCTGCGCAAATTACCCGCGGATTTCGACACTTCTCGGGAGAAGTATCGAACGCCTCCATTCCCCATCGCACTGCACTTAGCCAGCCCGAACCCTCCCGCTTCGAATTGCCAGGTCCCGGGCTGCCCTCTAGCATAGGCGGCAACTGCCGGCGTCCATAAGCCGGCACCAGCAACCCGAAGGAGGACTCCCCCATGAATCTCGAAGGTAAAGCCGGCATCGTCACCGGCTCCGGCCGCGGCATCGGTCGAGCGGTCGCGCTGCTGATGGCCAAGGAAGGCGCGAAGGTGGTCGTCAACGACCCCGGCGTCGGCCGCAATGGCGAGGAAACTGAGGAGCGCCCGGCGGACGAAGTCGTAGCCGAGATCAAAGACGCCGGCGGCGCCGCGCTCGCCAACTACTCGTCCGTCGCGGAATACGATGCCGCCGGGCGCATGGTGAAGGAGTGCGCCGACACGTTTGGCCGCATCGATTTCGTCGTCAACGTCGCCGGCATGCTGCGCGAGCGCATGATCTGGAACATGACGGAGGACGACTTCGACCAGGTCATCAACGTGCACCTGAAAGGCCACTGGAACATGAGCCATCACGCGATCAAGCTGATGCGCCAGCAGCGCTTTGGCCGGGTCGTGAACTTCTCGTCGGATGCGTTCAAGGGCTCGGTCGGCCAGTGCAACTACGCCGCCGCCAAGGCCGGCATTATCGGCCTGACCCGCACCATCGCGCGCGAGTGCGGCCGCTACGGCATCACCTCCAACGCCATGTGCCCGATGGCGGCGACCCGCATGACGGTCAACGACGCGGTCATCGCCAACTGGAAGCGCCGGCTGGAAAGCGGCCTGCTCTCCCAGGCGCAGTACGACTCCCGCATGGCCATGCCGGGGCCGGAATACGTGGCGCCGATGGTCGCCTATCTCTGCACCGACGCGTCGAAGGACATCAACGGCCAGATCTTCCACGCGGAGAAAGGCCTGATCCACACCTATTATTACGG
>CAXBDI010000133.1:0-9422 GCA_963974445.1 uncultured Alphaproteobacteria bacterium
CTGCGATCCTGGCGACACTGCCAGGCCACGAGACAACCGATGGCGAGCATGGCCGTGTCGACACAGCCGAGGCGATCTCTTGGCCTCCGGTTATAAATCGCATATAATGTGCTTCTTAAACCCGCTTGGCGAATGCGAGGCAACCGATGCGACTGACCCTTCATACAGACTATGCGCTTCGCGTTCTGATATCATTGGCGGTCGCACAAGACCGGCGACATACGATTGAAGCGATTTCGCAACGTCATGGTGTGTCCAACAATCATCTCATGAAGGTGACGCGGACGTTGACCCTGGCGGGATTTGTCAATGGCGTGCGCGGCCGCAATGGCGGCCTCGAGTTGGCGCGACCGCCTGAAGAAATCCGTGTCGGCGAAGTCGTCAGGGTCTGCGAGGACAATTTTGCGCTGGTGGATTGCTTCGATGCATCTCGAAATCGTTGCCTTCTGACTCCAGCCTGCGGGCTGCGCGGCCCATTGGAAGAGGCGCTGGCGGCGTTTATCGGGGTGCTTGACCGCTATTCCCTGGCTGACCTGATTGCGCGGCCTGGCCAACAGAAAGAATTGCGCCAATTGGTCTTCCCGGCCGAGACCTAGGCCGGGTTAGGCAAAACCGGTGAGAAGTCTATGACACGACACCCCCCGTATCGCGGGCCCCGCCTGTTCTCGCAAGGTTTTCGGCCTTTCTTCCTGGCGGCATCGGCCTGGGCCGCCCTTGCGCCTGCGTTATGGTTGGGAGTGCTGGACGGATGGTTTGAACTCAATACCGTGTTCGACCCAGTATCTTGGCATATTCACGAGATGATATTCGGCTTTGTTGTCGCCACAATCGCCGGATTTCTGTCGGCCGCCATTCCGAATTGGACAGGTCGCCTTCCGGTACGAGGAGCGCCGCTGATTTGTCTGGCGGCGCTTTGGTTGGCCGGGCGAGCGGCCGTCGCGGCGTCGGTTTGGCTCGGCGCCGGCCTCACTGCCGCCATTGATCTGTCATTCCTCGCTACGTTGCTCATCGTCGTGCTGCGTGAGCTCATCGCTGGCAAGAACTGGCGAAACCTCCCAATGGCGGGCGCCTTGGCGGCCCTTCTGGGTGCCAACGCAGCCATGCACGCCGAAGCGGCTGGATGGCTCGCAGATGACGGCACGAGTTGGCGACTCGCCGTCTCCGTCGTTGTGATCCTCATAAGTCTGGTCGGCGGCAGGATCGTTCCTAGCTTCACGCGCAACTGGCTTGCCAAGAACGGTTTTACCGATCTGCCGTCCGCATTCGGCCACATCGACCGCCTGGCGCAGGCGACGACGATCATTGCTCTCGCGTTGTGGACGGCGCTGCCGGGGACACTTATTTGTGGTATCGTCCTCTTGGCCGCAGGAGCAGCGCAAGGCGTGCGTGTGATGCGTTGGCGCGGCCTGAGCGCAACAGCCGAGCCGCTTGTCCTGATTTTGCACGTGGCCTACCTGTGGGCGCCAATCGGTCTCGCCCTCTTAGGGGTGGCCACCCTTGCACCAGGCGTGTCGTCGACGCTGGCGATTCATGCGCTAACCTTGGGCCTCGTCGGTGGTATGATCCTGGCTGTGATGACCCGGGCGACGCTCGGCCATACGGGACGCCCGCTGCGCGCAGACCGCTTTACGATATCGATCTATGTCGCAGTAAACGCCGCAGCGTTAGCGCGTATAGCTGCGGAAATCAATTCGACCTGGATGATCGAATTGATCAATCTTTCAGGCTTTTTCTGGGTGGCTGCATTTGCCGGTTTCGCGATTTACTATGGCCGCTTCCTCGTCGGCGTTCGGCGCGAATAACGAACGGTTCAGCCACCTCATCGGCGGAGATCCATTGGCTCGCCCTGGTGAATTGGCGTTTGATGCAGTCCGGGCATGTACCGGTCCACAGTTATGAGACACGAATTTGGTTGATAGCGGCTCCCGATCGGAGGAGCCATGACGGACAAACGGAACAAGAAGGCTGGCTTGACGGAGCGCGCCCCTCACGCTGGCGACGGCAAGCCCGCAGCGCCTCCAGGTATTGCGCCGGCGCGCGGTGGGCCATTTCTCGGAGATATGCGGCGGCCAGGGTCAGAGCCAGGGGCAGGTCGCCGAGGGTCTTGGCGATGGCGTTGAGTTCCGGGTCGTCCGGCGACAGGCCCTGCCGCGCCTCTGCCAGCAACTCCCGCGAGCGCTCGCGTGGCAACCCCTCCAGTGGCAGGCAGTGCAATCCTTCCCACTGCTCGCGCCGGGCGGTCACCAGCGCGCGAGCGCCATTCAGATGGGCGCGCCACTCGTCGAGCGCCACCGGGTCCTCGCAATTGTCGAATACCACCAGATAAGGCAGACCCTCGCCCCAGCTTGGCCCCTCAGTCTGACCCTTGCCAGCGCCATCCATCTAGCGCGGCAGTTTGTGGAGGTTTCGGCGGAGGTGATGGCAGACAATAACAAAGTCCCAGGTTCATCGTCGGAACTGGGTGGCATCTATACCCATGTGCTTCGTCAATGGCGATAAAATGAGTTCAAATCATCCATTCTTCAACCAAGTTTTGTATCGACCACTATGTAGGATTTTACCCGCCTTAATACTGAGCAGGGCTGCCTCGTCGGCAAAATCTTCAATTAGTGCAACTTCCCAATCTCTACGGCCCAACCGACCATTGTAGAGAAGCCGTTGCTCCCCATCCTCTGCTGTGAATGGGTTTCCATGCATTAGTTTGTTTCGTTCTTTAACAAACTTCTTAAAATCGACAGATAGGGAGACTATCTCAGTTTTTTGTGGATCGTAATCGCCAATCGATCGTGCAATAATTTCAAAGTTATTCGCTATCTTCCCAGCAGTGAGCTTTGATACTTTACTCAAGAAACCTCGCTCCAGGGTTTCGGTAAGCCAGATTATCCCCCATTCAAGATACGCGAAGTTGTAGGTTGCACGTCCAAGTGCCTTAAGGTAATCATCTGAGGCAGGAATTCTCTCGCGAGGCTCATTCATATAGTTGGTATCCTCAAAATAGATTACCAATTCTCGCCGCTCTAGCGCCCCTAAAACACCGGCCCTCTCGGGACCCATGCCAGCCGCAGCACGTTGGTGGCGCCGGGCGTGCCGAAGGGGACGCCGGCGGTGATGACCAGGGGGTCGCCCTCCTTGGCCAGGCCCTCGTCCAGGGCGATCTTGGCCGCTTTCTCGACCATTTGCTGGAAGCTGTCGATGTCGGCGGTGTGCACCGTGTGCACGCCCCAGGCTAGCACCAGGCGGCGGGCGGTTTTGCTGTTCGAGGTCAAGCCCAGCACCGGCGCAATCGGCCGCTCGCGGCTGGCGCGGTAGGTGGTGGAGCCGCTGGTCGTGTAGGTCACGATAGCCGCCGCCTTGATTGTCTCCGCGACGGTGCGGGCGGCGGCGGTGATGGCGTCGGCGGCGGTCGGCTCGGGCCGTTCGTGCTGAGCCTCCAGCACCTGGCGAAACACCGGATCGGATTCGATCCGCTTGATGATCCGGTCCATGATCTCCACCGCCTCCAGCGGATAGTCGCCGGCGGCGGTCTCTGCCGACAGCATCACCGCATCGGCGCCGTCGTAGACCGCAGAGGCGACGTCCTGCGCCTCCGCCCGGGTGGGGGCGGGCGACTTGACCATGCTCTCCAGCATCTGGGTCGCGACGATCACCGGCTTGCCGAGTTCGCGGCAGGTGCGCACCAGCCGCTTCTGCTGCACCGGCACCTCCTCAGGCGGCATCTCGACGCCCAGATCGCCGCGAGCCACCATGCAGGCGTCGGAGAGTTCGACAAGTTCGCGCAGGCGCTCGATAGCGGCGGGTTTTTCGAACTTGGTCAGCACGGCGGCGCGCCCGCCGATCAGCCGCCGCGCCTCCGCCAGATCCTCCGGCCGCTGCACGAAGCTGAGGGCGATCCAGTCGACGCCCTGGTCGAGCGCGAACTGCATGTCGCGCCGGTCCTTGTTGGTCAGCGGCGAGAGCGGCAGCACCACGCCCGGCACGTTCACGCCCTTGCGGTTGGAGATCGGGCCGCCGGCGATCACCTCGCACTCGGCGAAGTCGGCACCGAAGTCGCGCACCCGCAGGCGAATCTTGCCGTCGTCGACCAGCAGGTCGGTGCCTTCCTCCAGCGCTGCGAATATCTCCTTGTGCGGCAGCATCGCCCGCGTCGCATCGCCGGGCCTATCCTCCATATCGAGGCGGAAGCGCTCGCCCTGCTTTAGCATCGCTGTGTCGCCGGCGAAGGTGCCGACCCGCAGCTTCGGGCCCTGCATGTCGGCCATGACGCCGATGGGACGGCCGGTCTGGCGCTCGATCTCGCGAATGGTGGCGAGGCGCTCGGCGTGATCGCCATGCTCGCCATGGCTGAAGTTCAGGCGGAACACATCGACGCCCTTGTCGAACAGGGCGCGGATCATCTCCGCCGTACTGCTGGCGGGGCCGACGGTGGCGACGATTTTGGCGTGACGACCGCGATGCATGGTGCTCTCTAGCCTCCTACCCAGGGGGTGGCAAAATCAGGATAGCGCGAAAATCGTTGACGTTGGTCAGCGTCGGTCCGGTGAAGATCAGATCGCCGACGGCTGCAAAGGCGCTGTAGGCGTCATTGTCGGCCAGCAGCGCCGCCGGGTCCACCCCCGCCGCCCGCATCCGCGCCAGGCTGTCGGGCCCACAATAGGTGCCGGCATTGTCCTCGCTGCCATCGATGCCGTCGGTGTCGGCTGCGAGAGCGTGGACCTGCGGGTGGCCATTGAGGCCGAGGGCCAGGCCCAGCAGGAACTCCGCATTGCGGCCGCCGCGGCCATTGCCCCGGACGGTGACCGTGGTCTCGCCGCCAGAAAGCAGCAGGGCGGGCGCGCTGGTCGGCTGACCGTGCGCCGCGACCTGCAGAGCGATACCGGCCATCGCCTTGCCGACCTCCCGCGCCTCGCCCTCGATCCGGTCGGAGAGGATGAGCGGTGTCACGCCCGCCGCCTTGGCGACCTCCGCGGCGGCTTCCAGCGAGTGCTGCGGGGTGGCCAGCATGCGAAAGGCGGTGTGCGCAAAGATCGGATCGCCGGGCTTCGGCGTCTCCGCCGCGGGGTTGGCCAGCCGGGTGGCAACGCTCGCCGGCGGCGTGATGTCGTAGCGAGCCAGCACGGCGCGAGCGTCGGCCAGGGTGCTCTCGTCCGGCACGGTGGGGCCGGAGGCGATGACGTCGGGCCGGTCGCCGGGAACGTCGGAGATCGCCAGTGTCAGCACGCGGGCCGGAGCCGCCAGCGCCGCCAGCCGCCCACCCTTCAGCGCCGAGAGGTGTTTGCGTACCGCATTCATCTGGCCGATATCCGCGCCGGAGCGCAGCAGCGCCCCGTTCACCGTGCGCTTGTCCTCCAGGCTGATGCCATCCGCCGGCAGCGCCAGTAAGGCGGAGCCGCCGCCTGACGCCAGAAAGATCACGAGATCGTCGGCTCCGGCGCTCTGCACCAGCCGTGCGATTCGGGCTGCGGCCTCCGTGCCGGCCGTATCCGGCATCGGGTGGCCCGCCTCGACCACCTCGATGCGGTGGGTGGGCAGGCCATGCCCGTAGCGGGTGATGACCAGACCTTCGAGCGCGGCGTCGGGCCAGGCGGCCTCGACCGCCGCTGCCATGGCTGCCGCGGCCTTGCCGGCACCGACGACAATCGCCCGCCCGGCGGATGGCACAGCCGGCAGATGTGCGGCCAGAACCGAGGCCGGGGCGGCGCGGTCGATGGCTGCGTGCAGGCAGTTTTCGAGGAGTTGGTGCGCATCGATCATGGCTCAAAGAGGTCCCATGGAAACGGGGGCTGGTCAACGCGCGTCTTGCCCCCAAGATAAGGGGCAGCCATAACCTGCTGCAAAGGAGACCTGACGCCATGGACAAACAAACCCAGACCGAGTTGGAGGCTGCCGCCTTCCGCACCCTGGTGCAGCACCTGCGCGACCATCCGGAGGTGCAGAATATCGACCTGATGAACCTGGCCGACTTCTGCCGCAATTGCCTCTCGAAATGGTACAAGGCCGCCGCTGACGAGCGCGGCGTTGCCGTCGATTACGAGGCCGTGCGCGAATTGGTCTACGGCATGCCGTATGCGGAGTTCAAGACGAAACATCAAACCGAGGCGACACCGGAACAACTCGCCAAGATGCAGGCGAAGGCCAAGCACTAACCACCTCCACGCGCAGCCGGAAGAGGAGACGCTGTCTTATGCTGCTGCGCGCAGTCGCCACTGTCGGCGGCTTTACTATGTTGAGCCGGGTGCTGGGCTTTGTGCGCGATCTGTTGATTGCGGCGACGCTTGGTGCCGGGCCTATCGCCGACGCGTTCTTTGTGGCGTTGCGCCTGCCCAACTTGTTCCGCCGGCTGTTTGCGGAGGGCGCGTTTAACGCCGCCTTCGTGCCGATGTTCGCTGGCGTGCTGGCCCGCGACGGCCCGGGCGCCGCCCGTGGCTTTGCCGAGCGCGTGCTGGCGCTGATGGTGGTGACGCTCACCCTGATGACCATCGCTGCCGAGCTGGCGATGCCGGCCCTGGTCTATGGTCTGGCGCCCGGGCTGGCGGATAAGCCCGGCGGCCTCGACCTGGCTGTTGAGATGGCACGGCTGACCTTCCCCTATCTCTGGTTCATCACCTTGGCCTCGCTGATGGGCGCGGTCCTGAACTCGCTAGACCGGTTTGCGGCGGCGGCGGCGGCGCCCTGTGTTCTGAACGTGGTGATGATCGCGGCCCTGGTGTTCGCAGCCGAGGCGCTGGAGACGCCAGGCCATGTGCTCTCGGTCGCCGTGGCGCTGGCCGGGCTGGCGCAACTGGTGCTGATGGCCTGGGCGATGCGCCGGGCCGGGTTTGCCTTGCGGCTGGTGCGGCCGCGGATCGACCCGGCGGTCTCGCGCACGCTGAAGCTGCTGGGGCCCGGCATATTGGGTGCCGGCGCGCTACAGTTGAATATGCTGGTGAATACGCTGATCGCCTCACTGCTGCCGGTGGGCGCGATCTCCTTCCTTTATTACGCCGACCGCATCTACCAATTGCCGCTGGGGGTCATCGGCATCGCCATCGGCACAGCGTTACTGCCGAGCCTGGCGCGAGCATACAAAGCGGAGACACCGGTTGCGGCGCGGCATGCGATGAACCGGGGCCTCGAACTCTCGCTGTTCCTGACACTGCCGGCGGCGGTGGCCTTGGCCGTGATGCCGCAAGTGGTGGTGAGCGTTCTGTTTCAGCGCGGCGCCTTCGGTGCGGCGGAGGCAGAGGCGACCGCCGCGGTGCTGGCCGCCTACGCCATCGGATTGCCGGCCTTCGTGCTGATCAAGGTGCTGAGCCCTGGTTTCTTCGCAAGGGAGGATACGGCTACCCCGGTCAAGGTCGCGATGGCCAGCATCGCCCTTAACATTGCCTTGGGCTTTGCGCTCTATCGCCCGTTCGGGGCAGTTGGGTTGGCGGCGGCGACCAGCATAGCCTCGTGGGTCAATGCCCTCGCGCTCGGTTGGCTGTTGCGCAAGCGCGGCGACTGGCGGGCCGACGTGGCTTTGGTGCAGCGGGCGCCGAAGTCGCTGCTGGCGAGCCTGGCGATGGGCGGCGTCGTTCTGGCCGGCGTCGAGCTATTGGCGGGCCCGCTTGCCGGTGGCGACTGGACCCGCGCCGCTGCGCTCGGCGGCATTTGTGCGGGCAGTGGCGCCTTCTACCTCATTCTGGGCTGGAGTATTGGCGCGGCCGACCGCGACGCAATCGCCGCCCTGGCGAAACGCCCGCTTGACCGCGTCCGGCGTCGCCGCGATAAGGCCCGGCATTCCGCAAAATAAGGTTCCCAGACTCGTGAGCCATCCGACCAATCGCATTTTCAGCGGCATTCAGCCGACAGGCAACCTGCATCTCGGCAACTATCTGGGCGCGATCCGCAATTGGGTCGACATGCAGAAGGACTACGAGTGCATCTTTTGCATCGTCGATCTGCACGCCATCACCATGCCGCAGGACCCGGTGGCGCTGCGCCAGTCGACCCGCGAGGTGACAGCCGCCTATATCGCGTCGGGCATCGACCCGGACGAGTGCATCATCTTCAACCAATCCACCGTCAGCGGCCACGCGGAACTGGCCTGGATCCTGGGCTGTCACGCGCCAATGGGCTGGTTGAACCGCATGACCCAGTTCAAGGAGAAAGCCGGCAAGAAGCGCGATCAGGCGATGGTGGGGCTCTATACCTATCCGGTGCTGATGGCCGCCGACATTCTGCTGTACAAGGCGACGGACGTGCCCGTGGGCGAAGACCAGAAACAGCATATCGAGTTGGCGCGCGACGTTGCCGGCGCCTTCAATCGGTACTACGGCGTCGATTATTTCCCGCTGCCGGAGCCACGGATTTTCGGTGCGGCAACGCGGGTGATGAGCCTGCGCGACGGCACCGCCAAGATGAGCAAGTCGGACCCATCCGATATGTCGCGCATCACCTTTACCGACGACGCCGACGCCATCGCGAACAAGATCCGCCGCGCCAAGACCGACCCAGAGCCGCTGCCGAGCGAGGCCAAAGGCCTGACGGGCCGGCCGGAGGCGGAGAACCTGGTCGGCATCTACGCAGCACTCGCCGGGCAGTCGGTCGATCAGGTGCTGGGCGAATATGGCGGCAAAGGCTTTGCCGACTTCAAGCGCGGCCTGTCCGACCTGGCGGTGCAGGTATTGTCACCGCTGACGTCGGAGATGCAGCGGATGCTGGCCGATCCCGCCTATGTCGATGGCGTGCTGGCCGAGGGTCGCGACCGGGCGAGCGCAATTGCGGCGCCGCACATGGACGAGATCAAGGACCTGGTCGGCTTCCTGCGGCCCTAGCCCACCGGCGCAGATTGCGCTGGAATGTCCCGGCGCTTGGGCCTATCTGAGGCCAGGGGAATCGCATTTGAGATTTTCTACTGGCGCATAGAGGGCAAATCGATTCAGTGAGTGAGCCTTATCTTTTCGATATGGAGGCTCAGCCGATGACTTGGTTTGAAGCGGCATTTGCGGATTTGCCGGATCCGCGCAAGGGGAACGCGAAGCGGCACGATCTTTTGGAAGTCCTCACCATTCAGGGCCATGTCATCGCCGGGCACGAGACGCTCGACTTGCCGCCGATCCGGCCGATCGTCACCCGCCACCAGCGCCTGGCCTGCACCTGCGGCGCATGCGGCCACCGCACCAAAGCCGCTCCGCTGGCGCAAGGCTCGCCGTTCGGGCCGAATATTCAGGCGCTGGCGCTGTATATGAAACACCTTCAGCACGTCTCCTACCAGCGGCTGGAGCGGCTGTTTTCCGACATTTTTGGCTTGAAGATCAGCCAGGGTGGGCTTGGCAACCTGTTGCGCCGCAGCAAGCCGGCGCTCGATGCCGAGAAGGCCGCGATCCTCCAGCAGGTGCGCCAGGCTGAGGCCGTCGCCAGCGACGAAACCGGCGTGCGGATTGAGGGCGTCAACGCGCAGC
>CAXBDI010000134.1:0-9268 GCA_963974445.1 uncultured Alphaproteobacteria bacterium
GATAAACGGCGGAACACACCTTAAGCCCTTGTCCAATTTTTCGGGACCAGCTCTACCCTTCGGTAACCAGGCGGTACCGAATAGACGATCATCTTATCAACACTGTCGCGCGAGATCCCAAACGTCCGCGCAATCGCTCGCTTGCTAACGCCTTGCTGGAAATACGCCCGACGCACTTTCAAATACAGTTCCACGGTGAAAATACTCCCACCCTCCCTCTCGCCAGAAAGGGATAAAGTGGCCGGCTTTTACACCGCCCGCAGCGAGATTATCCCGCCGCTACCGTGGCCGACTTTTCCACCGCCGCTTACAAAGGCGGGCTTGACTGAGCGCGCGCATCACGCTGGCGACAGCAAGCCCGCCGCGCCGCGGCAGCGGCGCATGTCAGCAGAAGAAACGGGGCGCGGTGTTGCGCATTTTGCGCGGCGAGGACCTGGAGTTGGTCAGCCGGGAGATCGGTACGACTGCTGCCGATCTGAGCCGTCGGCGGGATAGCTTTCTGGAGGCAGGTGCCGCGTCCCTGAAAAGCCGCCCCCACGATGACAGAGATCGGGAATTAAAGGCCATGCGGGAAAAATCGGTGAGATGACGATGGCCAACGAACTGCTGGAAGCGAAGATCGTTCGCGCCTTGCCGCGACTGGATTTCAACACGCTGACTTGATACGAACAACCATGGCCCAAAACGAACTGCTGCGAACTCGGATCATATTTCGAAATATAATACTCAATGAAAACAGATATTTATGATATCTTTTGTTGTATCTCTCTAATGATTTCGAGAATATTGCTATGGGTAGCTTTTGCAGCGGCGGCGGGCGCGGCGCGATGCGGCAAGGCCAGTTCTGGGATTTGGATATCGCGGTCCTGAAACGGCTCGACATGCTGCGAGCCGGACATCAGAATTCACTGGTATGGAGCAGGAACGGGAAAGAAGTGGCACGCATCAGCGTTGAATGCCTCGGCGATCACCTGATCCTGAACTACCGTTCGCGTGATCGTGGAGGTGAATGGGAGCCAATCCGCGACCACATCCCTCTATCTTTCACAACGCCGAACTATGGCGGCAAGCGCGCGTGGTTCATCTGCCCAAATTGCGGCAAACGCAAGCGGGTGCTTTGGGGCCGTAAACTGTATCGATGCGCCAAATGTTATGGCATGACCCATAACAGCCAGTACGAAGACCGCGCTTCCCGCCTGCTGGATCGTGCCCAGAAAATTAAAGTGAAGCTGGGCGGCGATGCGAGTTGCATGGAACTTTTCCCACCGAAGCCGAAGGGGATGCATTGGCGAACATATGAAGTCCAGCGTAATGACTATGAGCGGCTGTATAGCGCAGCGAACGAAGCAACCCTGATGCAGTTCGGGCAATACCTGCTCTGATGAGTTCGCTGGCCCTTTTGACCGATGCGCCCATCTGGGGAATTCCGGGAAAGCGTGAATGCGCCTTTTGTAAAATTTTTTCGCGTGGCAGCCGATAACCCGGCAACCGTCGCAATTAATCACGCCGAAACTGTCCGTCAGCGTTCACGATAAATCGTCGCTAAGTGTGGGGATAAGTGTGGGAACAGATCCGATATGAAAATTAATTCTTCAATTAAATCCAATAGTTAGTCGATAATAATGGCGGATGGGGTGGGATTCGAACCCACGGTACGCTTTCACGCACGCCGGTTTTCAAGACCGGTGCATTCAACCGCTCTGCCACCCATCCGGATGCAGCCGGGCTATTCCTATAGCTGCGTCACCGGGACAGTCAACGCTCACTGTCAAATCGCACTAGATATATTATGGGAAATTATAAGAGACGAGTGAGTTGATCACTTGTTCGAGACTGAACGATCCGCCTTGCTGAAAAGCCTGTAAAAATTGTTGGTCGTCGTCTCGGCCAGAGCCTCGGGTGCTACGCTTCGCACTTCAGCGAGTTTGGCTGCTGTGAACGCCGTGAACGCCGGTTCATTGGTCTTGCCGCGCTTCGGCACGGGCGCCAGGAATGGCGCGTCGGTCTCAACCAACAGCCGATCCATCGGCAGCGCAGCCGCTGTTTCGCGGATGTCGTCGGAGTTGCGGAACGTCATGATCCCGGAAAACGACACGTACAGGCCGTGCGCGACCGCTTGCTCTGCCAAGCCACGCGTTGAACTGAAGCAATGCAGCAGACCTGGCACGGGTTTCTGTCCGCAGGTCTCGTCCAGGATCGCTGCGGTGTCGGCGTCGGCATTGCGTGTATGCACTATGAACGGCAAACCCGTCTTACGTGACGCCTCTATATGGTTGATAAAGCTGGCAATTTGCATGTCGCGAGGGCTTCGGTCATAGTGGTAGTCCAAGCCTGTCTCGCCGATGCCGATCACTTTGGGATGCTCGGCCCAGCCGGCGATTTCTTCGACCGGCAATACGCCATGCTCCGCCACGTTGTGCGGATGGATGCCAATAGCCGCATAGACTTGCGGGTGCCGTTCGGCGATTTCCAGGACTTTCGGGATGGCGGACACTCTCGTGCAGATGGTCAGCATGCAGCCGATACCTGCGTTCGCCGCCCGCGCCACGACTGCGTCTAGGTCGTCATACAATTCCGGAAAATCTAGATGACAGTGGCTGTCCACCAACATGGGTCAGGCGGCCTCCTCAACATAGCGTGGGAACACGCCCGCGGGCTTCGGCAGCGGCGTTCCCGTCACCAACGCGCCCACTGACCCGACTTCAGAAAAGCTGCGTGCGCTTTCTGAAACAGCTAGCTGTTCCAATATTTTATCGGACGTATTTGGCATAAAAGGCCAAGTACAGAGTGCCAAATGCCGGATGCTTTCGGCGAGAACATACAGGACCGTGGCCATGCGTGCCGGATCGGTCTTGCGCAAGGCCCATGGTGCCTGATGGTCGACATAGCCATTGGCGGCCCGGATCACCACCCAGATGGCCTCTAACGCCTCGTGGAATGCTTGGCGATCCATGATCGGACGCATGGTTGCGACCAGATCCTGCGCCGGTTCCAACAAGGCGCGGTCAGCGTCGATCAGGTCTCCGGCGACAGGGACCAGCCCGCCGCAGTTTTTACTGATCATACTGAGAACCCGCTGCACCAAATTGCCGTAATCGTTGGCTAATTCGTGGTTCATCCGGCTGATCATCGAGGCATGAGAGAAGTCACCGTCGTTCCCGAATGGCACCTCCCGCAATAGGAAAAACCGCACCTGATCCAGGCCGTATTGCTCGATCAGGTCGTAGGGTTTGATCACGTTGCCAAGGCTTTTTGAGATCTTTTGCCCCTCGTTCGTCCACCAGCCATGCGCGAACACCCGCACCGCCGGCTCGATCCCGGCGGCGAGCAGGAAGGCAGGCCAATAGACCGCGTGAAACCGCAGGATATCCTTACCTACCATATGAAGATCGCATGGCCAGAACGTTGTAAAAACTTCGGAACTTTCGTCTGGGTAGCCAACAGAGGTAGCGTAGTTGGTGAGCGCATCCAACCACACATACATGATGTGGTCCGGGTCGTTCGGCACTGGCACGCCCCACTTGAACGACGTACGGCTGACGGACAGGTCCTGCAGCCCGCCTTTGACGAAGCTGATCACCTCATTGCGGCGGCTCGCGGGTGCGATGCAATCGGGGTGCGCGTCATAATAAGCCAACAGCCGGTCGCCCCACGCGGAAAGCCGGAAGAAGTAGCTCGGCTCCTCTACCCACTCGACCGGCGCGCCGGTAGGCGCCAGCTTTTCGCCGTTCGGTCCGTCGGTTAACTCACCAACCGTATAGAATGCTTCATCACGCACCGCATACCATCCGGCGTAGGCGCCGAGGTAAATATCGCCGGTTTCCACCAGCCGGGACCACAGCGCCTGACAGGCCCGGGTGTGCCGATCCTCGGTGGTGCGGATAAAATCGTCGTTCGAAAAGTTCATCCGCTCGGCCAGTTCGCGGAAATTCTGGCTGACGCGGTCGGTAAAGGTCTGCGGGTCGACGCCTGCCGCTTCTGCCGCCTTTTCGACCTTCTGGCCATGCTCGTCGGTGCCGGTCAGAAAGTGCACGCGATAGCCGTCCATGCGCTTGAACCGCGCCAGCACATCGCAAGCCAAAGTCGTGTAGGCATGGCCGATATGCGGATCGTCGTTCACGTAGTAAATTGGCGTGGTGATGTAGTATGGCGTTGCCATAGCACCCTCGCGTGCGCGGGTTAAAGCTCAATAGCCCTTGGTATAGCGCTGGCGGCGCCGAGTCGAAAGGGCTAGCGCGCGCCCTGCCCCAGCGTCTCATGGAAGCGCATGGGTTGGCCGATGGGTTCGCCCAAGACCTCGCCATCCCGCATGACGTGACGCCCGCGGATCACGGTGCCGACCGGCCAGCCTTTGCACTGATGGCCGATGTAAGGCGACCACCCTGCCCGGCTGGCCAGCCAACCCTGCTCGATAGTGCGCTCAGCCATCAGATCGACTAGTGTAAAGTCTGCGTCGTAACCGATTGCAATACGTCCTTTATTCGCGATGCCAAACACCCGGTTCGGTCCGGCGGCCATCAAATCCACCAGTCGTTGCAGCGACAGCCGGCCCTCGGCAACGTGCGTGAGCATCAAGGGCAAAGTCGTCTGCACACCCGGCATGCCGGACGGGCTGGCAGGGTAGGTCTTTGCCTTCTCTTCGGCCGTATGCGGTGCATGGTCGGAGCCGAGAATATCGACCGTGCCGTCTGCCACCGCCTGCCAAATCCGGGCTTGGTGAGCCGCATCCCGAACAGGTGGGTTCATCTGCGCATGGGTGCCGAGCCGCTCGTAACAATCGGGCGCCGCAAGGGTCAGGTGGTTCGGCGTGACCTCTACCGTCGCGATGTCCTTGTGGCCGATGAGAAAGTCCATCTCGTCGCCGGTCGAGATATGCAGCACATGAATACGACGCCCCGATTGTCGCGCTAATTCAATCAGTTGCCGGGTGGCGTTCAAAGCTGTTGCCGGGTCGCGCCAATCGGGGTGTGCACGCGGATGAGCCGCGTCTTTCGCAATACGATTACGCTCGCGCAGCCGCGCCTCGTCTTCGGCGTGGACAGCGACGCGGCGGCTGCCGTTCGCCAATACCTGTGCAATCGCGCCCGGTTCCTCGACCAGCAGGGAGCCGGTGGAGGAGCCCATGAACAGCTTGACGCCGCAGGCGCCGGGCAACCGCTCCAGGGTCGGCAATTCAGACAGATTGTCAGGAGTAGCACCAACATAGAACGCATGCTCACACCACATCCGGCCGGCAGCGCGCGTTACCTTGTCGGCCAAGGCGGCCGAGGTGCTGGTCGAGGGGTTGGTATTCGGCATTTCGAAAACGCCGGTGATGCCGCCCAAAACAGCGGCTTTCGACCCGGTCGCCAGGTCTTCCTTGTATTCGCCACCCGGCTCGCGGAAATGCACCTGGGTATCGATCATCCCAGGCAGCACCGTCAGGCCGGTCGCGTCGATCTCCTGGCCGCCCTGCCCTGCCGGGATGCTGCCAAGCCCGGCGATCCGTCCTTCACGGACGCCTATATCGCAGGCGATGACGCCCGCCGGCAGCACTGCCGTGCCGCCGCGGATAACCAGATCGTACATGAGAGTTCTCCGCTAATGCGTTATCTTAATAGACTTTTGAAGCTGCGCCGGCTTGGACGGTCTTGCCGCCACTGAACTTTTCCATCAGGCGCTTGGCAACGCGCGGCGAGACGAAATTGTCGATTTTGCCGTCGAGCGAGCCGATCTCTTTCACAAAGCGCGAGGAGATGAACTGATGTCGGTCGGAAGCCATTAAGAAAACGGTTTCGATGCCAGGGTCTAACGACTTGTTCAGGCTGGCCATTTGGATTTCATATTCGAAGTCTGAGACGGCGCGTAAACCGCGAATGATCACTGTCACACCTAGCTTGCGCGCGCTGTGCACCAACAGACCATCGACGACGGCGACGGAGATGTTGGCCGCCAGCTTGCGATCGTCCATCGCGTCAATTTCATCCTGGACCATGGCCACACGCTCTTCGACAGTGAAAAGCGGCCCTTTTCCGGCATTGCCTGCAACGCCGACGTAGAGCTTGTCGACGACTGCCGCCGCTCGCGTAATGATATCGGTGTGGCCTTTGGTTGCCGGGTCAAATGTACCCGGATAAAGCGCGATGTGCCCGTCCGCCATGGGGTAACTCTCTGTTGCTACGTACTAAGACCGATACAGACCGCGCCTTGCGCACTGCACCCTGCTACTCCTCGGCAATCCGTGAGACCGAGACGACCTTTTCGCCCTCGCCCAGCGAGAACAAGCGGACGCCGCGGGTGGACCGCCGTGCTATACGGATATCCTGCACGGGCACGCGAATCAATTGTCCACCGTTGGTGACCAGTACCAGTCCGTCGGTATCGCTAACCGGGAAAGCGGCGGCGACGCCGGAGCCCGGCATCAAATCCATCAGGTCGATGCCTTTGCCGCCGCGTTTGGTCACCCGGTAATCGTAGGCGCTGGTGCGCTTGCCATAGCCGTCGTCCGCGGCCGAGAGGATCAATTCCTCGGCTTCGTGCAATTGGCTAAACAGCGCTTCGTCCAGAGGTTGGTCGTCGCCCAGGTCGCCCGCCTCGTCGCGGCGGCGGGCTGCCGCCATGCGCAAATAGGCGTCGCGGGTTTCCGTGTCGATCTCCGCCCCATGCAGGATGGTCATGGAGATAACCTTATCCTGAGGCGCCAGCGCGATGCCACGAATACCGGTGGAGTTACGCCCGACAAAGACCCGGACATCGGTGACGGGGAAGCGGATTGCCTTGCCCTGATGGGTCGCCAGCAGCATGTGATCGGTTGGCTCCGCCAACGCGACGCCGATCAGCGAGTCGCCGTCGTCCAGCTTCATGGCGATCTTGCCGTTCGACATGACGTTGGTGAAGTCGGACAGCTTGTTGCGGCGCACGTTGCCGGTGGCGGTGGCGAAGACGATATCCATCTCGTCCAGGCCCTCGGTATCTTCCTCCGGCAGGGGTAGGACGGTGGAAATGGTCTCGCCGGCCGATAGTGGCAGCATGTTGACCATGGCCTTGCCGCGGGCTTGCGGCGTGCCGATGGGCAGGCGGTAGGTTTTCAGCTTGTAGACCATGCCGCGCGACGAGAAGAACAGCACCGGCGCATGGGTGTTGGCAACAAAGACGTCGGCGACGAAGTCCTCGTCCCGTGTCGACATCCCTGCCCTGCCCTTGCCGCCGCGCCGTTGCTCGCGATAGGACGCCAGCGGCACACGCTTGATATAGCCCTGGCGGCTGACGGTGATGACCATGTCCTCGCGCTGGATCAGGTCTTCGTCGTCCTGATCGGCGCCCCCGTCCATGATCTCCGTCCGGCGGTCGTTACCGAAGCGGGTGCGAATCTCCTCCAATTCCTCCCGCATGATCGCGAACACGCGGTCGCGGTTGCCGAGAATATCGAGGTAGTCCTTGATCACCGCCACGGTTTCGCGCAGGTCGTTGTCGATCTTCTCCCGCTCCAGCCCGGTCAGGCGGTGCAGGCGGAGGTCTAGGATCGCCTGAGCCTGGCCCTGGCTTAGCTGGTAGTTGCCGTCGCTGCGGGAGTTTGCATCCTCGTCCACCAAAGCGATCAGCGGCGCCACATCGCCCGCCGGCCAGAGCCTGGCCATCAGCCGCTCGCGGGCTGTGGCCGGATCGGCGGCCTCGCGGATCAGGCGGATAATGGCGTCGAGATTGGCAACCGCCACGGCAAGCGCCAGCAGCGTGTGGGCGCGTTCCCGCGACTTGCCCAACTCGTAGGCGGTGCGGCGGGTGATGACCTCCTCACGGAAGCGGCAGAAGGCGTGCAGCGTCGCCTTCAGCGGCAGCAACTCCGGCTTGCCGCCGTTCAGGGCCAGCATGTTGTAGGCAAAGAAACTCTGCACCGGTGTGAAGCGGAACAGTTGGTTCAGCACCACATCGGTGACCGCGTCCCGCTTTAACTCGATGACGACGCGGATGCCATGCCGGTCGCTTTCGTCGCGCAGGTCGCTGATGCCCTCGATCAGCTTGAGGTTCACCACCTCGGCGATGCGCTCCACCATCTTGGCTTTGTTGGTCTGGTAAGGTACGTCGGTGAGGATGATGGCCTCACGGTTGTTCGGGCGAGACTCGATCTCGTGCCGGCAGCGCATGATGACGGAGCCGCGGCCGGTCGCAAACGCCTGGCGGATACCGCCGCGGCCCATGACCAAAGCGCCGGTCGGGAAATCCGGGCCGGGGATGATCTCCAGCAGTTCATCGAGCGTGATTTCGGGGTCGTCGAGGTAGGCTAGTGTGGCGGAGATAACCTCGGACAGGTTATGCGGCGGGATATTGGTCGCCATGCCGACGGCAATGCCGCCTGCCCCGTTCACCAGCAGGTTGGGGAAGCGGGCCGGCAGCACGGTCGGCTCCTGCTCCGACTCGTCGTAGTTCGGCTGGAAATCGACAGTGTCCTTGTCGATGTCCGCCAGCAAAGGTTCCGCCGCCTGCGCCAGCCGAGCCTCGGTATACCGCATCGCCGCCGGCGGATCGTTGTCGAGCGAGCCGAAATTGCCCTGGCCGGAAATCAGCGGCAGGCGCATGCTGAAGCCCTGGGCCATACGCACCAGGGCGTCGTAGATGGCGGTGTCGCCGTGCGGGTGGAACTGGCCCATGACGTCGCCGACGATGCGGGCTGACTTGCGATAGGGCCTGGCCCAATCGTAGCCGCCGACGCGCATGGCATACAGAATACGGCGGTGAACAGGCTTCAGGCCGTCGCGCACGTCCGGGATGGCGCGTGCCACGATCACGCTCATGGCGTAATCGAGGTAGGAGCGCTGCATTTCGTCTTCGATGGTGACGGGCGCTATGCCGTCGCGCTCGTCGCGAGGTTCGTCAACCAAGCCTGTAGTCCTTTTGCCCTGACCGGTAATGCTCAAGATGTAGCGGTTGCAGTGCAGCACACATCGCTAAATGTCGTGCAAACATCGAACCGTAATGTCGCTGCAATGTAGCAGAAGGCCGCCGGATTGACTAGGGCTTAGGCAATTTTAAGCGGTATCTGAGTAGGAGGAATTGCGGTTATGAGCATTTGTTAGCAAAAATAGGCATACATCCAAAATTATATAACTATTTCAAAGTGTTACATGCGCGTTCTTTATCGCATTATGGCACTAAAACCGGAGCGCTCAGCGCTCTGCTCACGATATCCGGCTATCCTAGTGGTTCGAATCATTCAGTTGGTACCGGCTCAGTGGACGACCCTTGTCATATCTCCCGGCGTCATTGCGAGACGCAAGGAGAAGCAACCCAGGAA
>CAXBDI010000135.1:0-9253 GCA_963974445.1 uncultured Alphaproteobacteria bacterium
TGGTCAATCCGGCGTGGAAGCAGAAGAACCCCATCAGCAGGAACATCGGCACGGAGCTAAGCTGCCAAGTGGCGGCGAACGAGTAGGGAACCACCCCTAAGATGCCCCAGGCGGCGCGGTCGCCGACAATGGCCCAAATTCCGAAAAACGAAACTCCTATTAGGCTTACGCCAATCGGCACGCGAAGCGCGATGAGCGTGACAAGTATGCCGATCCCGACAAAGCCGATTTCCACATCGGACATGCCCGCTACCTCTGCTTACCGGAAACGGACGAGGCATCGGTCGCAGCCACCACCTCCATCGCTTTTTGCAGCGTCGGCGCCTCACCCAATCCGCTCTTCGCTCCGGTCAGGTAGATAAGGAACCGGTAAAGCACGACCAGCACCATCAATCCGGTGCCGATCGGCAGCAGGTAGTAGGACGGCCAGGTCAGCAGCTTGGTGCTCTGCTCCATGATGAAGGTGCCGGAGTCCTGCGCCCGCACCGCCTCGTTCCAGGAGCGGTAAGTGATCAACCCATAAACCGTCGCCGATATCAAATAGCTCCACGAATACAGATGCTTTTGCACGCGGTACGGGAACAACTCGGTTAGCACCTCGACCGTGATATGACCGTTGCGGGTTTCCGCAAAGGCAATCGCCAGAAAGGCCACTACCACCATGTAATAGTTCGATACCAGCGCGATGGTGGCGGGAACGGGTATGTTGAAGATGAACTTGCCGGCCACATCGATGGTGATGTGCAGCATCATCAGGGCCACTGCAACCAATCCAACGATCAAGGTGAGGTCGGTCATCCGGGCCAGCAGGCGGCCAATCGCAATCATCCGCAGATCCTCATGTTAAACCGTCCGAAGCGTGGTTTCGTCCCTCACCAGCAGCTCTATGGGTCGAAACCGGGCAACCGCAGCAGGAGGCGTAGGCGAGTTAGCGCGGCTTATGCCCTAGGGTGGATGCGCCGTCGCCACACCGGAAACGTGAAGCGCGCCCCGGCGCCGGCCCCTCTCCCAACCGCAAATGGCAGAGGCGGAGACCAGCGAACAGCGCCGCCAGGGCGTCAGTTCACGCCATAGGTAGCAGGGTCGAGCTTGGAGAAGATCTCGTCCCAATACAGCTTGTTCAAAGCCTCCGGATCGTCGGCGATATCGGCGGTCAGCGTCTTCCATTTCTCGACCAATGCCGCGATCTTTTCGATCTTGGCATCGACATTTTTCAGGCCGTAGTCGGTCTTGAACTGCTCGGCGATGACCTTCAGGTCGCCTTTCACGAACTCATCCGACGCCGCCATGATCTCCGGCCCCGGCTCGATCACCTCGATACCCTTGGCCGGTGACGCATCCAGGTTCTTCTTGGCATCCGAATAGTATTTCCAGGTCAAATCCGCATTGATGCGGGAAGCAGCCTCCAAGAATACCTTGCGCTGCTCGACCGTCAGACCGCGCCATGTCTCGATATTGACATTATTGGTCGCAACGCCCGAGAACACGCCGCCAGGGATGCGCCGCGTCACGAACTTGACCAGGTCGAATAGCGAAAGGTTGGTGAGTTCGGTCGCCGACAGCATGGCGCAGTCGATCACGCCTTGGCCCATGGCCTCATAGACGTCGTTGCCCGGGATCGAGACCTTGATGCCGCCAAAATACTCAGCCCAACGGCCAAAATTTGCAGCGCCAGAGCGGTATTTCTTGCCCTTAAGGTCTTCCATCGTCCGCACAGGCGTGGTGCAGAGCATGATATAGGTCGGGCTGGCGCCGGTACCGAGATAGACTTGGTTCTCTTTCTTGTACTCCGCCAGGCATTCCGGGCATTGGAAATAGGTGTACTCGGAGGTAGCGCCAGCCATCGCCGCACCCGGGCTTTCGACCTGACGGCCCGTGGTCGCCAGCATCGACAGGTTCGAGGCCAGATTGTTTTCCGCATACTCCGCCGGATAATAGGGCGGCAGCACGAAGCCCATGTCGGCAATGCCGTCACGCACGCCCGGCGGCGTTTCCTTCAGGTTGAGCAACGACATGGAGAACACCTTGATCTTCAGATCGCTGTGCTCGGCCACGTACTTCGCGAAATTTTCGAATGCGTAGTACTGCGCGCTGCTCGTCGCCAGACCGACCGCGGCCTTCAACGTCTTGGCGGCGGCTTGCGGCGCTATCGCCGAACTGAGCGTGATCCCTGCTACCGCAGCAGCCAGCACTGTCGCTAGAATCGATTGGCGTTCCATCCGTTCCTCCGTAAGTGCGGCGAGGCGTTTTGCCCTTTGTCCGCGGTTGTTTAACCTTTTGCCAGATGGTAGGCGGGATTTCCGACAGGTGTCAAACGCCAACGTGATTTTTGTCGCAGCTAACACGGGACGCCGTTCAACTGTTTCGCTGCGTGGCCGCAGCACGAGCGCCGCCATCGGACGGACCGCCCAACATTGCGAAGTTTTGAGGACACGGGATGGCTCCGAAACGGCATTCGATGCATCTGGCGGCCCTCGCCCTGTGCTTCGGCCTGTTATGGGCCATGACGTTCGCCGCAGCCTCCTCGCCGGCCAGCGCGGCGGCGGCGGACGGCGTCACCGTCTTCGCCGCCGCCAGCCTGAAAACCGCCTTGGACGCGGCGGCCGAGGCCTGGAGCGCCGCGACCGGCCACCGGACCCGGATCGCCTATGCCGCGAGTTCGGCGCTGGCGCGGCAGATCGAGCATGGCGCACCGGTGGATATCTATCTCTCCGCAAATGTGCGGTGGATGGATTATCTGGACGAGAAAGGCCTGATCGAACCCACTTCGCGGCGCGCCTTGTTCGGCAACAGCCTGGTGCTGATCGCACCGACGACGAGCCGGGTTGCGCTAACCATCTCGCCATCGGCCAACCTCGCCGCGGCATTGGGCGACGGGAGGCTGGCGCTCGCCCACACGACGGCGGTGCCTGCCGGGCTTTACGCGCGGCAAGCATTGACCCACCTCGGGCTCTGGCGGCAAGTCCGAACGCGTCTGGCAGAGGCGCAGAACGTGCGGGCCGCCTTGGCGCTGGTCGCCAGAGGCGAGGCGCCGCTCGGCATCGTCTACGCCACCGACGCCAACGCAGAGCCGGCAGTGCGGGTCGTCGACACCTTCCCGGCCGCCAGCCACGACCCGATTGTCTACCCAGCGGCATTGGTGCGGGGCGGCAGGCGCGAGCCCGCGGCTGAATTTCTCGATTTCCTCACGTCGGAGGCGGGCGCGCAGCACTTTCTTGCACAAGGCTTCGTCCAGTTGCGCTAAGACCGGGCGGATGTCCGATTGGATCCCCTTATCCGCCGACGAGTGGACCGCCGTCGCGCTGTCGTTGAAGGTCGCCCTTTGGGCCACCTTGGCCAGCCTGCCAGTCGGCATCGCGGCCGCCATGGTGCTGGCCCGCGGCCAATTCTGGGGCAAGTCGCTGCTGGATGGGCTGGTGCACCTGCCGCTGATTCTGCCGCCGGTGGTCACCGGCTATCTGCTGCTGCTAACGTTCGGGCGCAACGGCGCGGTCGGCGGGTTTCTGGCCGAGCAGTTCGGCGTGGTGTTTGCCTTCCGCTGGACGGGCGCGGCCCTTGCCGGCGCGATCATGGGTTTTCCGCTGATGGTCCGCGCCATCCGCCTGTCAATCGAGGCAGTGGACCGGCGGCTGGAAGAAGCCGCCGGCACGCTCGGCGCTCATCCGGCGCTGGTGTTCGCGACCATCACCCTGCCATTGATCGCGCCCGGCATAGCAGCCGGCATGATCCTGTCGTTCGCCCGCGCCATGGGAGAGTTCGGGGCGACCATCACCTTCGTCTCCAACATCCCGGGCGAAACCCAGACCCTGCCGTCGGCGATCTACACCTTCACCCAGGTTCCGGGCGGCGACGCGCAGACGTTGCGGCTGACGCTGGTTGCCGTGGCGCTGTCGTTTGCGGCGCTGCTGTTGTCGAACTGGCTATCGCGGCGTATCGCCCGCGGGATCGGTCAGGCATGAGCCTGCAGGTCGATATCCGGCATCGCCTGGGCGAGTTCACACTGGAAGCGCAGTTCGAGAGTTCCGGCAGGCTCACCGCCCTGTTCGGACGTTCCGGCGCCGGCAAGTCGTCGCTGGTGGCAATCATCGGCGGGCTGATCCGGCCTGATCGCGGACGCATCGCCATTGACGGCTCAGCCCTGGTCGATACGGCGCAGCGCCTGTACGTGCCGCGACACCGCCGCCGCCTCGGCTATGTGTTTCAGGAGGGCCGGCTGTTCCCGCACCTGACCGTGCGCCAGAACCTGCTCTATGGCCGCTGGCTTGCACCGAAAACAGAGCACTTCAGCAGCCTCGACGATGTGGTCGACCTGCTCGGCATCGCGCCATTGCTTGACCGCCGCCCGGCGCGCCTCAGCGGTGGCGAAAAGCAACGGGTCGCCATAGGCCGCGCCCTGCTCGCCTCGCCGCGTCTGCTGCTGATGGATGAGCCGCTCGCCGCCCTCGACGACGCCCGCAAGGCCGAGATCCTGCCCTATATCGAGCGGCTGCGCGACGAGGCCGGCATCCCCATCGTCTATGTCAGCCACTCGGTGGCGGAGGTCGCACGCCTCGCCACCACTGTCGTCGCCATGGCCGATGGCCGCGTCACCGCGGTTGGCAGGCCCAGCAGCGTGTTGAGCCGGCAGGCCATCGCCCAACCAGCCGACCCTGGCGAGGCCGGCGCCGTCCTTCGCGCCGTGGTGCAAAGCCATGACGATGTCTTTGCCCTTACCGCCCTGCAGGCCGCCGGCGGTGTGCTGACCGTGCCGCGCCTGCGATTGTCGCCGGGCACTGCTGTGCGGGTGCGCGTCAGAGCGCGGGATGTGATGCTGGCCATCGACGAGCCGAAAGGCCTGAGCGCGCTGAATATTTTGCGCGCTCAAGTGGAGGCGATAGAGGAAACGTCGGGTCCGTCCGCTGATGTACTATTAGTGGCGGCGGACGACCGGCTGACCGCCCGCCTCACTCGGCGCTCGATTGGCGCACTGGGCCTGGAGCCGGGCCGCCAAGTTTATGCCGTAATCAAGTCGATTGCCTTCGACGACGCCAGCCTCAGCCCGGCGCCCCACTATCGCGGCACCGCCGACGCTGCGACCGATCCGAAGCAATAGCCTGACCGCCGCCATCAATGCTGGCCAAGCGCCGCGGACCGTCTTATAGAGAGCAGCTTAGCCATCTTATCAACGTCAGAGAGTATACCGATGTCTACGTCCTGGAGCCCTGCGAGCTGGCGCACCAAGCCGATTCGGCAGGCGCCGGACTATCCCGACGCCGACGCCCTTGCCGCCGCCGAGAAAACCCTCGCTGCGATGCCGCCCCTGGTGTTTGCTGGCGAGGCCCGCAGCCTGAAGGCCGCGCTGGCCGATGTGGCGGACGGCAATGCCTTCCTGCTGCAAGGCGGCGACTGCGCCGAGAGCTTTGCCGAATTCGGCGCCGACAAGATCCGCGACAGCTTCCGCGTGCTACTGCAAATGGCGGTGGTGCTGACCTATGGCGCGGCGATGCCAGTGGTGAAGGTCGGGCGCATGGCTGGGCAGTACGCCAAGCCGCGCTCCTCCGACTTCGAAACCCAGGGCAACGTGAAGCTGCCCAGCTACCGCGGCGACATCATCAACGAGATGGCCTTCGACGAGGCCTCACGCACGCCCGATCCGCAGCGCATGGTGCAAAGCTACAACCAGGCGTCGGCGACGTTGAACCTGCTGCGCGCCTTCGCTCAGGGCGGCTATGCCGATCTGCATCAGGTGCACCGCTGGAACCTGGACTTTGTCGAGCGCAGCCCGCAGTCGGCGCGCTACCAGGAACTGGCGGATCGTCTGTCAGAGACCCTGGACTTCATGGCCGCCTGCGGCCTGACCAGCGAGACCACGCCGCAAATCCGCGAGACCTCGTTCTACACCAGCCACGAGGCGCTGCTGCTGCCGTACGAGCAGCCGCTGACCCGCGTCGATAGCACGTCTGGCGACTGGTACGATTGCTCCGCCCACATGCTGTGGATCGGCGACCGCACACGGCAGGCCGACGGCGCGCATGTGGAATTCCTGCGCGGGGTCAAAAACCCGCTGGGCCTGAAATGCGGCCCGACCCTGGAGGCCGACGATCTGCTGCGCCTGATCGACGCCCTGAACCCGGCGAACGAGTCAGGCCGCCTGACCCTGATCGCGCGCATGGGCTCGGACAAGGTCGAGGAGCACCTGCCCGCGTTAATCCGGGCTGTAGAGCGGGAGGGCCGCAAGGTGGTCTGGTCCTGCGATCCCATGCACGGCAACACGATCACCGCCGGCGGCTTCAAGACCCGTCCGTTCGACCGGATTTTGGCCGAGGTCCGCGCCTTCTTCGCCGTGCACCGGGCGGAGGGAACCCACCCCGGCGGCGTGCATATCGAGATGACCGGCCAGAACGTGACCGAGTGCCTGGGCGGCGCGCAGGCGATCAGCGAGGCCACTTTGGGCGACCGCTACCGCACCCATTGCGACCCGCGCCTGAACGCCTCGCAATCGCTGGAACTGGCGTTCCTGCTGGCGGAGCAGCTGAAGGAAGAGCGCCGCTATGGCAGCGTGCCCATGGCGGCGCGGGCCTAGCCTCTGACGGGGGGTAGCAGGTGAGCGAGCACAGGACCGCAAACGGTGCCCCCGTTCGTCCGGACGTCGATGATATTCCGCGCTACACCGACGCCTATTTCCGCAAGAGCAAGGCGGCGGTAGGCCGGTTCGGCGACGTGCGGGTCACCTATGCGGTGTTCATGCGCCGCCCGGTGGTGTGCTGTCCGCGGGTCACGACTGATTGGTTGCACGCCATTGCCAGCAGCCGCGGCGTCACCTTCGACATCGAACTAACCCACGGCGAAGGCGAGTGGGTCGGCGCGGGCGAACCGTTGATGTACCTCACCGGCTCCCTGTTCAACCTGGTCGATCTGGAGACGCTCTACCTGCAAAAGCTAGGTGCCGCCTGCGTCGCGGCGTACAACGCCTATGAGATGTGCAAGGCGCTGCCCGGCGCTGCCTTCCTGGCGATGGATGCGCGCCATTGCGCCGGCACCGACATGGCCGACCTGATGGCCTACGCCGCCAGTGTCGGTTCCGCCGCGGCGAAGCGAGAGACGGGCGCCGTCGGCTTCGTCGGCAACGCCACCGATGCGACGGCCCACTATTTCGACCAACCGTTGGGTCTGGGGACCATGCCACATGCGCTGATCGGCTATGCGGGATCGACCTTGCGGGCCGCGCAGATGTTCCACGAGACCCATCCGAACGACAACCTGACGGTGCTGGTCGACTATTTCGGCCAAGAGGTGACGGATTCGCTGGCCGTCGCCCGCGCCTTCCCGGAATTGGCCGCGGAAGGCCGCCTCTCCTTCCGGCTCGATACCCATGGCGGGCGCTATGTGGAGGGGTTGGACACGCAATCCTCCTACGCCGTGCTCGACCGCAACGCGCCGGAAGCAATCCGCCAGTTCCGCTCCGAATCCGAGTTGCGCTACCTGAATGGCACCGGCGTCTCGGCCGCCGCGGTCTGGCACCTGCGCGAGCGGTTGGACGAGGCGGGCTTCCCGAACGCGAAGATCGTCGGCTCCTCCGGCTTCGGGGTCGAGAAATGCCGGGCGTTCGCCATCGCCAACACGCCCGTCGATGTGGTCGGCACCGGCTCCTTCCTGCCGGACCGGTGGGTCGAGACGTATGCGACCGCAGACATTATCGAGTATGACGGCAAACCCAGCGTCAAGGTGGGCCGTGAATTCCTGCTGCGCCAGCGCGCGGCGCTTGCCTCGACGACACCTTCGAACAGCCTCGCAGATCAGGCGGATTAGAGATCTATGACCGACCATTTGCGCATCGCGCTCGCCCAGATCAATCCGGTCGTCGGCGACGTCTCCGGCAATGCCGACAAAGTCCGCGCGGCCAGAGCGGAGGCTGCCGAACACGGCGCCGACCTGGTGGTGTTCGGCGAACTGGTGCTGGCCGGCTACCCGCCCGAAGACCTGGTGCTGAAACCCGCTTTCCAGGATGCCTGCCGTACTGCGACGGAGGCGCTGGCCAAAGCGACTGAGGATGGCGGCCCGGCACTGCTGGTGACGACCCCGTGGCTGGCGGAGGGCAAGCTCTACAACGCTGTGCTGCTGTTGGATCAGGGCGCGATCCAGGCGATCCGCTTCAAGGTCGACCTACCGAACTACAGCGTGTTCGACGAAAAGCGAGTGTTTGCCGCCGGCCCCCTGCCCGGCCCGATCAACTTCCGCGACGTCCGCATCGGTGTGCCGATCTGCGAGGATATCTGGTCGACGCAAGTCGTTGAATGCCTGGAGGAAACCGGAGCAGAACTCTTGCTGGTGCCGAACGGCTCGCCCTTCGAAGTCGACAAGACCGACGTCCGGCTGAACCATGTGATCGGACGCGTGACCGAAAGCGGCCTGCCGCTCGCTTACGTCAATCAGGTCGGCGGCCAGGACGAACTGGCGTTTGAGGGCGCCTCCTTTGTGGTCAATGCCGACCGCACCCTGGCCGTGCAGATGGTAAGCTGGCAGGAGGCGGTGGTCGTCACCGAGTGGAGCCGCGATCCGGCGGACGGCGTCTGGAAGTGCGCGCCCGGCACCATCGCCGCGGCGCCCGACCGATCCGAGCAGGTCTACCAGGCCGCCATGCTGGCGCTGCGCGATTATGTCAACAAGAACGGCTTCCCCGGCGTGCTGATCGGGCTGTCCGGCGGCATCGACTCCGCCATCTCCGCCGCCATCGCGGTCGATGCGTTGGGGCCGGAGCGGGTGCACTGCGTGATGATGCCCTCGCCCTATACCAGCCAGGAATCGCTGGACGACGCGCAAGGCGTGGTCGACGCGCTTGGCATGCCGTATGACACCATCTCCATCGGCCCGGCGATGCGGGCGTTCGACGAGATGCTGGCCCACGCCTTTACCGGCAAGAACGCCGACACGACCGAAGAAAATATCCAGGCGCGCTCCCGCGGTCTGACGCTGATGGCGCTCTCGAACAAGTTCGGCCACATGGTGCTGTCCACCGGCAACAAGTCGGAGATGTCGGTCGGCTACGCCACACTCTATGGCGACATGTGCGGTGGCTACAACGTGCTGAAGGACATATACAAAACGACGGTGTTCGCGATCTCCAAATGGCGCAATGCCCATAAGCCGGCGAGCGCTTTGGGCGCGGACGGGGTCGTAATCCCGTGGAACATCATCAACAAGCCGCCATCGGCAGAGTTAAAGCCGGATCAGACCGACCAGGACTCGCTGCCGCCCTATGACGAGCTCGACGACA
>CAXBDI010000136.1:0-9211 GCA_963974445.1 uncultured Alphaproteobacteria bacterium
GCGAAGACCCATAACGCTGATCCAATCAGCATGAGTCGTGTACCGTGATCGCGCCAACGATCGCCCGACCAAACTCGCGCCGCCGGACAACTTCACCGGCACCGTCATGCAGGACCCGGTGCTGGTTGGCGAAGCGCCGTCGCGGATGCGGGCGACGAACGTGACGTTCACACCGGGCGCGCGCACCGCCTGGCATCAGCACCCGGTCGGACAGACTCTGCTGGCGGTATCCGGCGTCGGACGCGTGCAGGTGGAGGGTGAGTCGGTGCAGGAATTGCGGCCGGGCGACACGGCCATCATTCCGCCGGACACGCGGCATTGGCATGGTGCGGCGCCGGACCGGTTGTTTACGCACCTGGCAATGTCCGAAATTGCCGAGGATGGCAGCGGCACCGAATGGTTCGAGCAGGTCAGCGACGATGCTTACGGCCGCAAATCCGCCTGACTCTATCGGTCACGCGACCGGCGCTATACGTGTTGGCCGCCGTTGATGTGCACTTCGGCGCCGTTCACGTAGGAGGCCGGCGCGGTGCAGAGGAAGTAGATGGTGGCCGCCACCTCCTCCGGCTTGCCGAGGCGTTTCAGCGGGATTTCCTTCTCGACGATCTCCTCGGTCCCCGGCGACAGGATGGAGGTGTCGATCTCACCGGGTGCGATGGCGTTGACGCGCACGCCGAGCGGCCCGAACTCCCACGCCATTTCCCGCGTGAGGGAGGCCAGAGCCGCTTTCGAGGTGGCATAGGCCGAGCCCGCGAAGGGGTGCACGCGCATACCGGCGATGGATGTCACGTTGATGACCGCGCCCTTGGCCGCCGCCAACTCCTCAATCAAACCGCGGATCAGCAGGGCGGTGGAGAAGAAGTTGACGTTGAACACCTGCTGCCACACGGCGCGGTCCGTACCCATAATGCCGAGACGTTTGCCACCATCGGCTTTGGGGGAGATCGCGGCGTTGTTGACCATGGCGTCGAGCCGGCCCTCGCGCAGGCGGCCGCGGATGTTGTCGATGGCGCCCGGCAGATTGTCGAGGTCAGAGAGGTCGAGTTGGATGTGGTTTTCTTCGCCGCCGTCCCACGGGCAATCCTCGCTAAACCCCTGACGGGAAACGGTCAGCACACGCCAACCGGCGGCGCTGAAGCGCTTCACCGTGGCATGCCCGATGCCGCGGCTGGCGCCGGTCAGCAGCAGGGTGCGTTCGCGATTGTCTGGCATCTCTACAGTCTGCCTTTCTTAAAGCTAGGCAACCATCTTAGCAGAGATTAGCGAATGCGACGCATTTCCTGATCGCTGCGTCTGTTAGGACGCAGCGCGGCCCCTAAGCGAAGGTGGCTTCGACCTTGCCGAGCGGGCCGAAGTCGGCGACTGCTTTGCATGGCTCTGGGCACGGGATCACGCCGGTTGCAGACCCGGTGGTGACGAACTGGCCCTTCTCCAAGGTGATGCCGCGCGCCGACAGATAGTTGGCGAACCAGGTCAGCGCCTCCAGCGGGTGGCCCATCATTGCCGCCCCCTTGCCGCGGCCCTTTTCCTCGCCGGAATAGGTGAGCACGACTTCGGTGTCGGCGCAGTCCTTGCCCTTCCAGTCGGTGAATTCGTGGCCGATGACATAGCGGCCGGTGCCGCCATGGTCCGATATGGAGCCGAGCGCACCCAGCGAGTGATTGTCGCCAAGCCGGCGTCCCGGGATCTCGAAGCCGACGATTAACGAGCCAACGGCGGCCTCCACCTCGGTGCGGGTGTAGGGGCCGGCTTTCGGCGGGAGGTCGGCGCTCATACGGAAGGCGTATTCGCTCTCAACAATCGGGCCGAGCATGTCGGCGTGTGTGTAGGTGACGCCGTTCTTGTCCAGCATGTCTTCGGTCAGGAAGCCGACGAAGGGGCCGGACAGGCCCATCGCCTTTTGCGCCGCCGCGGCGGTCGCGCCGATCTTCCAGCCGACGATGGGCTGCTCGTTGGCGGCAAGGATCGCGCTCCAGATCGCACCGGCTTCGGCCTCGGTCTTGGGCCGCAGGGCTTCCGGCAAGTCCGCCTCACGCTTGTGGGCAGAGCGGGCTTTCATCAGGAATTGGGCGGCTTCGCGGATTTTGTTTGGCGTCATTGGGCGGCCTCCTGCCGGGCTTTTACGATTTCGTCTGCTTGCCGGCCGGAGAGTTCCTGCAGATGGTCGAAGCGCCACTCGAAGCTGCCGACGCCCATGGTGAGCGAGCGCAGTTCGATGATCATGTCGCGGATTTCCGCTTGTGGCATGTACGCCTCGACCTGGTCCCATCCGGGCCAGCCGTCGCGGGCATCATAGCCCAAAATCTGGCCGCGTCTGCCAGACAGAAGGCGTTGAACCGCCGCAGTGGCGCTGTCGGGCGTAAAAACGGTGACATGGACGATGGGCTCCAGCAGCACGGGCTTGCAGTTCGGCAGCGCCTCGGTCATCGCTATGCGCCCGGCAGTCTTGAACGCCTGTTCCGAACTGTCGACCGAATGATGCTTGCCATCGGTCAGGGTCACGGCCAGATCGACCACCGGGAAGCCCAGCGGGCCGCGGCTGAGGTAGTCGCGGACGCCGGCCTCGACGGCTGGGATGTACTGCTTCGGCACGGAGCCGCCGACGACGGTGTCGGAAAACTGAAAGCCCTCGCCACGGGCCAACGGTTTGACCGTGATGCTGACGTCGCCGAACTGGCCGTGGCCGCCGGACTGGCGCTTGAAGCGGGCGTGTTGTTCGGTGCCCGCCTGGATGGTCTCGCGGTAGGGAATGACGACGGGCTCGGTCGTCACAGCAACGCCGAAGCGGTTTTTCAGGCGGTCGAGCGCGATGGCGAGGTGCTGTTCGCCTTGGCCGCGGAGCGCAATCTGATGCAGTTCCGGGTCCTGATCGACGATGAGGGAGGAATCTTCCTCCCGCAATTTCTGCAAGGCGCCGGAAAGCTTGACCTCGTCCTGCCGGTTTTCCGCGTGCAGCGCGACGCCGTAGGAAGACGGCGGCGGCACCGGCCAGTCCTCGGCAAAGCGCCACGTGCCGTCGGCCAGCAGGACTTCGCCGGCGGCCAAGCTCTCAACCCGGCCAATAGCGACGACCTGACCGGTCGCCGAGGTGGCGCGCTTGGCGGTCTGCCCGCCCTGCATGCCGAACAGAGTGCCCAATTTCTCGCCGCCGAGGCTATCGCCTTCCTTCAAGGTCCCGGCCAATACGCGGCCAAGGCTGAGCTTGCCAGCGTGCCCGGCGTGCAGGATCTTGAAGACCTGAACCGCTGTTGGCCCATGCGGATCGATGCCACGCCGTTCCGCCGCCAGGGCGGGCTCCGGCGTGTCGTGACGCAGCGCCTTCAGCAGGCGGCGCACGCCGTGGTCATGCTCGCCAGCGCCGATCAGCACCGGCACCACCAAGTCATGGCCGACATCGGTGCGCAGGTGCGCGTAGATATCCTCTTTCGGCGGGATAGTATCTTCGAGCAATTGCTCCAGCAGGGCGTCGTCGTAGTCGGCCAGCGTCTCCAGCATCTCCTGGCGCGATTCCTCCTTGCGGTCGAGAAACTCGTCGGGGATCGAGATCAACTCGCTCGCCTCGCCCTCCTGATAGCGGTAGGCGCGCTCCGAGATCAGGTCGACATAGCCGGTGACGTGCTCGCCGTCGCGGATCGGCACCTGGCGCAGCACCAGCGGCCTGGGTGAGACGGCCTGATAGGCCTGCATCACATCGCGCACCCGCATTTCGGTCGAGTCCATCTTGTTGATGAACAGCATGTGCGGAACCGCGTGTTCGTCGAGGAAGTGGAGCAGCGGCGCGATGGTCAATGCGCGCTCCGGCTGCGGTTCGCAGACGACGATGGCGATGTCGGCGACCATGCAGGCGGCCTTGACTTCCTGTGACAGTTCGATGGAGCCGGGGCAGTCAAGAAAGGTCCACTTGTCGCCGAGATATTCGGCCTCCGCAACGTTGACTTCGGTGCTCATGGAACGGGCGCGCGCTTCCGCGCTGCTGTCGCCGACGGTGTTGCCGTCCTTGATCGTGCCTTTGCGGGAAATCGCTTCCGTGGCGTGCAACAGGCTTTCGAGCAGAGAGGTTTTGCCGGAAAGGTAGGGGCCGACGAGGGCTGCGCAGCGCGCGGCTCTAGTGCCGGCCGGGGTTCCTTGGGCAAGATCGTTTGGCATAGGCGCGGGCTCCCGGTTTTGGACGTTTGCCGGCGCTTTTCCAGGCTGACGATCGGGGGCGCTGGAATGCGCCGGTTACGCCATGGTGCGCTAGGGCGAAGTGGGATGGCAACGAAAAAGTCGGTATAGGGCGGGAGTGAATCAAGGCTTGTTTCGGCTCGGGCAGGCGCAAAGCGTTACGACGATTGCAGGTAAGCGCCCTGCCTGGTCAACTCGCGTCGGATGTCGGCGACCGGCACGTCCCGCGCCCGCGTGGCGCCGCCGGCGGTCAGGGCGGCAGCGACGCCGGCGGCATGGCCGGTCAGCCAGCATTGCGGGATCTCGCGCATGAAGGTGTGGGTCTGGGCGTCGGAGGAGATGTGGCGGCCGGCCACCAGCAGGTTGTCGGTGCTACGCGGCAGCAGCGCGCCGTAGGGCACGGATACGGTCGGCAGGTTCGGGCTGAGGCTGGGGCTGACGCCGATTTCGTCGTCCAACACCGCGCCGGACCGGGTCTCCGCTGCGGTCATCCGGTGCAGGCCGACCAAGCGCCGGCTGTGGCGGGCGCCAAGCTGCGGGGCGGTGAGCATCAACCAAGACTTCTCGAAGCCCGGCGCGTTGGCCTTGTAGAAGTGCAGCAGATCGACGATGGCCTGGCGCGACAGCAGTTCCAACTGGGTAAGGTCATCGATCTTCAACACATCGAAGCCGGCGAAGCGCGGCCCCATGAAGACCACGACGTCGTCGCGCCAGCCGGGCATCGGCAGGATGAAGTGCTTCACCGCCTGCCGTCCCGCCTGCATGAACTGCTTGAAGCCGTCGCTATCGGAGGTGCGGAAGGCCATCCAGGCATTGACATCGACGCCCGCAAGCAGCGAGGCGGTGTTGGCGCAGTGGTGGATGTTGTCCTGGTCGATATCGCCCTCGGCCCCTTCACCGGCCCGCGCGAACATGTCGCCGTCGCCGGAGGCGTCTACCATGGCCCTGGCGCGGATCGCGACGCGCCCCTCCTTCGACTCGATGATCGCCCCGGCGAGTTTGCCGTCTTCCATCAGTGGTCCGCTGGCCCAGGAGTGCAGCAGCACGTCGACGCCGGCCTCGGAGATCATCGAGAGCGAGGCGAGCTTCAGCCATTCCGGGTCGATCATCGGCGCCCAGGTGACGGCCCCGTGATGGGCGGAGGCGCGAGGTGCCCACTCCGAGACAGCGGCCTGATCGCGGCTGCCCCAGATCGAGGCGTCTGGCCCCTTGATCGCGTCGGACGGCAGGCGGTCGAGCAACTCCTCCGCCAAGCCGCGGATCACCAGTCTGCCGTCCCAATCGGACATGCGGTCGATCCAGATCACCAGCCCGCCGGTAGAGAGGCCGCCGAGATGGTTGTAGCGTTCCACCAGGATGACGCTGGCGCCGGTGCGGGCGGCAGCGATGGCCGCCGTCGTGCCGGCCGGGCCGCCGCCGATCACCAGTACGTCGGTCGAGGCGAACACCGGGATCTGGCTCGCCGGCGCAGTGACATAGCCGAGGCCGCCGCGCTGCGGCCGGACAATCGAGCGCCCGGCGTCGAACACGCCCTTTTGGGCGGTGCGTTCTTCGGTAT
Source organism: uncultured Alphaproteobacteria bacterium (assembly GCA_963974445.1). GTDB lineage: Bacteria > Pseudomonadota > Alphaproteobacteria > Bin95 > Bin95 > JACKII01. Next base: position 5,723 of record CAXBDI010000136.1, read on the forward strand.
CGTCGGCCATGGGCGAGGCTTCCTTGTGCGGCGGCTGTTAGATGCGGCAGACAGGCTAGATCAAACGCCGCTTCACAGGAACATGTTCGCTTACGGCATCAACACCGCCGCGCCGGACAAGCGGCCTTGGCGCAGATCGTCCAACGCGGCGTTCGCCTGCTCCAGCGGATATGGCGTGACCGAAGTCTTGACGGCGGCTTGCGCAGCGATTTCCAGGAATTCCAGGCCGTCGCGGCGGGTCAGGTTGGCCACCGATACGACTTTGCGCTCACCCCACAGGATGCTGTAGGGAAAGGCCGGAATGTCGCTCATATGGATGCCGCCGCAGACCACCGTGCCGCCTTTGCGCACCGCCCGCAGCGCCGCCGGCACCAGCGCGCCGACCGGGGCGAAGATGATGGCGGCGTCCAACTCCTCCGGCGCGGCGTCGTCGGAGCCGCCGGCCCACTCCGCCCCCAGCGACCGCGCGAATTGTTGCGCCGCCGTATCGCCGGCTCTGGTGAAGGCGAACAGGCGGCGTCCCTGCCAGACCGCGACCTGGGCCAGGATATGGGCGGCGGCGCCGAAGCCGTATACGCCAAGCCGCTGCGCCTCGCCCGCCATGCGCAGCGAGCGGTAGCCGATCAATCCGGCACACAGCAGTGGCGCCAACTCCGCATCGCTGCCGCTTTCCGGCAGAGGCAGGACGTATTGGGCATCGGCGACGCAGGCCTCGGCATAGCCGCCGTCCAGGGTGTAGCCGGTGAACTCCGGCCGGTCGCAGAGGTTTTCCAGATGCATCCGGCAGTATGGACAAGTGCCACAGGTGTGGCCGAGCCACGGCACTCCCACCCGCATGCCCATCTCAAGGCCAGTCACGCCCGCCCCTACCTCGGCGATACGGCCGACGATTTCGTGGCCAGGGACCAGCGGCAGTTTCGGCGACGTCAACTCGCCATCGACCACATGCAAATCGGTGCGGCAGACGCCGCAGGCCGCAATGTCGATGCGGACCTGGCCAGGGCCCGGCGTTGGCTGCGGGATGTCCTGCAGGGCTAACGGCTTGCCGACCTCGGTCAATACCATGGCGCGCATGATCTTCTCCTGTCGCTGGCATTTTGGCCGTCTGCAACTTGCGCATTCGGAAGTCAACCGCCAGCGCGATATTACACATTGGTAATTGCGGCGCCGGGTGGAATACTCGGACCAAAGGCGTAACTTCGCGTGCGCCGGCACCGCCCGACTATGAACGAGGAGCGAGTCATTATGACTGGCATGCAGACCGCAACGAAGAACGCACCGCAACCGGAAAACCAGGGCTCGGCGGAGCACTTCGATGTGCTCATCGTCGGTGCCGGTATCTCCGGCGTCGGCGGCGCCTACTACCTGAAGCAGGAACTGCCCGACACCAGCTATGTGATCCTGGAGGCGGAGGAGAGTTTCGGCGGCACATGGTGGACGCACCGTTTCCCCGGCATCCGATCCGACAGCGACCTGCACACCTTCGGCTACAGCTTCAAGCCCTGGATCGGGCCGCCGATTGCGACGGCGGAAGAAATCCTGAAATACATGGGCGATGTGATCGAGGAGAACGACCTGGGCCCGCACATTCGCTATGGCCACAAGATTTTGCGTGCCGACTGGTCCTATGCCGACAGCCTGTGGACGGTCGAAGCGCAAAGCACCGGTACCGGCGAAACCCGCCGCTTTACCTGCAACTTCCTGTGGATGTGCCAGGGCTACTACCGCCACAACGAAGGCTACATGCCGCAATGGGATGGGGTCGAGGACTTCAAGGGCGTTATCGCCCATACCGAGAATTGGCCGGCCGACCTGGACTATGCCGGCAAGAAGGTCGTCGTCATCGGCTCCGGCGCGACCGCGGCGACCGTGGTGCCGGCGATGGCGGGCACCGCCGAGCATGTGACCATGCTGCAACGCTCCCCCACCTATTTCCGCACGGGGCGTAACGCCATCGAGATCGCCGAAGAACTGCGCAAGCTCCAGATCGATGAAGAGTGGGTGCACGAGATCACCCGGCGCAAGATCATGCACGAGCAGGCGGTATTTACCGACATGTGCTTCAACAAGCCGGAGGTGGTGAAGCGGGAATTGCTGGGCAATATCCGTAGCTTGCTGGGCAAGGACTATGACGTCGACACGCACTTTACGCCCAGCTATCTGCCCTGGCGCCAGCGCATCGCGTTCGTGCCGGATGCGGACATGTTCAAAGGCATCGCCGAGGGCAAAGCGTCGGTCGTTACCGATCACATCGACCGCTTTGTCGAGAACGGCATCCTGCTGAAATCCGGCAAGGTGCTGGAGGCCGACGTCGTCGCCGTCGCCACCGGCTTCAACATGAACATGATGGGCGACATCGCGTTTGCCGTGGACGGCAAGCCGGTCGATTTCCACGAAACCGTCACCTACCGCGGCATGATGTTTACCGGCGTACCGAACCTCGCCTGGGTGTTCGGTTACTTCCGCGCCAGTTGGACGTTGCGGAGTGAGTTAGTGGCGGCCTTCGTCTGCCGCCTGCTGCGCCATATGCAGGCGACGGGCGCCAAAAGCATCGAGGTGGCGCTGCGTCCGGAAGACCAGGACATGGAAATCACCGATTGGATGGAAGACGACAACTTCAATCCGAATTACCTGAAACGGGCGCAGCCACTGCTGCCGAAGCGCGGGTCGAAGCGCGACTGGCAGCACACACAGGACTATTGGCGCGAGAAGGACGAGTTCCCGGCCATCGACCTGGAGGGGGCGGAGTTCGTCTACCGCTGGGGCGACCGCGCCAACATGGCGGCGGAATAGGTCCGCAGCGGTTGGAGCGCCGCTACTGCTGAGGTCGGGGCGGCTTTAGGCGGATGCAGGATGCGCGCCCGGTTGGTCGATTGCAGCAGGCCGAGATCGGCTTCGGCCGCCTGCGGCTGGATCGGATGAGCGCCAGAGATCGGCTGCCTTGCGCGCGCGAAACAATGCGCTTTTGCCGGCGTCTCCTGAAGGATAGCCAATCGCCCCGCTTTTCGTGCAAACTGCGGAAGATCCCGACTCATTGGAGTAACCCGCCATGCCAGGGCCGCTTGCAGGCATCACCGTAATCGACCTCACCACCGTCGGCTTCGGCCCATATGGGACGCAGATATTGGGCGACTATGGCGCTGAGGTGATCAAGATCGAAGCGCCGGATGGCGACATCACCCGAGGCATCAAGCCGTACCAAAACCCGGGGATGGGTCACTTCTTCCTCAACGCCAACCGCAACAAGCGCTGCATGGTGTTGGACCTGAAGAAGCCTGAGGGCAGGGACGTCGTGCTGCGCCTGCTGGAGACCGCAGACGTGCTGATCAGCTCCGTGCGTCCGGCGGCGATGGAGCGGCTGGGGCTCGGCTACGAGGATTGCCGCGCGGTCAAGCCCGATCTGGTCTATGTGGCGCTGGTCGGCTTCGGCCAGGATGGCCCCTACGCCAAGCGCCCGGCTTATGACGATATTATCCAGGGGCTGTCGGG
>CAXBDI010000137.1:0-9073 GCA_963974445.1 uncultured Alphaproteobacteria bacterium
CCTGAATTCCGGACTGCAACGGTTGGTCAACGACTCTAATCTGGTGACGGTTGACCCCCTCACCGGCGAGCTCGTCACTCCGGCAGGTGTGCCGGCGGGTTTTGTCAACAGTGGCATCAACGCCGGCATTTCGGTGCAGCAAACGTTCGAGGCCTCTCTGGTCGGCGACTACGGCCGCAATCGGATTATCGTTTCCGCCGTGCAGTATCAGCGCGAGTTCGATGATGGCAATGACCAGACCACCCGGGTGCGGGGGTCGTTCACCCGAGCCCTATCGCCGTATTTGAGCGCCACCGCCTCGTCGTTCTACCGCTTCAACACTCTGCGGACCGGGGCAAAGACACAAACGTTGAACGGCCGGTTCGATCTGAGTTACCGCATCGGCCCCAAAGCGACAGTGTTCAGCGGCTACTCCTTCACCACCCGCCTCTCGGACAATGCCAATAGAGAGTACGTCGAACATGTGGGAACAGTCGGCGGCCGGGTAACGTTCTGATAATGATTGAAGATTTTTATGGCTTTTCGGCGGTCCCGTTCTCGCTCAGCCCGGACGCGCGCTTCTTCTTCGATAGCCGTGGTCACAAGACCGCGCTGTCCTACCTGCGCTTCGGCCTGCAGCAGGGCGAAGGCTTTATCGTCATCACCGGTGAGATTGGCGCGGGCAAGTCGACGCTGATCAACCGCCTGTTGGACGAATTGGACCGTAACGCGACCGAGGTTGCATATATTACTACCAGCAATGTCAATGCCGATGACGTCCTGCGCCTGATCGCAGGTCAATTCGGTATTGTGCCCAAATCCGAGGATAAAGCCGCCTTGCTGCGCGCCTTGGAGGGCTATATGACGACACAGCGGCGTATGGGCCGCCGAGTGCTGGTGATTATCGACGAGGCGCAGAACTTGCCGATGGGTACCATCGAAGAACTGCGCATGCTCTCCAACTTGACCGTCGACGGACAATCGGCGATCCAGTGCTTTCTGGTGGGCCAACCGCAGTTCAAGGCCATCTTGTCCGACCCGGATATGGAACAGCTTCGCCAACGGGTCATCGCCTCTTACCACCTGGGCACGCTGACCGAGGATGAAACCCGGAACTACATAGAGCACCGGATGCAGGTGGTCGGATGGACCGGCCGCCCCAATTTTACAGACGACGCCTACGCCGCCATCTACCGGGCGACCGCCGGCGTTCCACGCCGGATCAACAACGTTTGCAGCCGCATGCTGATGCATGGCGCTATCGAAGAATTGGAGGAGATCGACGGTCCGGCCGCGGAGGAAATTCTCGGCGAAATGGGCACGGAGGTCGCCGAATCGGCCATGCCGCCGTCGCGATCGGGATGGTCCGCCTACTCCTACGGCAATAGCGGACAGGCACTGCCGGCCAGTAACTCCGCGTTGGAGCAGACAGTGGCGCAACTTTCGCAGCACATGCGGGAGATCGCCCGCACGGCTGATACGCTGGAGCGCAATCAATCGACGCTTTCACAGAGTATATCGGCACTCCGCAATCTGGAGAGCCGCATCGCCGCGTTGGAAGACAGCAACCTGGAAGGCGAGGTCCATCGGCTGGCCGAAACGGTGCAGGAGAGTACGACGCAACTCCATGTGCTCGACAGCCGCCTGAGCGAATCGCTGGGCAAGCTGCCGTCGGAGGTTGGCGATGTCAACGCCGTACAGCAACGCCTGGCCCTGCTGGAGGAGGCAATGACGAACGGCACCAACGCACCGGCGTCCGGCCAGGACGAACATTTGGCGAAGCTGGACCGCGATGTCGGGCATCAGAGCGAGATCCTGCAAGAGCTGCTGGCCGTGACAATGACGCTGTTGGGGCATCGCGGCGGGCAATCGGTCGATAGCCAGCCCGTTAAGGCGAACTAAGGCATAAGGTGGTAGGGATTGAATCGGTATCGGCAGCCGTGGCCGGCGACGCCGCCAAACTGAATGAAAGCACTATGGAACCTGCGACGCCCCCCATCGTCAACGCCATGTCCGTCGATGTAGAGGACTATTACCAAGTCTGGGCACTTTCCAGCATGGTGAAGCGGTCCGAGTGGTCGTCATGCGAAAGCAGGGTCGTCGCCAGCACATCGCGCATTCTCGACATGTTCGACGCCGCCGGCGTCAAGGCGACGTTCTTCACCCTCGGCTGTGTGGCAAAGAACTATCCAGACTTGGTTCGCCGCATCGTCGCCGATGGGCATGAGCTGGCGAGTCACGGTTATTGGCATCACAAAGTACACGAATTGACCCGTGACGAATTCCTGGAGGACGTCCGCAGCACCCGTCTTCTGCTGGAGGATATCGGCGGCGTCCCGGTGCGAGGCTACCGTGCCCCCAGTTTTTCCATCGGCGAGCAGACGCCATGGGCCTATGACGTGCTGGCCGAGGCCGAATACACCTATAGTTCCAGCTTGCATCCGATTGTGCACGACCACTATGGCCGCCCGGATGCGCCGCGCTTCCCCTATCTGGAGGCTAGCGGCATCCGGGAGATTCCGGTGGCGACGGTCGAATGGCGCGGCCGCCGCATCACCTGTGCCGGCGGCGGCTTCTTTCGCCTGTTGCCTTACCAGTTTTGGTTCCGGCCATTGCTGCGCCGCCTGCACGCGCGGGAGGCGCAACCGGCAACCTTCTACTTCCACCCGTGGGAGATCGACGCGGGTCAGCCGCGGGTGCAGGGGCTGCCGCTGCGCTCGCGCTTGCGCCACTACAGCAATCTGGGCGCAATGGAGGGTAAGTTGCGGCGGCTGCTCGCAGATTTCCGCTGGGATCGCATGGATCATGTTTATGTCCTATAGACCCGCTAAGGGTAGGGTCAGCGGTTGACCTTCCCCGTTTCCGCGCCTGTAGGAGGCATCGGACCAATGACCTCTCAGCAGCCCACTCCAGCGCCGGAAGACGCGCGCCTGCCGCCAGCCGATGCACCTGGCGCCGCCAACGATGCCGGCGTGACCGGTGCAGTCACCATCGAGCGTCTGGACGACGCGAGTTCCGAGGACTGGGATGCCTTCGTCCTGGCAGAGCCGACCGCGACCTTCTTTCATCGGGCGGGCTGGAGCCGGGTCATTCACAGCGCCTATGGCTATGACACCCACTTTCTGATGGGGAAACGTGATGGCCAGGTGGTTGGTGTGCTGCCTTTAGTGCATTTGAAGACCATCGCATTCGGCCAGTCGCTGATTTCCACCGGGTTTTGCGTCCATGGCGGCATCGCCAGCCAAGACCCGTCCGCGATCCACGCTCTGGCCGCCGCCGCCGCCGCACTCGGCGAGAAACTCGGTGTTGGTTATGTCGAGATGCGGTCGGAGCACGCCTCGATCCCCGGATGGCAGACCAAATCCGATGTCTACGCCACTTTCCGCCGAGACTTGCACGACACCGCCGAGGCCAATCTGAAGGCGATCCCGCGCAAGAAGCGCGCCGATGTCCGCAAAGGCATCAAGAGCGATCTGCGCGTCGATACCTCCGGCGATATCGACTCGTTCTACCGGATTTACGCCGAAAGCGTCCGCAATCTCGGCACGCCAGTGTTCGGAAAAAAATACATCCGCGCCATCGCGGAGGAGTTTGGCGAGGATTGCGAGATCTCCGTCGTATATGGGCCGGATGGGCCGGTGGCCGCCCTGACCTCTTTCTACTTCCGCGATCAGGTTTTGCCGTATTATGGCGGTGGCACCTTTGCCGCCCGGCCGTTGCACGCCTATGACCAATTGTATTGGACATTGATGGGCAGGGCGGTCGAACGCGGCGCCAAAGTGTTCGACTTTGGCCGCTCCAAGTATGGAACCGGAGCATTCGACTACAAAACCTATTGGGGGTTCGAGCCGACGCCGCTGAATTATCAGTATCACTTGGTCAAGGCGCAGGACGTGCCGGACATCAACCCGCTGAACCCCAAGTACAAGCTGATGGTCTCCATTTGGCAGAAGCTGCCGCTTTCCGTCGCCAACCTGATCGGCCCCTGGGTCGCGCGGCAACTGGGGTAGGTGTAACGATGGAGCCGCTGCTTTTCCTGGCGCACCGCATTCCCTACCCACCGGACAAGGGCGACAAAATCCGCTCGTGGAACATTCTGCGCCATCTGACCAGCCGGTACGACGTCCATCTCGGCGCCTTCATCGACAGCCCGGACGACTGGCAGTACACGGAGGTGCTGGAGGAGATTTGCACCAGTTGCCACTTCGTCGGCCTTAACCCGAAAGTGGCAAAGCTGAAAAGCGCCAAGGGGCTGCTGACCGGCGAAGCGCTGAGCTTTCCCTACTATGAGAGTGACAGTTTGGCCAAATGGGTCGACCGGATCGCCGCCGATGCCAGGCCGGTATTGAATTTCGGATTTTCCAGCCAGGTCGCGCCGTTTCTGATGCGGCTTTCCGCGCAAAATATTCCGACCGTCATCGACTTCGTCGACGTCGACAGCGACAAATGGGCCCAGTATGCGGCGGGAAAGTCCTTTCCCATGTCGTGGGTCTATGGCCGCGAAGCGCAGAAGCTGGCCGAGGCTGAAAGCCGCATCGCCCGCAGCGTCGGCGCCAGCCTGTTTGTATCGGAGGCAGAGGCCGCGCTGTTTCGTCAGCGCTCGGGCCTAAGCGCAGAGCGCGTGCATGGAGTGTGCAACGGCGTCGACCTGGAATGGTTCGACCCGGCGGCAGCCCTGCCAAACCCTTATGCGGACGCCCACGGCGATGCCCCTGTCCTGGTCTTTGCCGGCGCCATGGACTACTGGGCCAATGTCGATGCCGTGCAATGGTTCGCGGACGAGGTCCTGCCGCGTATCCTCACCACTCGCCCGAACGCACAGTTCGTCATCTGCGGCGCCCGCCCGACCACGGAGGTTGTGGCGCTCGGCATACGGTCTAACATAAGCGTGACCGGCCGCGTCGACGACATTCGGCCTTATGTGTATCATGCAACCGTTAGCGTGGCTTCTTTGCGGATCGCACGCGGTATCCAGAACAAGGTTCTTGAAGCAATGGCTTTGGCGCGTCCCGTTGTATGCACTCCACAAGCGCTCGAAGGTATCGATGCGGTACCGGGGGCAGATTTGGCGCTAGCGAAAACAGCGGAGCAGTTTGCAGACACCGTGCTCGACCTGATCGCAACGCCGGCCCGCGCCGCCGTCATGGGCGAACAGGCACGCCAGCGCATGGTAGAGGCTTACGGTTGGCCGGCGCAGATGGCCGTCTTGGATCGGATTATCGCGGGCGTTCTGGCCGGCGTATCAACCGGTGCCCCCTCACCCATGCAGGAGACCGCAGCGTGACCGCAACGCCGACCACCTCTGACACTATGCCCTCCGAAGGAATGACGCTGCAACGCGCCGGCATCATTTACGGCATTCTGTGCGTCCTGACCGTCGCCATTTTCTACGATACCGCCCGCTCGCTGGTGCTCGTTTGGTGGGGGACGCCGACTTTCAACCATGGCTTCTTCGTAGCACCCTTGGCGGCCTATTTGATCTGGATGCGGCGCGACAGTCTGGTCGGTGTACCGATCCGCCAGGAGTGGCTGGCGCTGCCATTGATCTTCGCCGCAGGCTTGGTCTGGTTGATCGGATACGCAGGCGATGTGCGGCTGTTTCAGCACATTGGCTTTGTCGGCATTCTGATCGTGCTGGCCGGCGGACTGGTCGGCCGTTACATGCTGCGCAAGATCTGGTTCCCGATCGCCTTCCTGGCCTTCATGGTGCCGGTCGGCGACCAGTTGGTGCCGCCCTTGCAGGACCTGACCGCCGATTTCTCCGTCATCATGCTGAGATGGTTCGATATCCCGGTCTGGCGCGACGGCATCTTTCTGCAAATTCCGAATGGTATGTTCGAAGTGGCGGAAGCCTGCGCCGGCATTCGCTTCCTGATCGCCAACATCGTCGTCGCTAACGTCTTCGCCTATTTGGCCTATGATAAGTGGTGGAAGTGGGTCATTTTTATCGCCATCAGCATTATCATTCCGATTTTTGCAAATAGCGTTCGGGCGTTCGGCATCATCTATATCGCCCACGTTACCGACAACGAATATGCGGTCGGGGTCGATCACCTGGTTTATGGCTGGTTCTTTTTCACACTCATCATGTTGCTCTCTCTGTTCATCGGCTACCTGTTCGCCGACCGTCGGATCGGTGATTTCAAGCCAACACCGCGGGTCACCGGGCGCTCCGTGCCGCCGTGGCGTTGGAGCTTCATAGGCATCGCTCTAGCGCTCCTGGCGATGGGTCCGGCCTATGCTGCGGCGGTGATGAGCATGGACCCTTGGCGCGGCGAAACGGAGTTGCAGCCGCCGCAAATTGCCGGCGAATGGCAGCCGCGCCCCGAAATCCAACCGCCATGGGAACCGGTCTTCATTGGTGCGTCGGCCAAGCTGATGCAGGCGTATGACGACGGCCAGGATCAGGTTGAACTCTACGTGGCCTACTATCCGGTGCAGGGCCAGGGGGCCGAGGTGATCTACCACGCGAACCGCATGGCCAACGACGAGGAATGGAAGCGGCTGGAAACCCGCCGCATCACCCTGACAGTCGACGGCGCGCCGTTGAAGGTGAAGCTGGAGCGGATGCAGCACTATCCTGGTCCACGGCGCGTTGCGGCCTATTGGTATTGGATCGCCGGCAAATTCACCGCCGATCCGATCAAGGCCAAGCTGTACCAGATCACCGGCGCCCTGACCTATGGCGACCGCGCTGCGGCCGCTATCGCAGTGACCATGATGGAGACCGACGACCCGGCCGCCATGCAGGCTGCGCTGCAGCGCTTCCTTGACGCCGCACCGAATTTAAACGCTTACCTGAGCAACCTGGCTACCTCGAATTGAGGCTGCCGCTCTTGGGCCATCGCTAAGTTAGAGGGCGCAAGCCATGTGCGGCATTGCCGGATTGTTCGACCTCGCCGGCCTCCGCCCCGTGGATCCGGCGCGGTTGGAGCGGATGAAGGCCGCTATGATCCATCGCGGACCGGATGGCGATGGCAGCTATCTGGCCCCCGGCATTGGCCTGGGTCATCGGCGCCTGGCGATCATCGACCTCTATACCGGTCACCAGCCGATGCAAGACGCGCAGAAGCGGCTGCAGGTGCTGAACAATGGCGAGATCTACAACTACCGCGAACTGCGCCAGACCTTGGAGGCCAAAGGCCACCCCTTCCTGACCCAGTCTGATACCGAGGCGATCCTGCAGGGCTATCACGCCTGGGGCGACGCCATGCTATCGCGTCTGACCGGCATGTTCGCGACGGCGCTTTGGGATATCGAGGCCGGGCGGCTGCTGCTCGCCCGTGATCCGATGGGCGAGAAGCCGCTCTACTACTGCATCACCGGCGACGACTGGCTGCTGTTCGGGTCGGAGATCAACGCAGTTCTGGCCGGGTTGCCGGAAACGCCGCCGATCCGGCCGGACGCCGTCGCCGACTATTTCGCCTATGGCTATGTGCCCGACCCGAAGTCGATCTTCGAAGGCATCTATAAGCTGGAGCCCGGCCACAAGCTGGTGCTGGAGCGCGGCATGAGCCGGGATCAGGTGAAATCCGAACCGTATTGGCGCCTGTCCGCCGCCACCGGCCCTGCCCTGACCCCGGAGCAGGCGGAGGGCGAGTTACTGGAACGCCTCGGCAAGGCAGTGCGCGAGCGCATGGTATCGGATGTGCCGCTCGGCGCGTTCCTCTCCGGCGGGGTGGATTCCAGCGGCATCGTCGCCCTGATGGCGCAGGCGTCCGATACGCCGGTCCGCACCTGCGCCATGGGCTTCCCCGACCCGAAATACGACGAAACCGCCTATGCGCAGATGGTGGCCGACCGCTACGCCACCGACCATTACCGCGAGGTCGTCGAGGTCGAGGCCGTCGATCTGGTCGACCGTCTGGCCTTGGCCTATGGCGAGCCGTTCGCCGACCCCTCGTCGCTGCCGACCTACCGCGTTTCAAAGCTGGCCCGCAGCCGCGTGACCGTCGCGCTTTCCGGCGATGGCGGCGACGAGGCGTTCGCCGGCTACCGGCGCTACCCCTTCCATATGCGGGAGGAGGCGGTGAAGGCGAAACTGCCGGCCTCGCTGCGCCGCCTGATATTCGGGCCGATGGCCTGGGCCTACCCGCGCGCCAACTGGGCGCCGCGGATGTTCCGCGCCAAAGCGACATTCGAGGCCCTGGCGACCGACCGCGCCGCCGGATACTTCCGCGCGATTACCGTGCTGCCGGATGCCTTGCGCCGGCAGCTTTTCAGCGGCGACCTGCACGCGTCGCTGGCCGGCTACGACCCGGTCTCGGTTATCCGTGACTTCGCGGCGGAGGCCGATAGCGACAATCCGCTGAGCGTCGCCCAATATGTCGATATGAAAACCTGGCTGGCCGGGCGGATGCTGGTGAAGGTCGACCGGGCCGCGATGGCCAATTCGCTGGAGGTCCGCCCTCCCCTGCTCGACCCCAGCCTGGTGCAGTGGGGCATCGGCCTGCCCGACCGGCTGAAGGTCCACGGGTTCGAAGGAAAGTGGATCCTCAAGAAAGCCCTGGAGCCGCTGCTGCCACGCGAGCTGCTCTACCGGACGAAACAGGGCTTCTCCATGCCATTAGCCGGTTGGTTGCGCGGTGGGTTGGAAGACCGCGTCGAGGCGCTGCTGGCGTCGGACGGAAGGCTGACCAGCGCCGGCCTGTTCGACATGCGCTTCGTTCGCCGCCTCGCCGACGATCACCGCACCTCGCGGGCGGATAACTCACAAGTCCTGTGGGCGCTGATCATGTTCGACGCCTTCCTGGCGAAACCTTGGGCGACCCAATCGGCGGCGGCCGTAGAGGCGGCTGCCTGAACGCCGGCTGGTTCAGCGAATGCAGTTCATGATGGGCGCGCCGCGGCTTCTTGCCCATCGATCTGCACCCGTAGCTTGAGGTGCCAGTGCCTGAAACGACGCCACCAGGACGTTATCGGCCGGCATGTTGATCAGTCGATTGAGCGCGGCCCGTGCCTCCGTCAGCGCATCGGCGTCGCCCTGCATCATCCGTACTTTAGCATAGTGGTACAGCATCGTAAGCGGTGCGAGGAGCTCACATTGCTGATTGGGGTACATCGCGGTTGAAATGATCCTCCTGAGGAGGATCGA
>CAXBDI010000138.1:0-8791 GCA_963974445.1 uncultured Alphaproteobacteria bacterium
AAACCGGACAACTCATGTGCTACTGAAACCGGACATACCGTCTGTCGTCGACACAGCTCAGCCATTTGGATGGACAAACGTCCGGTATTTTGCTATATAGAGGCATATGTCCGAACGATTGGAGCCGATGGGCGATGTTGAGCGTTGTCGATGCGAAAACATTCACCGATCCCGATATCATCCCGGTCAGCGATTACTCCCAACCCGAGATCCAGGCAATGCAACGGGCGGTAATCAACATATTCGCCCGATGGGGCGTGTCAGACGGCGATGCGGCGGTCATACTCGGCGGGATTTCTTCCAAGACCTTCCGCCGTTGGAAGGACGGCGTGCTCGGGCGGGTCAACCGCGACCTGGGTGACCGGATGTCTTATCTAATCGGCATCCACAAGGCGCTCCGCATCATCTTCGCCGATGCTGCGACGGGTTACGCTTGGATGAGCAGACCGAACCGGGCGTTTGACGGGCTGACGCCGATCCAACTTCTGAAACGCGGAGGGATGGGTGACCTGGCCCGGCTGCGCCGCTATCTCGACTCGGCCCGTGGTGGATGGTAACGCCGCCGGTCGCGCATATCAGCTGGCCGCAAACGCACCGCCTTGTACTGTCCCGCTTTCCGCGCATCGACCTGTTTGATGACATCGCCGACCCTCATGATTGGGAAGCCCTGGCCGCCGCCCAAGCCCGCACCAATCCCAGGACATACGAAGAGATCGGCGACCTCTCCCGCGTACCGCCAGACCGCCGCCTCTCCGGCGACGGCGCGTCCTGGGTGATGGCCAGCTTCACGCACGTCTCGCCAGACAGAAAATCGCGCTTCAGCGACGGGGCCTATGGCGTCTATTACGCAGCCCGTGACTTCGAGACAGCTCTGCGAGAGCACACGCACCATATTGGCGTTTTCTACGCAGACGCCGGGATGGAGGCGGGTTGGCACTCTGAGGTTCGCCAGCTTGTCGGCGCTATCGACGCAGACCTAACGGACATTCGCGGCGAGGGGTTCGAGGTGTTGCTTCTCCCCGACGACTACGCCGCCCCGCAAGCCCTCGGCGCGGCGTTGCGCGCAGACGGCTGCAACGGCGTCGTCTATCCAAGCGTCCGACACCCCGGTGGAGAATGCGTCGGCGCGTTCTACCCTGACGTTGTCGCCCCACCTATCCAAGGCGACCACTTTCGCTACTACTGGGACGGCACAGCGATCCGGTACGCCCGCAAGATCAGTGGCGACAGGTCTATCTTTGACCTAGCAGGCGCGGACTAGTCGAACCAGCCGCGCGGGCGAGCCAAAATTGCAAACGTGTTGGTCAACAACGGTGCCTAGGCAGCCAATCCGAGGTCTCGGATGTCTTCAAGCGCCGCCGTCGCTTGAAGGAACGTGCGAAAGACTCTGGACGCTACCAGCAATTTGCCGAGAGGGGGCTACGGCCACTATTGCGGCGACGGAGACGATCCGTCCGGACCGGCGAACCTTGATGTAGGTGGCCTTGCGCAACTTGGGTATTTTCACGTCCACGGTCCCGGCGCGGGTTTCCCAGGCCCGGGCGCGATACCCGTTTCGAGGGTTCGCCCGCACCCAGTCGGTGCTGCGCTGGTGAGCGCCGGCGCGGCAGAGCTGGTCAACATCCAGCGCCATCCGTTGCCCGGCAGTGGTTTGCTTGCAAACCATGAGAGGGAGCCGGACGGCGACGAAACCCAACATCTCCGCTAGCGCCTGCGCGTCCGGCGTCTCCGACGAAAGCGCGCGCAGGGCCGCTGTCTCTGATAGTTTGTCTTTGGTCATGGGTGGTGTCCTTGGTCAAAGGCCGGTGTGCAACCAAACCTTAGCCGGAGAACGGCCGTGGCCGCCAAGCGGCCCGCGCGGGCTTCGCCTGAGCTACGCGAGGCTCCGCTCAGCTGTGCTACCAACGGAAATTACACCACGCGCTGAGACACCGCTTACTCTTTTCGATCCAATCGCGATAATGCCAAGAACATCCAATATCTCGTCTATGTTTCTGGATCACGCTGGCTTATCTTGCTTTATACTGGCAGATCAGCGGGATATTTTGACGACGCGATGCAGCGATAGCCCAATGCGAGCCGAGCAATCTCGCAGAAAACTGGCTGCGCTTTGGCTCGGTGACGGATTTCCTCGATGTCTATGTCGGTACCTGGCACTGGCCGGCGTTCAACACGGTCGATGTTGCGGTGGTCGGCGGCGTCGGGCTGTTGCTGCTGTCGGAGTTTCTTGCGCCACCAAAATCGCGCCGGCGCGAGGGCCGCCCTGACCTCGGATAGCTGCCAGCCGGTCGGCGGCTACAGCGCCAGAGTAGGGGTCAAGCCACTTTTTTCCAGATCCCAGGCGGCGCTCCATCGGTCCGATTGTCGTTCGAGCACAAGGTAGTTGCGTTCCGTGACATAACGGGCGCGTTGCCCTGGCAGTCGCTCGATGCGGATCGGATGCTGCGCAAGCGGCGCCTTGCCCAGTTGCGCTAGGCTGCCGAGAAATCTAGCCCAAGCTCTAGGTGGCGCCCGGTGTGCGATGCCGGACGCAACAAGCTGGTGGACCCCGAGGCCCCGGCCGAGTTCCATCACGGCCCGTGTCGCCAGATGAATCTCGCCAGAAAGCACAGTGATGTTCTGTCCGTCCTTGCGCGCCATATCCCGCACGAGGCGCAGCATCCGCCGCCATTCCTCGCGATGCGCACGGCTCTGCCACTGGTCGCGCAGGTCGTCCTCGTATTTCTGCATCCTCGGGATCGCAACCATCAATATCTCGAGAATAGATAGGCGCGGTCCGAGCAGGGGCACGCTGGATATCAGCAGCGTGCGGCCCGCCAGGCCCCGTTCGTTGACCTCGGCGTCCATCATAGACCAGCCGTCGGCTCCCATGACGCTGCGCCGACCGCGCTCCGACCTGAGGTCCGGCGCCAGGATGCGCATTCCCGGTGCGTGGACGCTCCAGCCTAGGTGGTGCCCCGCCGGATCGTGGAACCGTGAGGGAAGATCGCCGTCCGCCGCCGCCTGTTGGAAAATCAGAAAGCACTCACGGGCGGTCGCAAACAGCGTCTGGCCAACGGCGGAATGGGTCTGCCATCGCCTGAGCGATCCCCAGCCATCGCAGATGTCGTGATCATCCCACTGCATCAGCGACGGCACGCGCGCGGCGATCCAGGCGAATTCGGGCGAGGCGTAAAGCGCCGTGTAGCGATCCAGGAGCCGCTCGCGCAAATGATGGCGCAGATCGGACAGATCGGCGCGGGAGGGATCCGGGGGGATCTGCGACGGCCAGTTCTCGCTCAGGCGATGACCGCGCGGTACTTCGTCGGCGTAAACCTGATCCCCGCCATGCAGCAGCAGCGAGAACGGCGCAGTGCGGTGCGCCTGACAGAGCCGCGCCCACATCGCGTTGCGCTCCGACCCCTCGCGCTCCAGGTCGCCGATCTCTTCGCCGTTGCACGAGACAAAGGCGATCCGCAGATCGCTACGCAGATCGCCGGCCACGGTGTAGGTCTCGCCGTTCCAGCGGTAATCCGATGGCCGGTGATTGGGCAGGTCGAAGCGCGTGCGCCAGACCGTCGCCCGGTCGAACTGCGCCAGGGCAGCCGCACCATGCGCACCGCCGCGCGTTTCGACGGGCGGCGGGCGTTCGTCGTTCTCCGTGATGAATAACGCGGAAAGTTTCAGCGCGGCGTCGCCGATATCGTCGAGGATGAGGATGGGGCCAATCGTGGGCGGACGGGACGCGGTCATGGAACTTTTCTCGGAGTGCGGGGTCATGCATTCCAAGGCGATGATCCCGACCGGGACAGGCCGCGCGGATCTTGCGGAGTTTCCGGCATTTCGGACCCGGACGTTTCATTGGACGCCGGCGAGGTAGGCCGCTGCATGAGACCACGCACGGTAAAGGCTGCTGACGTGCCGACAGTTGTCACCATCGAGACCTGCGCCGCAGGATCGCGGGTGCGGCCAGAAGCGCCAAGCTGCCAAGCACCCACAAGATGACGATCGCGGGCTTGGCCACGACGTAAACCAGCCCGATCAGCCCCCCCGCCAGCCCATCGACATTGGCGCCATCACGCAGGGCCGCCGCTTGCTGCCCCAACCCAAACCAGCGGGCGACGCCGGTGCCGGCATCGGCAAGTGGACCGACCGAGCCCGCGAGCCAGCCCAACACCGGATCGACCAGCAGAAAGGCGCCCCAGGCCAGAAGCGACCAGACGACAAGCCCGATCACGATCAGACCCAGGGGAAGCCGTATCCGGCGCGGCGTATCGTCATAGGGGGCCCGACCCCCACCGCCGCGATATCCGTAATTCCGTTGATCGTCGTGACCACGCTGCCGGTTGCGGTGATGTCCCATCGCGCCTCCTCTAACTCCGCTAACCCACTCGGCGATGCGTCTCGCCCTCGACCTCGCGCAGTGCCGCATCCTCGATCTGGATCGTGGTATGGGTGATGCGGAAGCCCTCGCGCATCGCCTTCTGCGCGGCGATCAGCGTGTCGCGCCGGGTCTCGAGGTCATCGACGACCAGGTGGCAGCTCATCGAGTCGAGTCCTGACGTCAGCGTCCACACATGCAGGTCGTGCACGGCCGTCACCCCCGGCAGGTCCAGCAACTGCCGCTCCAGCCGTCCGATATCGACTTCAGGCGGCGTGCCTTCCATCAGGATATTGACCGCTCCCCTCAGCAGAATCCACGTGCGTGGCACGATGAACAGCCCGATGCCAGCGCCGATGATCGGGTCGGCCAGCGTCCAGCCGGTCAGCATGATCACCAGCGCCGCCAGGATCACGCCGAGCGAGCCCAGCATGTCGGCCAGAACCTCGAAATAGGCGCCCTTCAGGTTCAGGCTTTCCTTCGATCCGGCATGCAGCAGCCGCATCGAAACGAGATTGACCGCAAGGCCGACGACGGCGACCACCAGCATCGGGCCGCTGAGAATCTCGGGCGGGGCGAGGAACCGCTGATAGGCTTCGTAGAGGATATAGAGCGTCAGAAGCAGCAGCACGACCGCGTTGGCCAGCGCCGACAGCACCTCCATCCGCACATAACCAAAGGTCTTTTCCGGCGTCGCGGGCCTTGCCGCGAAACGGATCGCGATCAGCGCCAGCGTCAATCCACCGACATCGGTCAGCATATGGGCGGCATCGGCGATCAGGGCCAGGCTGCCGGTCCAGAACCCGCCTACGACCTCGACCACCAAAAAGGTCGAGGTCATCGCCAGCGCCCATTTCAGGCCACTGCTGTGCCGCCCGGCGGCGGTGCCGGCAGGGCCGGATGCCGCTGCGTGGTCCGCGCCCATCGTCAAGCCTCCAGCCAGTGCGGGCCATCACCGGTTTGTGAGGCCCGCCCACGTATCACCCTTGCAAGCATCAGTCGAATATTTCCCGAAGCCAGGATTTGCGTCGGTAGCCGCCTTGATGACCACCGCCGCCGTGATGACCGCCGCCACTGTGCTTGCCATGATCCCCGCGACCGCGATAGTCGTTGTCGTAGCCTCGCGGATCTGGGCCACGCGTCGGCGGCGCCGGCGCCATCTCGGCGGCGCTGCGCTCGATGATCTTGTCAAGCTCGCCACGGTCGAGCCAGACACCCCGGCATTGCGGGCAATAGTCGATCTCGACGCCCTGACGGTCGGCCATGGTCAGCGCCACCTTGCACACCGGACAGAGCATCGACGCGACCCTGTTCCGTTCGGGCTCGCGCCCCGGTTCCTTCAGTTCAATGGCCATGTGCCAGTTCTCCTTTCACAATGTTTTCGCCAACGCGCTCGCCGCCTTTCGGAGCCATCGGCCCTTGGCCTTTGGCGCGCAGCAGACGCAGCGCGTTGGCGACCACGATCAGCGACACGCCCACATCGGCGGCGATTGCCCCCCACATTGTGGCCATCCCGAACGCGGTCAAGCCGACGAACACGGCCTTGGTCGCCAGCGACAGGCCGATGTTCTGGTGGATGATCCGCATCGTGCGCCGCGAATGGCCTATCAGCCACGGCACCTTGCCAATATCGTCGGTCATCAGCGCAATGTCCGCCGTCTCGATGGCCGCGTCGGACCCGACCGCGCCCATGGCGATGGCAAAATGCGCCCGCGCCATTGCAGGGGCGTCGTTCACCCCGTCGCCGATCATCGCCACCACGTCGTGGCTCAGAACCAGTTCCTCGATCGCCGCCACCTTGTCCTCGGGCAAAAGCTCGGCGCGCACCTCGTCGATGCCGACCTCGGCGGCGACCGCACGCGCGGTGCGTTCGTTGTCGCCGGTCAGCATGATGATGGTCTTGACGCCCTGCGCATGCAGTTTGGCGACAATGCCCTTGGCATCGGGGCGGATCCGGTCGCGCAGTTCGATCAGGCCCAGAAGGCCCTTGTCATCGCCGACCGCGACCAGCGTGCTGCCGGCACCTTCGATCCGGTCCACCACGTCGCGGGGCATCGCCGCGCCCATGTCCTTCTCGGTCGCGAAACGGTCCGAGCCGAGCCAGATCGCACGGCCGTCATGATTCCCTTCGACGCCGCGCCCCGGCACGGTGCGAGTATCCTCGGCAGCTTGCGCCGCGATGCCGTCGCGTTCGGCCCGTGCCAGAATCGCGCGCGCCAGCGGATGCGACGAGCGTGCCTCGAGCGCCGCCGCCGCCGCGATCAGATCGCGTTCGGACGTGCCGCCCAGCGGATGCAGGCTCGCCACCTCGGGTTCGCCCATGGTGATGGTGCCGGTTTTGTCCATCGCCAGCGCCGTCAGCCGCGCCGGCGCCTCGACATAGGCGCCGCCCTTGATCAGCACACCGTTGCGGGCAGACGAGGCCAGCGCCGCGACGATCGAGACCGGCGTCGAGATCACCAGCGCACAGGGGCAGGCGATGACCAGCAGCACCAGCGCGTTATAGATCCAGAACGCCCAGGCCCCGCCGAAGACGAGCGGCGGCACGAATGCAATCAGGATCGCCAGCACCATCACGATGGGGGTGTAGATGCGGGCGAACTTCGCCACCCATTGCTCGACATCGGCGCGGCGCGAATGGGCGTCGCCGACCATGCGGATGATCTTCGACAGCACCGTATCGCTGGCCAGCTTGGTCGCGCGCACGGTCAGCGTGCCCTCGCCGTTGATCGTGCCGGCATAGACCTCGTCGCCCGGCTCCTTCGCCACCAGCGCGCTTTCGCCGGTGATCGGCGCCTGATCGACCCCGCCCGCGCCCGAGATGACTTCGCCGTCGAGCGCGATCCGGTCGCCGCCGCGCACAATGAATTTATCGCCAACGACAACCTGGGCGGCGGGCACATCCGCCTCAGTTCCATCGTCACGGATCACCCGCGCGGTGGGGGGCGCCAGGTCAAGAAGGGCCGCGACGGCGTTGCGCGCACGCCCGACGCTCCAGCTTTCCAGATAGAGCGAGAGCGAGAAGAAGAAGGCCACGGTCGCGGCCTCGAAATAGGCGCCAAGGCCGATGGCGCCCAATACCGCGACTATCATCAGAAGGTTCATATCGGGCGACAGACGCCGGGCCGCCGACCAGGCCTTGGGCGCCACCAGCCATGCACCGAACACGATCGCCAGCAGAAACGCCGCGATTTCGACAAAAGGCATCGCCGTGGTCCCGTGATCGGAAAATATCCGGATCGCCCCGGCGGGGCCGGTTTCCACGGCGTGATAAAGGAAACCGCCGGCCCAGAACCCGCCCGAAAGGCCGGTGAAGAGCTTCTGCCGTTTCAGATGCGCTTCCCGCTCAACCTCGGCGCGGCCCGCGTCCCAGATCGTGGCCGACATGCCGGTCTTGCCGATCAGCGCGATGATGCGGTCGTCGGGCAACGGCTTGGCGCTATCGAGCACCGTCATCCGCCCGTTCATGACATCGAAGGCCAGATGCTCGGTACCTCCGACCTCGGGGCCAAGCGCCTTGTTCAGGATCGACACTTCCTCGGCGCAATCCAGGCCGTTGACAAGAAAACTGCGCCCCGCAGCATCCACGTTCCCAGTCGGCCCGATGTCGCCGCACATTGCATCGCCGTCCGACCCGCAGCAAGCAGAGCCGTGATGATCGTGCGTGTGGTTATCGTCGCTGTGTTCGTGTTTGTGTCCATCATGGGCCATAGGTTTTCTCCAAGCGAATCACTAGACAGATATGAAGATAGGAGCTACAGCGACTAGAGGTTCAAGGGGAAATTTGCGAAGGTTCCGCTTCGGGATCGCTGGCGTGGAGTTAGCGGTGCTTGCTGCGTGAGCACCGGTAAGGATTCTCATGAGGGGTATCTGGAGCGTCGCACTGCTGTCGCTGTGAAGCGCTCCGAGTTTTGGAAGACCTCGCCTGATGAACCATGTGCTTCTTGGGACTTCTCGCCATCGTTGTGGTCGAACTGACCCCCGAGGCGCCCGCCATCGCAAGCGGTTATCACGCCGGCGCGATGTGGTTCTCGTGCAAGCATTCCGCGTGGTCGGCGAGCACCTCGATGATGCGGCACTCGGCGATGCGTCCCCCTTTGCACTGCTCTATCATCCGCTCGAGCTCGAGCTTCAAGGAATTTAGCCGGGCAATCCGGCTCTCGACGGTTTGGAGCTGCGCGCGCGCAATCCGGTCCGCCGCCGCGCAAGGCCGGTCGGGCTCGTCCGAGAGGCTCAGGAATTCCCTGATCGCGTCCAGCGGAAACCCAAGCTCCCGGCCGTGCCGGATGAAGGCCAGCCGCGCCACGTGGTTTGGCCCATAGCGCCTCTGATTGCCGGCCGTGCGAAACGGCTGGGGCATCAGGGCAATCTGCTCGTAGTAGCGGATCGTCTGCACCTTGCAACCGGTCTCGCGCGCCAGGCGCCCAATCG
>CAXBDI010000139.1:0-8733 GCA_963974445.1 uncultured Alphaproteobacteria bacterium
AACCGGACAACTCATGTGCTACTGAAACCGGACATACCGTCTGTCGTCGACACACGCTCCTCTGTGGCATTGCCGAAGTGACAATACTTATGTCATATTATGGTCACCACGTAAGTGATGGAGTTTCTGCCTATGCCTCGGCCTGTGGTCGGCGTGTCCGCCTGTGTGCGTGAGATGAACCCGGCGCTGAACTACCACACCGCCAACGAGCGCTACCTGCACGCCTTGCACGATGTTTCCGGCGCAATGCCCATCGTCATTCCGGCGCTGGGCGAGAAGACGGAGCATGCGGAGGTCCTGAGCCGTATCGACGGACTGGTTTTGACTGGCAGCCCATCGAATGTCGAGCCGCACCATTACGAGGCGCCGCGCGCCGCCCCGGATATCAAGCACGACCCGTTCCGCGATGCGACCACACTGCCGCTGATCCGGCTGGCGGTGCAGCATGGCGTGCCGGTGTTCGCCGTCTGCCGCGGCATACAGGAGTTGAACGTGGCGCTTGGCGGTTCTCTGCACCAGTTCCTGCATCGTGTACCCGGCAAGCGCGATCACCGGTCCGACAAGGCGGCTTCGGCGGAGCGAAAAGTAGCGCTGGCGCACTGGATTACGGTTTCACCGGGCGGTGTTTTGCACAAGCTGGTCGGCGCCGAGCGTGTATTGGTCAACTCGCTGCACGCCCAAGCCGTGGACCGCGTCGCCCCCGGCATGATCGTCGAGGGCCTGAGCGACGACGGCGTGGTCGAGGCGATCTCCGCCCCGAATGCCCCCGGTTATGTGCTGGGCGTGCAATGGCATCCGGAGGCGGTGTACTTGCAGGACCGGCTGTCGCACGACCTGTTCGCGCTGTTCGGCGAGGCGGTTCAGGCGTATACCCGCGGCGAGAAGCGGCGCGCAGCTTAGCGGGTCGATGCTCCCTCCCTCGATTCCCACGGAAGCAGCCACCGCAGAATGGCTCGACGGCTGCGATGGCACTGCCTTGCGTCTCTATCGGCTGCACGGTCCGGTGAGCGAGGGTCCGGCGCTGTTGTTCGGCCACGCCAACGGCTTTGCCGCCGGCAGCTACCTGCCCTTCCTGCAGCGCCTGACCCCGCATATGCCGGTGTTCGCGTTCGACGCCCGCGGCCATGGCGGTGCGGCGCGGCCGCCGGAACCCTTGGCGCAGAGCACCCATGTCGATTTGCTCGCCCACGATTTGGCGCTGGTCTCCGCCGCGGTCCGGCAGCGGATGGGCAATGATCGGCCGCTCCACTTCGCCGCCCACTCGTTTTCCGGCCTGGCGGCCTTGCGACTGGGCGCCGTGCACGACCGGATGCCGTTTGCGAGCGCCTGCCTGTTCGAGCCGCCGCTATCGCCCACGCCGGACCTGCCGGAGCATGCGGTTTCCGGCGAGTTGTCCGGCGGCCTGATCCGCGCGGCAGAGCGGCGGCGGCGGGACTGGGACAGTCCGCAGGCGTTCGCCGAGCGCCTGGCCGGCAACCCGCACTATGCCGCCTGGGACCGGGACATGCTGGCGGCGCATGCAGCCGCGACGCTGCGGCCCAAGGCCGATGGAGCGGGCTATGAACTTGCGTGCGACCCGGCAGTCGAGGCCGCGGGCTATCGAATGACCCTGAACAGTTCGACCTTCAACTTCGTCCACCGCTTCCGCTGCCCGACCCTGTTCGTCGCCAGCGATCCGCCGGAGGCAGGCGGACCGCCCAGTTGGGCCGCGCGCATGCAATGGCTGGCGGCGGAGCGCGTGCCCAATGCCAAGCTGGCGCACCTCGCCGGCACCAGCCATATGATGCTGTTCGAGCGCCCGGATGAATGCATGGGCCACCTGCTCGACCATATCGAGAGCACAGCCTGATGGAAGAAGCCTACCTGCCGCCGGCGCTGTTCGCTCAGGGGCTCGCGGCGGATGCTTTTTACGCCGGCGCCTTCGTCACGGAACAAGACAAGCAGAACGCCAGATAAGGGACCACTGAACCCATGCGCATCGTTACCTGGAACATCAACTCGGTCCGGCTACGGCTGCCGCTCGTCCTGAAAATGATCGAGACGCTGAAACCGGACGTGGTCTGCTTGCAGGAGATCAAATGCCTGAACGAGCAATTCCCGGCGGAAGCCCTGGCTGAAGCCGGCTTTCCGCACCAGGTGGTGAACGGCATCAAGGGGCTGCATGGGGTCGCCACGATTGCCCGACAGCCCTTCGCCGCAACCGAGATCAAGAATTTCTGCGGCAAGCTCGACGGCCGCCACGTCATGACGGTGATCGGCGATGGCACGGAGTTGCACAACTTCTACATCCCCGCCGGCGGCGACATTCCGGACCGGGAGATCAACGACAAGTTCGGCCACAAGCTGGATTTCGTCGCGGAGTTGACCGACTACTGGGCCGGCCGCAAGGCGGAGGCGGACCTGAAAGCGATCAAAGTCGGCGACCTGAACATCGCGCCGCTGGAGACCGACGTCTGGTCGCATAAGCAAATGCTGAAGGTCGTCTCGCACACACCGGTCGAGGTGGAGGGGCTGAACGGGGCGCAATCGGCGTTGGACTGGTTCGACGCCGTCCGCCATTTCATTCCGCCAGAGGAAAAGCTCTACAGTTGGTGGTCGTACCGCGCCCGCGACTGGAATGCCTCCGACCGGGGCCGCCGGCTCGATCACATATGGGTGACGCCGCCGTTGCAAGGCGCGCTGACCGCTGCCGGCATCCACCGCGACGCCCGCGGCTGGCTCAAACCCAGCGATCATGCGCCGGTGTGGGTGGATATCGACCTCGACTAAGGCGGAAACAGCATGCCGCAGCATCTCTTGATTTTCGGCGAAGGCTATACCGGCGCCCGGCTGCGGCGACGGCTGGAGGCGGACGGCTGGCGCGTGACCGGCACCAGCCGGAACGGCGGCGCGGGCAAGGCGGTGTTCGACGGCCGCGAGCCGCTTTCGTCCGAGGCGTTCCAGGGCGTCACCCACGTCCTCAGCTCCATCCCACCCGACGAGGATGGCGACCCTGCCCTGCGGCTGCATGCCGACGCTTTGGCAGCTTTAAGGAGCCTGAAATGGGCCGGCTGTCTGTCCACCACAGGCGTCTACGGCGACCATGGCGGCGGGTGGGTGGATGAAACGACACTGCCGACGCCAACCTCCGCCAGGGCGCAACGTCGGGTCGGGGCGGAGCAGCAATGGCTCGCATGGGGCAAGTACGCCGGCAAGCCCGTGCAGGTCTTCCGCCTTGCCGGCATTTACGGCCCCGGGCGTAGCGCGCTGGAGCGGGTGCAGAAACCGGATGCCCGCAGCGTCGTCAAGCCCGGCCACGCCATGAGCCGCATTCACGTGGACGACATCGTGCAGATCGTTATCGCCGGCATGGCGCGGCCAATCGCCGGGCCGGTGTTCAACTGCGCCGATGACGAGCCGGCGCCGACATCGGACGTACAAGCCTTCGCCGCCGGCTTGCTCGGCATCGCGCCGCCGCCGGAGGTGCCGCTCGACCAGGCCGACCTCTCAGCCATGGCGCGCAGCTTCTACGCCGACAACCGGCGGGTCCGCAATCAGCGGATCAAGCAGGAACTGGGGGTCACTCTGCTCTATCCGACCTACCGGGAGGGATTGCGGGCGTGTCTGTAGGGCGGCGCGTCCCCAGACCAACAAAAACGCTCACCACCTTCGGAGACCGCGTTTACGGCTCGACAACAGTCACGTCCGCAGGCTCTTCCGCCTGATAGCGGCCCTCCCGATAGGAGCGTAGCTGCGGCTGCAACTTGCCACTATCGGCGGTCACCATCCAATAGCCGTTCGGCTCGCCGCGCAATCGGTCCGATAAGGCAGAGGGTGTGCCGAGCGCCAAGATGCCTTCGCCATCATGCTGCAACGGCGCCTCGATAGCATGGCGGAACGGCAGGTGAGTATGGCCGGATACCAGCATATCGACGCCGGCGTCGGCAAACGCTTGCAGGCCCGCCCGGGCGCGGCGCGCAGGGATGGCCCGTTCGACAACCGACGACCGCACCAAGGGATGGTGCGTCGCGATGATCTTCAGCAGGCCCGGGTCCTGGGCCGCGATCAGATGGCAGGCGTGCCGCACCTGACGCCGCCGCAACGTGCCCTCCTGCCACCGCAGATGCGGCTGCATCCGCTTGGCGGTATTCAGTGCGACGACGACCAGATCGTCGAACACGGCCGATTGCACCTCGGGAGCGCCGAAATGCCGCTTATACCGCCGGTAGGGCCACGCGGCGCGGGCCAGCAGGTTCCAGGTCGGGATATCGTGATTGCCCGGCACGACCAGAACCTGCCCCGGCAACTCCCCGATGAAAGCGGCTGCCGCCCGGTACTCATGCCGTCTGGCCCGTTGGGTCATGTCGCCGACGACAACGACGGCATCCAGGGATTGGTCATGCAGATCCTGCTGCAAGGTATCGGCCAACCCGTCGGGCACGGTCCCGAAATGCAGATCGGAAATAAATGCAACTTTGGTCATACCGAATGCGGAGTCATGACGGACAATGCTTTCGGAATAACATTATAAACCAAAGGTGTTTTCATCTTCATAAGCTCCCCATCGTTCGTCAATTTTAACTCTGATCTCTTCGCCGATATCGTGATAGTCTTGGCCGTAAAGCGTTCAAGATGTCGCTCTCCATTCCAACGGCCAAACAAGACCTTAACCAGCATCCATGCAAAGCTACCGAATGATTTGTGCTTGCTCACATAAAAACCCAACAGTCCTTTATCCATCCAACCGCGGTGCAATGCCATGAACTGCGTCTCATCGTACGGGTTGTTGGAGACAGCGAACGCCATGCCACGGATAACGCGCTCGCTTCCGTTATTATTCACGGTGACCTCGATCTCGCGCGCAGCCCGTGCCGTGCGAACGAAATCGCTAAAGTACCCATGTATCCGTCGCAGCAACGGTTTGCCTCGCAAGTTGTTCCGGTATTCAGAGAAAATTGCCGGCAGACCGAAGAAAGAATTGCAGAAAAACGGTTCGCCGTTGACCTCGGCTGCATCGATCCGGCGGGCTTTGCCGTTCGCGATCACGCGAGCCGCGGCATACAGGTTCAGCGGGATGCTCAGGTCGTTCGGCAGCCGGTTCAGCGTGCCCATCGGCAGGATTCCCAACGTCTTATCGGCTTTCATGGCAGCGCGGGCGGCGGCGTTGATCGTGCCGTCCCCCCCTGCAATGATCAACAACTCGGCGGAGCTTGATGCAGCATTTTGCAGCGCCTCCTCCAACTCATTGCCCGCGACGATTTGCAATTCCGCTTGCAAACCGGCGGCGTCGAGCGCCGAACGGATCGCCGCTTCCAGTGCGGCGGGTTCATGGTTCAGCGCCGTGCCCGAATGCCGGTTGATGATCGCAATCGCTGTCAACGCTCCGCCCTATACCACGTTAGTCGGCGTTAGAAAGGCCCCGCCTATGGCAGAGCCCTCTCGTGTAACGCTGGGATGTTGTGAATTGTTGCCCTAGCATATTAGATTGGTCTAGTAACGCGGCCTTGCAACGGGTCCGATGTCAGGAAGCTGAACCATGCGCGCCGAAACTCAGGCTATCGTCGACGAAATCCGCGAAGCGCTCTCCATTCTGCGGAGGCATCTTTGACTGGGATCGCGCTCTGGAGCGCATCTCGGAACTGAACGCGCTCTCCGAAGATCCCAACCTCTGGAACGACCCGGACGCCGCGCAAAAGCTGATGCGAGAGCGCACACGGCTGACCGATTCCATCGAGGGCTACCGCGAGTTGGAGAACGAGTTGGAGAACTGCGTCGGGCTGATCGAACTGGCGGAAGAGGAAGACGATCAGGCGACGATTGCGGAGGCTGAGGCCGATCTGGCCACGCTGCAACAGAAGGCGTCGGTCGCCCGCCTGCAATCGCTGCTGTCCGGCGAGGCGGACATGAACGACGCCTACCTGGAGATCCATGCCGGCGCCGGCGGGACGGAGGCGCAGGACTGGGCCCAGATGCTGGTGCGCATGTACACGCGCTGGGCGGAGAAGAACGGCTATAAGGTCGAATTGCTGGAGGAGAGCCCGGGCGAGGAAGCCGGCGTCAAGTCGGTGACGTTGAAGATCAGCGGCGACAACGCCTATGGCTGGCTGAAGACCGAGAGCGGCGTTCATCGCCTCGTGCGCATCTCGCCCTTCGATAGCCAGGCGCGGCGTCACACCAGCTTCTCCAGCGTCTGGGTCTATCCGGTAATCGACGATTCAATTGAGATCGAGATCGAAGATAAGGATTTGCGGATCGACACCTACCGCGCATCCGGCGCCGGCGGCCAGCACATCAACAAGACCGAGTCCGCCATCCGCATAACCCACGAACCGACCGGCATCGTCGTGCAGTGCCAGAACGACCGTTCGCAACACCGCAACCGGGCGACGGCGATGGATATGTTGAAGGCCCGGCTGTACGAACTGGAATTGAAAACCCGCGAAGAAGCCTCTACCGAGGTGGAGGCAGGCAAGTCCGATATCGGCTGGGGCCACCAGATCCGCAGCTATGTGCTGCAGCCCTATCAGATGATCAAAGACTTGCGCACCAGCGTCGAGACCGGCAACAGCCAGGCGGTGCTGGATGGCGATATCAGCCAATTCCTGGCGGCGTCGCTGGCGGCGAAGGCCGGGGCGAAGCGGGCGGGCGTGGATTAAGACCGGCGGCTTACGCGCGCATCCCTTGGCGTCATTGCGAGCCGCCGGAGGCCGCACGGCAATCCATCGGCGCTGGCCTGCCGCGATGACCGTTGGTGGATTGCTTCGCCTCCGCCTCGCAACGACGCCGAAGGGTGGGGTGACTTGCCAGCTTCAACCTTGCTCCCGCTGCTATCTCACCCATACAGCCGCTTCAGCAAGCCGTTCGTCGCCTGGCCGTCGATCCAGCGCAGCACGACTACCAGATCGCGCTGGCGGTCGACGATGACGCGATTGGCGCCGGCGCCGTGCATCATCACCAGGTGGTTGGGCACATCCGGATACTGGATGCGGCTGGTATTCAGCCAGAACATCAGGCCATAGCTGGGATTGAGGGCGCAGGGCGCCGCCGCCTGCTCCAGGTAGGTTTCAGAGATCAATTGCCGGCCATCCCAATTGCCGTTGCGGGCGATCAGCAGGCCGGCGCGGGCCAGGTCGTAGGCGGAGATGAACATGCCGCCGCCCCAATGGCCGCCGCCGGAAACACTCTGCACATACTGACCATTCACCGTGACCCAAGAGTTCTTGTAGCCGTGCCATTCCCAGGTTGCAGAAGCCCCAATCGGCCCCATGATCCGCGCTGCCAACACTGCGGGCAGCCCCTGCCCCAGCACTCGCAGTGCCGCCAGCGCTAGCCGGTTGACGCGCACGTCGTTGTATTCCCACAGCGTACCGGGGGTTTGCAGCGGCCGCGCCTCGCCCTTCGCCTTGTTCCGGCCTTCGGTTGCCAATTCGCGATTGCGGTCGACCGTATCCGGCTTGCCCCACAACTCGCCCTCCCACTCGCTGGTGAGTTGCAACAGCATGCGCCAGGTGATCGTCGCGTTCTGATCGCTGTCGAAGCCGCCGTCCTTCACCAAATCGTGCACCGGCGCATCCAGATCCGGGATCAGGCCGTCGTCATGGGCGAGGCCGACGCAGAGTGAGATGAAGGACTTGGCGACGCTGAACGTCATGTCCGGCCGCCAGGGCATGCCCCATTCCGCCACGATGCGCCCGCCGCTGAGGATGACGCCGGCGGGGCCGCCGCGGCCGCGGGTCGGGCCGATGATCTCGTTCCAGGGCGGTGGCTCGAAGTGGCCGGCCTCCAGGTGTTCTTGCAGGTTGTAAACCCAGGGCGAGTCGTGCGCCTTTGCATGGGCGACCGCGGCTGCGACACCATCGGCGGAGAGGCCGGCGGCGGCCGGCGAGACACGCTCCCAAGCATCGTCGCCTGCAGGCGGGAAATAGGTCATGGGACGGGTTCCTCGATGTTTGCTTTTTGTCGGCAGGGCAGCGCACCCGCCCGCCATTCTGGCCCTTCGATACGCCGCTGCGCGGCTACTCAGGATGAGAGGGGCCGAGGGTCAGGCGATCACGCCGGCCTCGCGCAGCGCGGCGATCCGCTCCGAATCCAATCCGCACAGGTCCCGCAACACCGCCTCCGTATGCTGCCCCAACAGAGGCGACGGGCGGGTATCCTGCACCGGTGTCCCGCTGAAATGGTAGATCGAACTGAGTTGGCGCAGCGGGCCGTGCGGATGGTCGACGGTATTGACCAGGCCGCGGATGGCCACCGCCTCGCTCTCCAGCGCCTCGCCGATGCTCAAGACCGGACCGACCGGCAGAGCGCGCAGTTTCTCGGCCCAGTAGGCTCGGGGTTCGCGCGCGAACATCTCGCCCAGGATGGTATAGAGTGCGCCGCGATTTTCCGAGCGCGCCGCCATCGTCACAAAGCGCGGGTCCGACGCCAGGTCGGGACGTTCGATAATCTTGCAAAACGTCTCGTACATCCGTTGATTGCCGATGGCCATGTAGATCGGCCCGTCGCTGGCCTGAAAGACGTTCACCGGCACCGCCGTCGAATGCGCATTGCCGCTGCGCGGCAGCTCCGTACCGCTGGTCAGGTAGTGCATGGCGGCGTTGGCCGTCGCCGCCACCGCCGCATCGAACAGAGCGATCTCGGCATATTGGCCCTTGCCGGTCTGGCTGCGGGCATAGAGCGCCGTCGCAATCGCCGTCGTGGCATGCAGGGAGGTCAGCGTGTCGATGATCGACAACGGATGCCGCATCGGCGGCC
>CAXBDI010000140.1:0-8503 GCA_963974445.1 uncultured Alphaproteobacteria bacterium
CGCTTGCCAAAGGGCGGCCACCGGCCATTTACTCCGCAGCAACCGGGCGCTGGAGTGCGGGAAAAGGTTCAGTTCCGACAAGGCGTCCTGTGGAACCGCGCCCAGGGCTTCACTGGTCAGCGCGTCCTCGTCCGGGGCGTGAAAGCTGGAGTGTAGCGCCCATTCCAGCCGGGCCAGGTCCGGCAGATACGGCAGGCCGGTGGCAGGGCCGAAGCCCGCCAGAAACGCCGCGAATTGGTCGCCATAGCTGTAGAGCATCGGCTCGCTCGGCGGCGCCTCTGCAACGAATCGATTCGCCACGGCTTGGAAAAACGCCTCGCCCACCATGGCCTGCACCGCCGGGTAGATCCCCGCCAGCGCCTCGCTCAAAGTCGTGTAGATGTGGTTGCGGTGGATTTGCAGCCGCTCAGGCGCGCCCAACCCATCCTCCAGGATGAATGGCGTGGCCCTTGCAGCCTCCGGCAACGCCTGCATCGCCAGGACTTCCGCCCGAAACGCGTTTTGCAACTCACGCAGCGTCGGCATGCTGAACCGCCCGGTTGAGATATGCCTGGGCCGTGCCTGCTTCCGCCAGCAGGACCGGCAGTTCCGGTATCGCCGTATCCCATTCGATCAGGGTCGGCACCGGCCCGAGCAGGCGCAGCGCCTTTTCGTAAAGAGCCCAGACAGCCGGTGCGACGTGGCTGCCATGGTCGTCGATGCGGACGATCCGCTCGCCAACCCGATTTTCCGCGTGGCCCGCCAGGTGTATTTCGCCGACCGGCGCGCCCGCCATCGCATTCAGGTAATCCCCGGCGCTCCAGCCATGGTTTTGACAACTGACGTAGATGTTGTTGACGTCCAGCAATATCCCGCAACCGGTGCGCCGCGCCAGTTCGCGCATGAATTCCCATTCCGGAATGGTCGAGTGCTTGAATTGCAGATAGGTCGACGCATTCTCGACCAGAATTGGCCGGCCGAATGCCTCCTGCACTGTCTCTATATTTCGGGAGACCGCCGCAAGGCTTTCCTCCGTGTAGGGCAAAGGCAACAGATCGTTGAAATACGTGCCGTTGTGCACACTCCACGAAACATGCTCGGACACCAGAACAGGCTCGATCCGGCCGGCCAAACGGGTGAGTCTGTCCAGATGACGCCTGTCGATGCCCTCCGCCGAGCCCAACGACAGGCCGACGCCGTGCATCGAGATCGGATAGTGGCTGCGCGCTTGCTCCAGGTATGAAAGCGGCGCACCGCCGCCCAAATAGTTCTCCGAATGGATTTCCAGCCAGGGAATGGCGGGGCGCCGTTCGGTGACTTCGACGAAATGCGCCGCGCGCAAGCCGATGCCCGCCGCCGTCGGACAACCACCGGCAGCGGGCACTCGGTCGGCCGGATTTGGAGTCGCTTGCGTCATCCGCTTCGATCCTCGCTCCAGCCTATTCGCTCATCAGCTAGTGGACGTCGATCCGCCTACGATGCGCTCGCACAGGCCGGCCGGGACCATAACAAAGGCGTCCTTCTGGCCGTCTACCTTGGAGGTACCGGCGCAAGAGCTGGTCGCCGTCTGGCAATCGTTGGCCTTGGCCTTCGCGACGCCAAAGCATTTCTCCATCTTCGGATCCGCAGCGGCGGCCATCGGATCCGCAGCGGCGGCTGGAGCGACGGCGAACGTGGCGCCGATGGCGGCGGCCACGGCGGTGGCGAGAAGAGCTGACTTGTTCATTGTTAAGGATCCCTTTGAAATAGGTAGACTCGGTTGACATCCGGGCCAAGTGTTCCTGACCCGCGCTGTATAGAAGTTGGTTTTTGTCACAATAGGCCAGTCACTACCCTGTGAACTCACGCCAATGTTATGCGTAATGGTCAGCAAGTTAACAGAAAATGATCTGCATCGCGGTTGCAGTGGCAAAGATCGCCTCGGCGCTGGCGACGGTTAAGGAAGGCGATCTGCCCGATGGCCGAGCGCGGCACATGTCTGACCGATCTAACCTGGCCGGAGGTTGGCGCCTGGCCGACCGGATGCGGGTGCTGGCCGCGCCGACGATCGCATCCGGATACTACCCGGTTTTCCGCGATTTTGCCGGCAGTCAGCACCTGCGGGCCGAGACCTTCATGGCGGTGGTCGAAGATGTGCTGCAAGGCTTCATCCGCCAAGGGGCGCGGCGTATGGTGATCCTGGCGGCTGTCATGGCGGATCTGGAACACGGCATCCGCTCCCTCTTCCCCTCTTGCCACACCGAGTAGCGCCTATGCCCAGCCCCCTTTCGGCGCTGACAGCGCTGCTCTTTCTGCCGATCTTCGCGCCCGCCGTATCCGCCAGCGCCGCAGATACTGCGCGGCCAGAGCCGGCTTGCGTGTTCGACGTCATGGCGAACGGCCCGCCGCGGCAACTGCAACTGGCGATCACCGCCCGATGCCGCCCGGAGATCGAGCGAATCGAATTCGCCCGCACCGACCGGTTGGCCGTCGGCAATGTGCGGACTCTCTCCGGAGCCCCCGCCATGGCCACCGCCCGCGGTTGGCAAACCGGCGGCGGCGGTCTGACCTACGACGTCGATCTGGCGTCGCGGGTCGGCGGCGGTCGAGGATCGCGCGATGTGGCGCTGACGGCCGATACCTTGATGGCGCCGCTTGACACGTGGCTGGGCATGCCGGAGCCGACCCGGTTCGATGCGGACCTGCACGTGCGCATAAAGACCTCGCCCGGCCTGCATGCGATTCACGCGATGCAACCTCTCGGCCCGTCCGCCCCACAGATTAGCCGTTTGACGGCGGGCGGCCTGTCGTTTGCCGGCTATTCTCTGTTCTCGACCCGGCCAGCGCTGCAGGTTGAGGTCACCGGCCGGGACGGCGAGCCAGTGCCTATCGCCGTTCACGTTGGCGCCTCGGACATCGCAATCGGCGCGCCGGCCTTGGCAAGCTGGGTCCAATATTTCGCCGCGCTCTCCGCCGAATACTGGCAAGGGTTCCCGGTCGACCGGCTGATGGTGGCCATCGTACCGGCCGGCGCTGCCGATCGTGTCTCGTTCGGCCGGGTGCGTGGCGGCGGCGGCGCCACGATGCAAATCGTGGCCGGGCGAGGGGTTACCGCCAACACGCTATACCGGCGCGATTGGATTTTAACCCACGAGTTGCTGCACTTAGCCCAGCCGCACCTGCCCCGCGACGGCATGTGGCTAATGGAAGGTATGGCCACTTATGTCGAGCCCATCTTGCGACATATTGCCGGCCTCTATACAGCCGACCAGGTTTGGAGCGAGTGGCTGGGCGGCATGCCCGCAGGTTCGCTTGGGCTCACCACCATGGGGCTGCAGCGCACCAACCCATATTGGGGTGGCGCACTGGCATTACTGGCCACAAATATCGCAATCGTCGAAGCGACCGACGGCAACAAGACTATGGTGGATTGTTTGCGCGCCGGCCTGCGGTCAGTCGGTAACGCCACCGTCCGCGCCCAAACGTCGGCGATAATTTCCGCTTGTGATCAATCGGTTGGCTTCCCGGCGATGGCAGATTTTGTCTCCTGGCATCGGTCTGCAACCGAGTTCAACTTGCCCCGGCTGTGGCAAAAACTCGGGGTTTCGAAAAACGGGTCTTCGGTAGCTTATGCTGACAACGCCGCCGCGAAAGTTTTGCGAGCGGCCATGTTGGCGCCGCCCGACGGGTTCAAGGCGCCGCCACTGCCGCCAGACCTGCTACCCTTGAATTAGTTGGAAATGCCTGTTTTCAGACCTCTGCCGCCAACTCATTTTGCA
This sequence comes from uncultured Alphaproteobacteria bacterium, assembly GCA_963974445.1. GTDB lineage: Bacteria > Pseudomonadota > Alphaproteobacteria > Bin95 > Bin95 > JACKII01. The sequence goes on from CAXBDI010000140.1 coordinate 3,738, forward strand.
ATGGGCTTTTCAGGAACACTGAACTAGTTTAGAGGTTCCTAATCTGTGTGAGTTGCTCATACAGGTTGAGGTCGGGTGAGTGCGAACCGCGTGTGTCGCGTATCAGTTGACCGTCAGGTAATCCGTCAAATTTTTAGGAGAATGGGCAAATCCATGCTTTCAAACCTTAAGACAACGGCTTTCGTCGCGGTAATGGGCCTGGGCCTCAGCGCTTGCACCAGCCTCTACGATACAGCCAAGACTTCCGCCCCGGCAGGCGACGCCTACGAGCAGGCATTGTATAAAAACTACATGACGCTGGCCGACAGTGAGCGCCGCGAGGAAGACTGGTCCGACGCCAACTTCTTCGGCGGCAAGGCCCTGGCCGCGACCAATGGCGTGACCGGCCCGCAAGAGCTCAGCGAGCGTATGCTGACCTCAGCGAATTTGGCCATGCTCAGCCCGGCACGCGATTCGCTGACCGCCGCACTGGCTGGTGGCGCTGCCAATGCCAGTCCGGAAGCGGCCGCCATGGCGGTTGCCGGCTTCGATTGCTGGATGCAGGAAGCCGAGGAAAATCATCAGCCGGACGATATCGCCGCCTGTAAGCAGACGTTCGAAAACGGCATGGCTGGCCTAGAGCCGGCGTCGATGCCGATGATGGTGGATAGCGGTCCGTGGACCGTCTACTTCGCTCTCAATAGCGACAACGTCGATGGCAATGGCCAGGCGCCGATCAGCGCCGCAGCCGAAAACGCGATGAAGGCAAGCGACGCGCCGCTGATCGTTTCCGGTCACACGGATACGAGCGGTCCAGCTCAGTATAACTTGGGCCTGTCGGCCCGCCGTGCCGAAGCCGTGGTTGATATCCTTGGCCAGTTGGGCATTGACGCCAGCCGAATCAACGTGAGCGCCACGGGTGAGGAAGACCTCGCCGTGCCGACCGCCGACGGTGTTGTCGAAAGCGCGAACCGCCGCGTGGAAATCCGTTTGCTGAATTAGTCTTCAGCCGGTCTTCCACTGCTGCGAAGCAGTTCGGAGTGGCCCGCTTCTCTTAGATGAGGAGCGGGCCATTTCCGTTTCTAACCCGATGGAACCAAGACCATCGGTTAGGCAGAGATAGATCTGCCGCACCCGCTACCGATCAGCCGGCAACGGCCGCCGGTGCAACATCCGACATAACTCCTTCTCAATGGGAAGCGCTTTTCCAACTGGATGTGATGAGGTAAAGCGTATCGCGCCCAGGCGAACTCCGCATTCTCGCCGCTAAATTCCGTATCGCCGCATTCGAGGTTCAAGCCTATGACCAGCGCCCTGTTTCAGCCCATCCACCTGCGCGGCGTGACACTGCCAAACCGAATCGTCGTGGCCCCGATGTGCATGTATTCGGCCGATGATGGCTCGATGAGCGACTGGCACACGATCCACCTTGGCAATCTCTCGCAATCCGGGGCGGGGCTGTTGATCATCGAGGCGACCGGGGTGGAGGCGCGCGGTCGCATCTCGCACGGCTGCGTCGGTCTCTATTCCGACGCGAACGAGGCCGCGATGCAGCGGGTGGTTGATATCTGCCGCCAGTATTCCGACATGCCCATCGGCATCCAGTTGGGCCATGCCGGCCGCAAGGCGTCGACCAAGCCGCCGCAGCAGGGCGGCGCATCCCTGAAACCGGAGGAAGGCGCCTGGCAGACCGTCGCACCCTCGGCCATTCCCTTCGGCGATGGCTGGCACACGCCGACAGCGATGGACCGCGGCCTGATGGACGAGGTGATTGCCGCGGCGGTGAAGGCGACCGAGCGCGCCGCCCGTATCGGCCTGGACGTGGTCGAACTGCACGGTGCGCACGGCTATCTGGTCAGCGAGTTTCTCTCGCCCATCGCCAACAAGCGCAACGATGGGTTCGGCGGCCCGATCCAGAACCGCATCAAGTTCCCGATCGACCTGTTCCAGGCGATGCGCGCCGCCTGGCCCGGTGACAAGCCACTAGGCGTGCGCATGAACGGCACCGATTGGGACGACGAGGGCTTGCAGGTCGAAGACGCCATCCACTTCGCGCAAGCCTTGGCGGCGGAGGGGTGCGACTTCCTCGACATTTCCGGCGGCGGCAACAGCCTGGTGCGCCCGCCGCTCGCCCCCGGCTATCAGGCGGGATATGCGGCGCGGATCAAGGCGGCGAGCGGCCTGCCGACTATGGCCGTCGGCATGATCCGCGACCCGAAACTGGCTGAAAACCTGGTGGCGAGCGGCGATGTCGACATGATCGCCATGGCCCGCGGCATCCTTTACGAGCCGCGCTGGCCCTGGCGCGCGGCGTTTGAGCTTGGTGCGGAAGCGCCCTATGCACCACAATACGGCCGCGCCGATCCGAACAAATGGATTCAGGCGTTCCCCGAAACCGTTGCCAACGCTGCGGAGTAGCATTCGATGACCATCACGATTTACGGCACACCCCTGACGCGCGCCGGACGCTGCCTCTGGGCGGCGGAAGAACTGGGCCTCGACTACAAGCTGGAGGAGGTCGACATGTCCGCTGGCGATCACAAGGCGCCGGCCTACCTGGCCATCAACCCGAATGGCAAGCTGCCGGCGTTGAAGCATGACGACGTGGTCCTGTTCGAGTCGATGGCGATCAACCTGTATCTGGCGCGGACGTTCGGCAAAGGCTCGCTGCAGCCGGATACCGCCAAAGACGAAGCCTTGGCGCAGCAATGGTCGTTCTGGGTGGCAACGGAATGTGAGCGGGCGCTGCTGCATGGCATCCTGCACGCCTTCGGTATCATGGGCTTCGAGAAAAACGCCGAGAAGGTGAAGGAACAGCGTGCCGCGCTGGAGCAGCCGCTCACCGTGCTGGATGGCGTCCTTAAGGGCCGGCAGTACCTGGTCGGCGACCGCTTCACCGTGGCCGACCTGAACGTCGCCAGCGTGTTTCAGTGGGGGGCGATGGCGAAGATGGATATGGCCCCGCATGCCAATGTCCAGGCCTGGCAGCAGCGCTGCTTCGCGCGGCCAGCCTGCAAAACCGTCGGCAAAATGGCGCAAGACGCCATGGCAAAGATGGGATGACAACCGACGCCGATGTCCTGATCGTCGGCGGCGGCATGGCCGGCGCCTCCGTCGGTTACTTCCTGGCGAAGCGTGGCCGGCGGGTCATCCTGCTGGAGCGGGAAGACCGGTGCGGCTATCACACCACCGGCCGCTCCGCTGCGCTCTACAGCCAAGCTTACGGCAACGCCGCGGTTTGCGCCTTGACCGTTGCCGGCGAAGCATTTTTTGACAAGCCGCCGACAGGCTTTGCCGACCACCCATTGCTCTCGCCCAGAGGCGCGCTGTTCATCGGACGCGCCGACCAGACCGCGGCGGTGGAAGCTGCCGTGAAGGAAGGCCAGGCGCTCGTGCCGAGCGTGCGCCTGCTGGATGCGGCGGAGGCGCGGGCCATCTCCCCCGCCCTGCGCGCCAATTATGTCGCCTGCGCCGGGTGGGAGCCGAACGCGCGCGACATGGATGTCGATGCGATCCACCGGGGCTTCCTGCGCGGTCTGCGGGCGCATGGCGGCCAGATCGTCGTCAATGCCGACGTTCAAGCGATGGAGCGCAGCAGTGGTCAGTGGCAGGTGCTGACCAGTGCCGCGGCCTTCACAGCGCCGATCGTCGTCAACGCGTCCGGAGCGTGGGCGGATACCATCGGCGAATTGGCCGGCTGCAAGCCGGTTGGCTGCGTGCCAAAGCGGCGCACCGCATTCCTGTTCGCGCCACCCGCCGGCGTGGATAGCAGCCACTGGCCCTTAACCGTCGATGTGGATGAGACCTTCTACTACAAGCCGGATGCCGGCCTGATCCTCGGCTCCCCTGCCGACGAGACGCCGGTGAAACCGCACGACGCCTATGCGGACGAGATGGACATCGCCCTCGGCGCCGACCGGATTCAGACGGCGTCTACGTTGGAGATCACCGCGATCCGCCACCGCTGGGCCGGCCTGCGCAGCTTCGTTGCCGACAAAACACCGGTGGCCGGCTTCGATCCGGTGCAAGAGGGCTTCTTCTGGCTTTGCGGCCAGGGCGGCTATGGCATCCAGACGGCACCGGGCCTCGGCGCGACCGCCGCGGCGCTGATCGAGGGCTTGGAACTACCCGCGGCAGTGCGCACGCTGGGGCTCAAGGCAGGGGATCTCGCGCCAGACCGCGAATCGCTGCGGTAGAGCCCAAGCCCCTGGCAACCTCGATATACAGCACTGCACAATTGTGCAGATGCGAACACACAATGGTCAATCTCTGACCCATCGCCCAATGGCTGAGCGCGCTCGCCAGTAAATTAAAAATTCTCGAATAGCCGGCAGTTGATCAAAAGTCAGTCTTTTGCCGAGGATTTTTGATCAATATCCAAAATATCTGCCGATCAAATTATCAATTGAACCAAATTTAATCAAATAAGCCGTCGCCATTTATTTGGCATTAATATTGCAATTCATCCGGTGTCTGGCTTCCACCTGATCCCCGTTACTCAAAAGCGCGAGCGGATGGAACGCAGGCGAAGTTTATCACGCTTGGAGGTATCCGATGATCCAAAGACCTTATCCGTGGTGTTGTGGGACCTGTCCAAGGCCGACGTGCCAGCCGCGCTGACGCCTGGCCTGGCCGAAAGCTGGTCGGTCGATCCCGACAATCCCGAGCGCTGGGTTTTCAACCCGCGTAACAGGCCGTTGACGAAGTCTGTCCTGGACGCATTGGGCGATGTCTGATTCTCTGGTCTCGTAGCCTAGAGTGAGGGTTCTGCGATGGCGATGGGACAG
>CAXBDI010000141.1:0-8450 GCA_963974445.1 uncultured Alphaproteobacteria bacterium
GCAGCGGACAATTAATGTGCTATCAAAACCGGTCAACTCGGTTTGCTATCGACACCGTTGTTTGCAACCCACCCCAGGAGGAAACTGCCATGAAATTCGGATTACGCTACTGCAACACCGGGAAATACACCCAAGCGGCCAACGCCGTCGAACTGGTGCAGGCCGGTGAGGCCGCTGGGTTCGAGAGCGCCTGGACCGTCGAACACACGGTTATTCCCGAAGGTTACGAGAGCAGCTACCCCTACTCCGATTCCGGCAAGATGCCGGGCATCGACAGCGCGACCGACCTGCCGGACCCGTTGATCTGGATGGCCTACATCGCGGCGCAGACGACCAAGATCAAGCTGGCGACGGGCATCCTCATCCTGTCGCAGCACTCGCCAGTGGTCTGCGCCAAGCAGGTCGCCAGCCTCGACGCCATGAGCGGCGGCCGCGTGCTGCTGGGCATCGGCGTCGGCTGGCTGCGCGAAGAGTTCGAGATCATCGGCGCCAATTTCGAGGAACGGGGCCCTCGCTGCGACGACTACATGCAGGCGATGCGCGCGCTCTGGCAGATGGACCGGCCCAGCTATGACGGCCGGTTCGTTAAGTTCGACGGCGCTTATTGCCGCCCGAAACCGGTGAACGGCACGGTGCCGCTGGTCGTCGGCGGCCACTCGAAAGCGGCAGCCAGACGGGCCGGACGCCTCGGCGACGGCTTCTTCCCGGCCCGCGGCTCGCCCAGCGAGTTGTTCCAGATCGCCCGCGACACGGCCGCCGAGCATGGCCGCGACCCGGCGGAGATCGAGTTCACCGCCAGCCTGCCGGACGATCTCGACGACCTGAAGGGCTTGGCCGAAATGGGTGTGAAGCGCATTCTGGTTCCGGTGACCGGCGCCGCCGGCCTCGCCCGCCGCATCCGCGGACCGGAAGATCTGGCCGGTTGGCGCGACATCACCGAGAAGTACGCCGACCTCTGACAGCCTGCCTTAGACGAATGTCCAGATGCGGAGGCGTCGCCGGGTCGCTAAGTTGAGTGGGTAACGGACTTCGCTTGAAGACACGCTTTAAGGCAAGGGCGCATCGTGACCAAACAGCTTCTGCATCTGGTGTTCGGCGGCCGGTTGAAAGACCCGCTCTCCCGAACCTTCGAAGACGTTTCTAAACTCGACATCGTCGGCATGTATCCGAACTACGCGTCTGCCTACAAGGCATGGCGCGGCAAGGCGCAAAGCACGATCGACGACGCAGAAATGCGCTATTTCATCGTGCACATGCACCGCCTGTTCGACCCTGCGACCGACGAACATCCGATCGAAGCGGAAAAAGAGCACACGTGAGCGCAGACCGCGTCGCAGCGCTCGATTGGGCAGGCATCGAGGCGGCGATAGAGGCGCAGGGCTTTGCACTGACGCCGCCGCTATTGACGCCAGCCGACTGCGCCGCGCTGATCGACCTGTATTCGGACGACACCGCCTTCCGCAGCCGCATCGTCATGGCCCGGCATGCCTTTGGCGAGGGCGACTACGGTTATTTCGCAGACCCCCTACCGCCGCTGGTTACGGAATTGCGAGAGGCGTTCTACGCCCACCTGGCTCCCATCGCCAATCGTATGGCGGCAGCGATGCGGCGCGAAGCAAGCTATCCTGCCGATCTCGCCACCTACCGCAAAGCCTGCGCCGGCGCCGGCCAGACCAAGCCGACGCCGCTGCTGCTGCGCTATGGCCTCGGCGGCTACAATCGTCTGCACCGCGACCTCTACGGCGATCTGGCGTTTCCGATCCAGGCGACGGCCATGCTGAGCCAACCCGGCGAGGATTTTACCGGCGGCCAGTTCCTGCTGGTCGAAAACCGCCCGCGCCAGCAGGCCATCGGCACCGCGGTGGATATTCCGCAGGGCGCCTTCATCCTGTTCCCGACCAACGAACGGCCGGTACAGGGTTCACGCTCGATCCTTCGGGCATCGATGCGGCACGGCGTCAGCCGCGTGCTGTCGGGCGAGCGCTATACGCTTGGCGTGATCTTCCACGACGCGGCTTGAGGCGCTAGGCTCCGGTCAACCGATAACCGGAGGCCAAACGCCGATGCAGCCGCAAAACCTTGTCTTCATCATGTCGGACGAGCACGACCCGCGCCATATGGGCTGCTACGGCAGTCCGGTCGTCCTGACGCCGAACCTGGACAGACTGGCGGCGCGCGGCACCCGCTTTACCAGCGCCTACACCTCCTGTCCGATCTGCGTGCCGGCGCGGGCGAGTTGGGCGACCGGCCAGTACGTGCACCGCATCGGCTATTGGGATAACGCCACGGCCTATGACGGCGCGGTGCCGGGCTGGGGCCACAAGCTGCAAGACGCGGGCGTGCGGGTCGAGAGCATCGGCAAGCTGCACTACACCGACGCGGACGCGCCGACCGGCTTCGACCGGCAGATCGACCCGATGCACATCTTCCAGGGCATCGGCCAAGTCTGGGGCTCGATCCGCGACCCGCTGCCGACCGGGCGCACCCACAAGATGATCAAGGAGATCGGCGCGGGCGAGAGCTCCTACAACCGCTACGACTCGGCCGTCGCGGCGTCGGCGGTGGAGTGGCTGCGCGACGCGGCGGCGAACCAGCCGAAGGATCAGCCGTTCGTGCTTTACCTGGGTTTCGTCGCGCCGCATTTTCCGTTCGTAGTGCCCAAGAAATATTTCGACCTCTACCCGCTCGACCAGATCCCGCTGCCGACCAAGCTGCACCCCTCCACCGGCTACCAACGGCATCCCTGGCTGGAGGACAACGCCACCTATGCCGCCAACGACGAACCGCTGAGCGATGACGACCGGCGGGCCTGCATCGCCGCTTATTACGGGCTCTGCACCTTCCTCGATCACAATATCGGGCTGGTGTTGCAGGCGTTGGACGAGACCGGCCTCACGGAAAACACGCGGGTGGTCTACACCTCCGACCACGGCGAAAACCTGGGCGTGCGCGGCACCTGGGGCAAATCCAACCTGTACCAGGAGGCAACGCGCATCCCGCTGATCCTGGCCGGGCCCGATGTGCCGGCGGGCAAGGTCTCGGATACGGCAGCGAACTTCATCGATTACTACCACACCATCCTGGATGGCGTCGGGCTGACGCCGGAAAGCTCCGAAGAGCGGCCTGGCGCATCGCTCTGGCCAATAGCGCAAGCCGCAGACGATCCGACGCGCAGCAGCTTCAGCGAATATCACGCCGTCGGTGCGCCGTCGGGCGCTTTCATGCTGCGGCAAGGGCGCTGGAAGTATCACTACTATGTCGGCTATCCGCCGGAACTGTTCGACCTTGCCAGCGACCCGGAGGAGACGACCGATCTCGCCGGCGACCCGGCACACGCGGCCACTCTGTCGCGGATGGAGGCTGCGTTGCGCGCCATCGTCGATCCCGAAGCCGCCCATGCGCAGGCCCTGGCGGATCAAGCCGCGCTGGTCGCCCGCTTCGGTGGGCGCGAGGCGGCCTTCGCCGTCGGCACGCCCGGCGCGACGCCGCCGCCGGGGGCTTAGAACTCATACGCCTCCAACCCGTCTCACCCTGAGTAGCCCGGCGGGCCGGGCGTATCGAAGGGTCGGTTGGCAGACGCGCGCAGCACCCTTCGATACGCACCTTGCAGGCGCTACTCAGGATGAGAAAGATTGGAACATTCACTGCGTCGGCTTTCGATAGGCATCGCTTCGCCAACGCGTTAATCTGCGGGCTAACGCAACAACCCAGAGGAACCCCCCATGCATTTCGGCGCTTCCATGTTCTGCACCGACTATTCCATGACGCCCGCCGCATTGGGGCGGGAGTTGGAAAACCGCGGCTTCGAGTCATTCTGGGCACCGGAGCACTCGCACATTCCGCTGTCGCGCAAGTCGCCCTGGGGCGGCGGCCCGGAATTGCCGAAGCGCTATTATGACGTGATCGACCCGTTCGTCGGCCTCGCCACCGCCGCCGCCGTCACCAAGACGCTGAAACTGGCGACGGGCGTCTGCCTGATCATCCAGCGCGACCCGATCCAGTTGGCAAAGGAAGTGGCAAGCCTCGACCTGCTGTCCGGCGGCCGCTTCCTGTTCGGCATCGGCGCCGGCTGGAACCGGGAGGAGATGGCCGATCACGGCACCGATCCCAAGACCCGCATCAAGCTGATGGCGGAGCGTGTGGCGATGCTGAAGACCATCTGGACCCAGACCAAACCGGAATTTCAGGGCGAGTTTCAAAGCTTCGAGCCGATGATGACCTGGCCGAAGCCCGTGCAGAAGCCGCACCCGCCGATCCTGGTCGGCGGCGCCATGCCCCATGCCGCCCGCCGCGCCATCGCCTATGGTGACGGCTGGATCCCGCTGGGCGGTCGCGGCTCGGATGTGCTGGAGCAATTGCCTCGCTTCCGGCAAATGGCGGCGGAGGCCGGACGCGACGCCGATAGCCTGCCCGTATCGGTCTTCGGCGCGGCCATGGACGCCGATGCGTTGAAGGCCCTTCGCGATGGCGGGATCGAGCGGGTGGTGTTCTCGCTGGAGTCCGAACCGGCAGACAAAGTGTTGCCGGTACTGGACAAAATAGCGGCCCTGAAAGACAGCCTCGGATAAGCACGAGGCACAGAGGAGATTTGATTGATGCGTGGCCTGACGGTTGTTTTGGCGATGGCAGCGACACTGGGGCTCAGTGGTTGCGAGACGCTGGGCATCAATGATGCGACGGACTATGTCGGCGGCATGTTCGGTGGCAGCGACAGAGCGCCAGCGCCGAAGCCTGCACCGGCGGCTCAGAGCGCACCGCCGGCGGTAGCAGCGCCGGCGCCGGTCGCAGCGCCGCCGCCGCCGACGATGGGCGATATGACGATGGGCGATATGCAGAAGCCGACGAATCAGCCGGCTACCGATGCCGCTGGCGCCACGCAGCCGCCATTGCTCGACGCCGATCCCGCGCCCAAGCCCGGCGCCGTTGCCGGTACCAAGCCCCAAGCGCCCGCAACCGCACTGGGGCCGCCGCCGCGCAACCCTTCGGCGCAGGTGCCGTGCCGCCTGAAAGGCGAAGTTCGGTTTGTCACCGCAGGGTTCTGCTACCAAATGGGTGGCGTGGCGATGTAAAAAGCCCGTCTCGGCAACAGGAGGGCAGATATGACCGCGGCACTGCTGCTGATCGATATCCAGAAAGATTTCTGCGCCGGCGGCGCGCTGGCCGTACCGGATGGCGACGCGGTGGTGCCGGTCGTCAACAGCCTGATGCCGCAGTTCGAGCATGTGCTGCTCACCCAGGATTGGCATCCGCCCCGGCACAACTCTTTCGCCAGCGAGCATTCGGGCAAAGCGCCGTTCGAGACCGCGGCCATGCCGTATGGCGAGCAGACGCTGTGGCCGGAACATTGCGTCGCCGGCGGCGATGGCGCTGCCTTCCATCCCGATCTAAACACGTTGCGCGCCGAGTTGATCGTCCGCAAGGGCTTTAGGCGCCAGATCGACAGCTATTCGGCGTTCTTCGAGAACGACCGCACGACACCCACCGGCCTCGCCGGCTATCTGCGCGAGCGCGGCTTGACCGATCTGACGGTCGCCGGCCTCGCCTTCGATTATTGCGTGCTGTATTCGGCGCTGGACGCGCGCCGGCTGGGTTTTGGCGTCACTGTTGTGCAGGCGGGCTGCCGGGCAATCGACCTGGACGGCTCCGCCGCCGCGGCGACGGCGGCGATGCAAGATGCGGGCGTCCGGCTGGTCGAGGCGCTCTGAGGCACTGGAAAGGCGATAGGCGATGAAACTGTTGTTGTGGCCAGGTGACTTTGTTGCAAGCCTGGCGGGCTTGCCGAAGGATTCCGACAATCGGCAAATCCTGCGGATGTGGGCGAATACGGTGATCTGGGCCGTGGTGTCCTCCCTCATCCTGGTGTTGGTTTTGACCTGATACCCATGGCCCTCACCCCCATCCAAGCGGTGCCGAAAGACTCGGCCTATGACGTTGTCATCGTCGGCGGCGCGATGATGGGATCTTCCACAGCCTGGTTCCTGGCCAGCAACCCCGGCTTCGACGGGCGCGTGCTGGTGGTGGAGCGCGACCCGAGTTACGAGAACTCGGCGACGGCGCGCACCAATTCCTGCATCCGCCAGCAATATTCGGCGGAGATTAACATCCGCATCTCGCAGTTTGGAGCCGACTACGTCAAGAATTTCCGCGAGTATCTGGGCGGCGATCCGGATGTGCCGAAGGTGCCGTTGCAGAGCTTCGGCTATATGTATCTAGCAGGCCGGCAGGACTTCGCCGACCTGCTGCGCACCAATCAGGCGATCCAGGCGGCTTGCGGCGCGGGCACGCGGCTGATGACGGCGGATCAGATCGCCGAGGCCTATCCGTTCTATAACGTCGACGACATCGTCCTCGGTAGCATCAACACCCAGGACGAGGGCTATTTCGAGGGCTCCACCCTGTTCGATTGGTGGAAGCGCAAGGCTCGCCAGAACGGCGTCGAATACATCACCAACGAGGTGGTGGGGATCGAACGCGCCGGCCACCGTATCGAGAGCGTGACCCTGGCCTCCGGCCAGCGTGTCGCTTGCGGCTGGCTGGTGAATGCGTCTGGCACGCGGGGCGCCAAGACCGCGGCGATGGCCGGCATCACCATCCCGATTGAGCCGCGCAAGCGCTTCACCTTCGTCTTTGCGGCGGAGGACCGGCTCGACCGCGACCTGCCGCTGACTATCGACCCTTCCGGCGTGCACATGCGCACCGATGGCGCGTACTATCTCTGCGGCTGTCCGCCGGACGACGATGCCGCCGTGGATTTCGACGATTTTGAGGTCGATTATTCGGTCTGGGAGGACAAGGTCTGGCCGGCTCTGGCGCATCGGGTGCCGGCGTTCGAGCGGGTCAAGTTGCAGACGGCGTGGATGGGCCATTACGACTATAACACGCTGGACCACAACGCCATTTGCGGTCCGCATACCGAGGTTAAGAACTTCCTGTTCCTGAACGGCTTTTCCGGCCACGGCTTCCAGCAGTCGCCGGCCATGGGACGCGGCACGGCGGAATGGATCGCCTATGGCGAGTTCCGCTCGCTGGACCTGTCGCCGCTCGGCTATGAGCGCATCGCGCGCGGCGAGCCCTTCCTGGAGCGTGCGATTATCTAGCAATCTCGCGGGGATCGGTTTAATCTTGCGGCTCCTGAAAATCTCGCCGCCGGAGGCTTCTCAACCCATGCGCGATATGCACCAGCCCACTCGTTCCGCCGCCCGTGCGATGAACGCCATGGTCTCCACCTCGCAGCCGAGTTCGACGCTGGCCGGCATCGAGATGCTGAAGGCCGGCGGCAATGCTTTGGATGCAGCCGTGGCGGCGTGTGCGGTGCAATGCGTGACGGAGCCCGGCTCCACCGGCATCGGCGGCGATTGCTTCTGCCTCTACAAGCCGGCGAACGGGCCGCTGGTGGCGCTGAACGGCTCCGGCCGCGCGCCGGCGGCGTCCGATGCCGGGTGGTTCGCGGGCCAGGGGATCGCCAATCTCGCCACCACCTCCCCCCACACCGTCACGATCCCCGGCGCGGTCGACGCGTGGGAGACGCTGCTGCGCGACCATGGCACCAAGGGGCTGGGTGAATGCCTGCAGGCCGCCATCGGCTATGCGGAGAACGGTTTTGCCGTGCACGACCGCGCCGCCCTGGATTGGCAATTGTCGGTGGACAAGCTCTGCATCGATCCGGCGGCCAAGGCGATCCTGCTGCGTGGCGGCGGCGCGCCGAAGGAAGGCACGATCTACAAGCAGCCAGAACTGGCCGCGACGCTGAAAAAGATCGCCGCCAAGGGCCGCGACGCCTTCTATGCCGGCGAGGTGGCGGAGGACCTGGTCAACCACCTGAACGAGATGGGCGGGCTGCACACCCTCGACGATTTCGCCGGCAACGCGCCGGAATACGTCGAGCCGATCATGACCGACTACAAGGGCTATCAGGTCTATGAGTGCCCACCGAACGGCGTCGGCGTCATCGCCCTGCTGATGCTGAATATGTGGGAGGGCTTCGACCAGCCAGACGACCCGCTGGATATCGTCCGCCTGCATCGCATCGCCGAAGCGGGACGGCTCGCCTTCCGCGACCGCAACGCCTTCGTCGCCGACCCGAACATGGCCGACGTGCCGATGGATATGCTGCTCTCCAAAGGTTATGCGGAGCGGCTGCGCGGCATGATCGACGATAAAAAAGTCATGTCAGAATTGCCGCCGCCAGGCATGGGCCGCAACGGCGACACCGTCTATCTGTGCGTGGTGGATAAGGACGGCAACGCATGCTCGTTCATTAACTCCACCTTCCACGGTTTCGGCAGCGGCATTGTCGGCCCGAAGACCGGCGTCGTGCTGCAAAACCGCGGCTGGGGCTTCACGCTGGAGCAAGGCCACCCGAACGCCATCGCCGGCGGCAAGCGCCCCGCGCACACCATCATCCCCGGCATGCTGATGAAGGATGGCGAGGCCGTGATGCCCTTCGGCGT
>CAXBDI010000142.1:0-8391 GCA_963974445.1 uncultured Alphaproteobacteria bacterium
AGTTCTACGATCAGGCGTTCAAGACCTATTCCGAACAGGCGCAGCACCTGATGGAAATGACGCGCTCCATGGCTCAAGGCGCTGCGGCAGATAGTGCCGACGCGAAGCCTGCGAAGGGCGGCAAGAGCAAATAATCTGGCCGCCATGCTGGCGATGCTCTAGGTTTGGCGGATCAAAGCGGAACCTCAAAGCTTGGAAAGTAGGGATAGCAGCATGGCGCGTATCGGCTTCATTGGTGTCGGCAATATGGGCGGTCCGATGGCCGCAAATCTCGTCAAAGCCGGTCACACCGTCACCGCATTCGACCTGTCGCCAGAGGCAGTCGCCGCGGCGGCGGCGGTCGGTTGTAAGACTGCCACGACCGCCGCAGAATGCGCTGCCGGCCAGGAAATTGTCGTCACCATGCTGCCCGCCGGCCCGCACGTCCGCGCCGTCTATGGCGCACCCGGTGAGCAGGGCAGCGTCATCGATGCGGTGGACGCCGGCACGCTGCTGATCGATTGCTCGACCATCGACGTCGAGTCGGCGCGGGCCGTATCGGCGAGTGCGGCGGAGCGCGACTTGGCGATGGTCGATGCGCCGGTCACCGGCGGCGTTCCCGGTGCTGTCGCAGGTACGCTCACCATGATCGTCGGCGGGCCCAAGGCGGCGTTCGAGCGCGCCAAGCCCATTCTGGAGATCGTCGGCGGCAAGGTCGTGCATTGCGGCGACGCCGGCGCCGGGCAAGCGGTGAAGATCTGCAACAATATGATGCTGGCGATCAACATGATCGGCGTCGCCGAGGGCATGTCTTTGATCAAGGGCCTGGGCATCGATCCGGCGATCCTGCACGAGGTCTCCACCGCCGGGTCCGGCAATAGTTGGGCGTTGACCAATTACTGCCCGGAACCGGGCATGACCAAGGGCGCGCCGGCCAATAACGGCTACAAACCGGGCTTTACGGGGGCGATGATGACCAAGGATACGCGCCTCGCCGTCGATGCCGGCATGGCCGCCGGAGTGCCGTTGCCGCTGGGCGCACAGGCGCAGCAGTTGTTCCAACTCTATGGCAAGGCTGGAATGGGCGACGACGACATGTCAGGTATTATCCGACTGTTGCAGCCTGACTTGCGCGATTAACCGCGTTCCTTCAGAGCGTTTTCAGCCCTTCGTCCTAAGTTACGCTACAATGCAAGGCGAATTTGTGGCGAAGGGCCAGAATTTATGCGTCACTATTTGGAATGCGTCTCCTGGATCGAGCGGTTGCACCGCTTGTTCCTGGACGTCATCAAGGCGGAGCTCGATGCTATTCGTGTCCGAGATATCAACAACGTTCAAAGCCTGATTTTGTACAGTATCGCCGGCAATGAAATCAGCATTGGCGAGCTAACCCAGCGTGGATACTTTCTTGGCTCGAACGTCTCGTACAATCTGAAAAAAATGGTTGAGGCCGGATATCTGGAGCAAGAACGCTCGACCCACGACCGCCGCTCCGTCCATGTGCGCCTGACCAAAAAGGGTCAAACCTTCTGGAAAATCCTGGACGGCATCTTCAAACGCCATGTCGAGATGCTGGAGGAAGCGGAGTTGCAGGAGAGCGCACTGGCAACCGTCAGCCAGAATTTAAAAGGACTGGACCAGTTTTGGAACATGGCGCGCAACCGCGTACCGCGCCCGCCAGAGCCGCTGGTCGGCCGCCCAGTGACGCCCGAGGAGGCCCAGACCTATTTCGACCCGACGCGGCGCTCGGCCTCAGCCCATTAACTGGGAGATAAAGTTCGCCGTTGCTCTCAATCGATCAACGCATAATCGATGGTCGAGACAACCCGCACCGTTTTGTTGATCTGCCCGGGCTCGAACAGGCCCGGCGCCTGATCCCGCGGCAATATCTGGAACACGCCCTGGCGTGCCCGCCGGATTCCGCCGACCCGTGCGCCAGCGTCGCGCGCGAACTCCGCCGCGCCCTCCCGTGCACTGGCCAGCGCTTCGGCTAGCATGCCGGGCTTGATTTCGTTCAGTTTGGTGTAGAGGTAGATCGGTCCTGCCTGAAAGCCGCCGTCGGTCGTCAGGATCACGCCCGCCTTGACCAGCTGGCCGACCTGTTGCGCCAGAGCCTCCACCTTGGCGACCGCTTGGCTGCGCACCAACAGGGTCTGGCTGACGATGTAGCGGCTTTGGATCGGGCCGGAGCGGTATTGTTGCGCCAATTGGTCGATGACCGAGAACTGCTGCACGCTAACGCCATCCTCAGCGATGCCGCCATCCGTCAGGAACTGAACAACCGTCTTTTCATCCAGCGCGACTTTGGCCAAAGCTTTGCCGAGGTCATCCTCGGTCGTCGTGAATTTCAATGGCCAGAGCGCCATGTCGGCGGTCACGTCCCGCTCGGCCAGGCCCTTAACCGTCACGACCCGGTCGACGGTTCGGGCCGTGACATAGGCACGGGAGAACTCCAGGCCGGCGAAGGCGATGCCGGCGGCGATCGCCAGCCCCGCGAACGCAATACCCAGGGCGCTGCGCACGGCGGTTATTCGCCCTTGAAGACGGCGGGACGCTTCTCGACGAAAGCCCGGATGCCTTCCTGCATATCCGGTGAGCCGGCGCAGGCGACGATGCCATCGCGCTCCGCCTCCAACTGGCGGTCCAGGTCGGTGTTGAAGCTCTGGTCGATCAGCTTTTTGGTCCAGCCGAAGGCGTAGGCGGGGCCGCTCGCCAGCTTCTCCGCCCAATCCATGGCCTCGGTCTCCAATTGATCGGCGGGAACCACCTTGTTGACCAGGCCCATCTTCTCCGCATCTTCGGCGCCGAAACGGTCCGAGAGCATGGCGATCTCCATGGCCTTGCGCCGTCCGACGATGCGCGGCAGGAAGTAGGTGGAGCCGCCATCCGGGCTGGTGCCGAGCTTGGCGTAGGCGAGCGTCATCATCAGGTTGTCGGCGGCAATCGCCAGGTCAAGGGTCAGCGCCAGGCTCATGCCCGCGCCGGCCACCGGGCCATGCAGCGCGCCGATCACCGGCTTTTCCATTCGCACGATGGCCCGGATGGCGCAATGATAGTCGTCCAGCATCGAGCCCACATGGGTCTGCAAATTCTTGCCCAGCTGCTCGTGAAAACCGGCGACGTCGCCGCCGGCCATGAAGCCGCGGCCCGCTCCCTTCAGCACCACCGAGCGCACGGATTTATCGGCCTCGATCTCGTAGAACACTTCGCGCATGGCGGTGGCCATGGCCGGGCTGAGGGCGTTCAACACCTCCGGCCGGTTCAACGTGACGACGGCGACGGCGCCATGGCGCTCCATCAATACGGGATCGGACATCGGGTGCGTTTCCTCTTGTGCGAAGGCGGCTTTCACCACACCCTAGCCGCACCGAAGCAGGAGAACAATTGCCGTGGCCGCTCTCACCCTCGCCCATGCCAACACCATTGTCGAAACCGCTCTGGCCGCCGGCGCGGAGCACGGGATGATGCCGTTAACCGTCGCCGTGCTCGACGCCGGCGGTCATCTGGTGGCGTTGCAGCGCCAGGATGGCAGCGGCATCCTGCGGGTCGAAATCGCCCGCGGCAAAGCCTGGGCCAGCCTGGGCATGGGCGCGCCGACCCGCCTGCTGCGCGACCGGCTGGCGGGCGAGCGGCAATACTTTATCGCAGGGTTGGTCGGGGCCAGCGACGGCAAGTTCATCTGCGTACCCGGCGGCGTGCTGATCCGGGCTGAGGCCGGCGGACCGGTCATCGGCGCGGTCGGCATTTCCGGCGACACTTCGGACAAGGACGAGTTCGCGGCCATCGCCGGCGTCAAGGCAGCCGGCCTGGCGCCAAGCCCGGAGGAGCCGATCCCGGATTGGCAGGGCTCCAAGCTTTAACCATTTTAGAACCGCGGTGCGGTGGAAAGCAGCACGCCCAGGATCATCTGAGCGGCCTGATGCTCTTCCGCCAGGATAGGCGCACAGTCCGGATGCCCCGGCTGCGCCTCGCAATACTCGCTCCACTGTAAGTTCACGTTCCAGAGCGTGCCAATGACGCCGGTAAAGGTCGCATAGTTGGCCCGCAGCGGCGCATGCAGCAGCAGCGTTTCAAACGCGACGGAAATCAGAGACTGGTCGCCGCCGACGCCGACGATGGTCTTGCGGTTCACGGTCAGGCCGTCCTCGCGCTGGTATGGGCCAACGTAGGAGTATTCCGGCGATGGCGCCCAGACGCGGCCCGAGTTGTAGATGAAGGCGTCCTCAAACTGCACAGACGTAAGCTGCGCCTCGCCATTCGAGTAGACGAGCGCGCTGGCGAAATTCACGGTGATCCGGCCGGTTTCGTTGATGGCCTGACAGATCGGGCCCGTGGTCTCCACCGATGTCCAATCCGGGATGGCCACCGCGGCGCCGCCGTCGACCGGCTGGAACGTGTGGTATTGGAACGCCGCGACGTCCTCGTAGGTCAGGTCGAATTCCGACATCAGGCGTTCGACGCTGCCGAGGTCTTCGTGACCGACGGTTAGCTCGTCGAAGGTGCGGATGCCGGTATAGATGAACTCGACACCACCACACACGACGCTGATGATCTGCGGCTCGGGCTGGCCGCCACCCTGCGCTCCAGCCTGATCGGTTTCGGGTGCAGTATTGGCGAACAGGCTGGAAATCGACTGCCCGTCCATTTGCTGCTGTTGTGAGACGAGCAATGCCTCCAGATACGCCGCCGGCACGGCCCAACTCACCGACGCCGCGCCGCTCTTCAGTCCGCCGGAGCCGATGCCGACCACATTGCCCTGCATGTCGAAGATCGGCGCGCCGGAATGGCCGGGCAGCAAGTGGCCGTCCAGGCGGAGAATATCCAGATTGACGTCGATGGCGCCGCTCCGCTCCAACTCCCGCCGGGTTTGCGGCGGCAGCATATCGGCCAATTGCGCCGAGCCGTAGGTCACGCGCAACGGCTTATTGCTCATGGTCGGCACAGAGAGGTAGTAGCCGAGCGTCTCCAAAGCCGCATCGACCTGAGGCCGCTGCGGTTGCGCCCGCAGCGGATTACCCGGCGCATCGCCGACATACAGCAGCGCCAGATCGGCGTTCGGCAAGACCCGCGCGATGCTGGCCTGTTGGGTCTGACCGCCATGTTTTTCCCAGAAGACGGTGACGGCCTCGCAACCGGCGATCACGTGGCCGGCGGTCACGATATAACCGGCCGGCCCATAGGCGAAACCGGTGGCGACCCGGCGCTCCGGTCCTTGCACGCCGGGGCAGCCGCGGGCTTGCACCTGCACCACGCTTTGCGCCAATTGCTCGCGCAAGCGGCCGTCAAGGCTCTGCGCGGCGGCGCTCATCGGGATCAGGCCGGAGAGAATGAGAGCCGTCAGACTTCGCATCGACTATTGCTCCTTGCACAGGGCGGCGACGGCGGCTTTCAACGCCGCCAGCCGCGCGGCCTCGCCGGTATCCGCCGGTATCGACGCGGCCAGTTGCTTCCAGACGCCGCCCTCCGCATTCAGGGCGCTGGCCATGGCGTTGGCGCTGCCATAGCGCCGGCCCAGCAACGCTTCGCAGGCGTCATCGTCCGAGTGGCTGGCATAGAGCGCGCCGGTGCCGGCCTTCGAGGTCTTCGCTTCACCCGCGGTTCGCCCGGCGGGGACCAGGCCCAGGCGTTGGAACGCCGCAAGGTCGCTGGCGTCCTTTGCCGAGAAACCCGCGGCCACCCAGCGCGCTTGGATTTCGTGTGGTGTCGGCTCCAGCCAGCCATGGGTGCGGGCGAGCAGCGCGGCGAGCAGCGCGAGTGTGGCGGCAAGGGCAAAGCCGGCAATTCTGGCGCCATTGCCGCCGGGGATCGGGCCAGCCGCAGCCTCCGACCGCAGGCCGAATAACGTGCCTAAGATCGCGACCAACCCGGTGACTATGCCGGCCACGACCTCCGACACGGAAAGTCCGATCAGCAAGCCCAGAAATATGCCTAAAGCAGCGCCGACGCCAAAATTGCGCACCGACTGTCTCCTGCGAAACCGAATATCGGCGCTATTCTGGCCGACAATTTGCCATTCACCAACATTTCTAGCCGCGCCAAGAGTTTAAGCACCCTTACGCCAGGTCGAGCGCGTGCTCTTTCAAGGCGTCGAGCGGCAGGATCGCCAGCGTCTCGATATGGGTGGAGCGCAGGAACACAGGCGCGGCCTTGCCGGCCTCGTACGCCTCCCGCCACCGCCCGGCGCAAACGCACCAACGGTCGCCTGGTTTCAGGCCGGCGAAGCCGAATTCCGGGCGCGGCGTCGACAGATCGTTGCCGGTGTCTTTGGAAAATGCCAGAAACTCTGCGGTCGCTTGCACGCACACCGTATGGACGCCGACGTCGTCCGGCCCGGTGTTGCAGCAGCCATCGCGGAAAAACCCGGTCACAGGATCGAGCCCGCATGGCTGCAGCGGCTCGCCAAATACATTGGTGGTCTCGTCCATGGCGGGTGCCTCCATCTCGTGAAATCCGAAGTGCTGCAGTCTAGCCGAATTGGCCAGAAACGCACGCTAGATTTCTACGCGTTGGAAAGCGGTTCGGATTGCGGCACCAGGCGCGGTTGCCTCCCCTCCGGCAAAACGGCAACTACGCGTACAGCTAACAAAGCCTCGATTGGGAGAGATAGAGATGGCGACGTTCGACACATTGGACGATTTCGAGGTCGCCGGCACGCGGGTGTTGGTGCGTCTGGACCTGAATGTGCCGATGGCGGACGGCAAGGTCAGTGACCTGACCCGAATCGAGCGGTCGATGCCGACGGTGGCCGAATTGTCGAAACTGGGCGCGCGAGTCGTGGTGCTGACGCATTTCGGGCGACCGAAGGGTGAGAGGCAAGCCGATCTCTCGCTGGCACCGATTGCCGATGCGTTCAGCCAGGTGCTGGGCCGGCCGGTGGCTTTCGCGGAAGACTGCATCGGCAGCACGGCGGCGAAAGTGGTTGATGCGCTCGGCAATGGCGATGTGGCGCTGCTGGAGAACCTGCGCTTTCACGCCGGGGAGGAGAAGAACGACCCCAAGTTCGTCAAAGCCTTGGCCGAACTGGGTGACCTGTACGTAAACGACGCCTTCTCCGTCGCCCACCGCGCCCACGCCTCGACCGAGGGGTTGGCGCATGTGATGCCGTGCGCCGCGGGCCGGCTGATGCAGGCGGAGCTGGAGGCGCTGGACAAGGCGCTCGGCGATCCGGCGCGGCCAGTGGCGGCGTTGGTCGGCGGCGCCAAGGTCTCGACCAAGCTCGACGTGCTGCAAAACCTGATCGCCAAGGTGGATACCCTGATCATCGGCGGCGGCATGGCCAACACCTTCCTCTATGCTCAGGGCAAGGAGATCGGCGCCAGCCTGTGCGAGAAAGACCTGGCCGACACCGCGCGCGCAATCCTGGATAGCGCCGCGGCGGCGGAGTGCACGATTGTCTTGCCGAACGACGTCATGGTGGCGCGCGAGTTCAAGGCGGGGGCCGACTGCGAGGTGGTTGCCGCCGACGCCTGCCCGCCCGACGCGATGATCCTGGACATCGGCCCGGCGGCCATCGCCGATCTGGAGGCGCGTATGGCATCGATTAAGACGCTGGTCTGGAACGGTCCCATGGGCGCGTTCGAGATCGAGCCGTTCGACCGCGGCACCAACGCGGTAGCCCGAGCCGCCGCGGCGGCGACCGAGGCCGGCAAGATGGTGACGGTTGCGGGCGGCGGCGACACGGTAGCCGCGCTGGCGAAGGCCGGGGCGGTCGACAGCTTCAGCTATGTCTCAACCGCCGGCGGCGCATTCCTGGAGTGGCTGGAGGGCCGCGAACTTCCCGGCGTCGCAGCATTGATGCGCGGTTGAGGGACAGCGGAACTTCTGCGGCTATCGCTAAAGCCTGACATAGCCGTCGCGGAACGCTATCGTTCTCGCCATCACCAGATTGCGACAATGAGGAAACCCGCCGATGGCCGCTCGCGTGCCCTATCTCGACCAAGCAGACCTGAGCGACGAGAACAAAGACCTGCTGAAACGGCCGATCTGGCTGACCCGCGCCCTGGTCAACAGCCCGGATACCGCCCGCGCCTTTCATGTACTGGGCGGGCATATCCGCTATGGCATGAAGCTGGATATGCGGCTGCGCGAATTGGCGATCCTTCAGGTCGGCTGGCTGGCCCGCTCGCCGTTCGAATGGAGTCACCACGTCAAGCTCGGCATGGATTTCGGTGTGTCCAAGGAAGACATCGAGGGCCTGATCGCCGAGAGCGAAGGCCAGCCCAGCAGCCTCGGCGACCTGGAGAAGAAGGTCCTGCGCGCCGCCCGCGAGATGGCCAACAATATCGAAATGCCGGCAAATCTGTTCCGGGAGTTGCAGGCCGAACTGGGCGACGGGCAAATGGTCGAGCTGGTCGTCGCCATCGCCACCTATTGCGCCGTCGTGCGCATTCTGGCTTCGTTGGCCATCGAAGT
>CAXBDI010000143.1:0-8050 GCA_963974445.1 uncultured Alphaproteobacteria bacterium
GGCCGGCAAGGGGCCGTTCCCCGTCGTGGTCTTCTTCTATGGCGGCAGTTGGCGGTGGGGCGAGCGCGACCAGTATCGCTTTGTCGGTGAGGCGCTGGCGCGGCGGGGCATCGTTACAGTCGTGCCGGATTACCGTCTCTACCCCAAAGTCCGTTTTCCCGCCTTTGTCGAGGATGGCGCGGCGGCGGTCGCCTGGGCCATCGACAACGTGGAGAGGTTCGGCGGCGATGGCAGCCGGCTGTTCGTCGCCGGGCATTCGGCGGGGGCGCACACGGGTGCTTTGCTGGCGCTCGACCGGCGCTATCTGGAGGCGGTGGGCAAGGCGCCAGAGCAGTTGTGCGGGTTTGCAGGGTTGGCCGGTCCTTATTCCTTCGACCCGACCGAGTTCGACAGCGTCCGCGCCATTTTCGAGCACCTGCCGGACCCGGACGTCTCGCGGCCCGTAACCTACGCCCGGGCCGGCGCGCCGCCGATGCTGTTGCTGCACGGTGCGGGCGATACGACTGTCTATCCGCTGAACACTCTGCGCCTCGCCGAAGCGATGCGGGAGAGCGGCGGAACGGTCGATGCCGACTTGCTGCCGGACATCGGCCATTACCGGATCATCGCGTCGCTGGCCAAGCCGTTCGAGCACATAGCGCCGGTCGCCGACCGCTTGGCGGCGTTCGTAAGGAAAGGCAGGTCTTGCTAGGTCAGGGTGGCTATTTGCTTGCCGCCCCGGTCACCGATTGAGCTTTGAACTTGATCTGGTGAGAGAAATCGCGACCGTCCGAGATCGTCAATTGCTCGAAGCCCAGCATGAAACACAGGTCGAAAAACGTGTAGTTCTGCTCCGGGTCCAGGTCTTGGAACAGCGGTGTCGCTCGCGATAGCGCGGTCAGCGCCGCCAGCAGCGCGCGGGTGCGATAGAGGGTGTCGTAGAAGCCATCGCGGACACCGACGATGATCAGCTTCTCGGCCTCCGTTCCCTTGGCGAAGATCGCGTATGTCGGCGGATAGGGCCGGTCGGCGATCTCCCGAATGATGCCGCCCACAAAGTTGAGGCGTCTGAGGCGATCATTGCCTTCGAGCTGTGGCGCGCGGGCGACGTAGTCCTCGACCACGGCGGGCGGCGCGTAATAATAGCCCTCGTGCCTGTCGGCTGCGGCGGCGGCTGGGCCGGTGCTGGCGAGCAGGCAGGCTGCCAATGCGAAAGGTAAGGCGATGCGCATCCGGCCTCTCCTGTGTGGTTTGCGGTCGCTAGGCAGCCTTAATTGTCCGGGCCTGTCAACGGCTACAATGGGGCGTGAGCCTGAACAGTCATATGCCGTCTTGACACAAACGCGCCAGCCGGGTTGCTTGGCGGCCCGAGAGTCGCCCGAATTGAGGAAATGCCCAGTGTCTCGCCAACCCGTCATCGTCGGCGTGAGTGACGCCCCGACGCACGAGCGCGGCCGTGCCCTGCCCGGGACCCACGTCCTGTCGATGCAGCGCGATTGCGCGAATGAGGCGCTGGCCGAGGCGGGCCTGACCATGGCGGATGTCGATGGCCTGGCGGTCGCCGGCATGTGGGGCATGCCCGGGCCGGGCGCCATGCAACCGAACCTGCTGACCGAGTATCTGGGTATCCGGTTTCCGAAATATTTGGATGGCACGAATACCGGCGGCAGCGCCTTCGTGCTGCACGCAGGGCACGCTTACGAGATGATCAAGGCTGGGGTCTGCGATACGGTGTTGATCCTCTATGGTTCGATGCAGAAGTCGCAGTCGGCGCGCTCGCTCGGCGGGCGGCCGGCGCTGTTCTCGAACCAGTGGGATATGG
Organism: uncultured Alphaproteobacteria bacterium; assembly: GCA_963974445.1. Taxonomy (GTDB): domain Bacteria; phylum Pseudomonadota; class Alphaproteobacteria; order Bin95; family Bin95; genus JACKII01. Next base: position 1,802 of record CAXBDI010000143.1, read on the forward strand.
TGGCGGGCTTGCCCTCGCCGGCGGGTGCGTACGCCATGGCCGCGAACCGGCATGCCCACGTTTACGGCTCGACCAAGGAGACCTTGGCGGAGATCGCGGTGGCGACTCGTGCTTGGGCCAGCCTGAACCCGGCGGCGGCGTTTCGCGACCCGATGACCATCGAGGACGTGCTGGAGGCGCCGGCCATCGTCGATCCGCTCGGGCGGTTCGATTGCTGCCTGGTGACCGACGGCGGCGGCGCGGTTGTGATGACCACGGCGGAGCGCGCCCGCGACCTGAAATCGAAGCCGGTGTATGTACTGGGGCACGGCGAGAGCGCCAGCCACGTCAATATCAACTACATGCCGGACATGGCGCATTTGGAAGTGGCGGAGCACGCGTCGAAGGCCGCCTATGCGCAGGCGGGCCGCGGTGCGGGCGACATGGACATGGCGATGATCTACGACAGCTTCACGATCACCGTGTTGTTGACCTTGGAGGCGCTGGGCCTCTGCGGTCTGGGTGAGGGCAAGGACTTCGTTAAGGGTCAGCGCACCGCGCCCGGCGGCGCATTCCCGATGAACACCAACGGCGGCGGGTTGTCCTACTGCCATCCGGGCATGTACGGCATATTTCTGCTGATTGAGGCGACGCGGCAACTGCGCGGTGAGGCGGGTGAGCGTCAGGCGGCGAACCTGACCAACGCTGTCTGTCACGGTACCGGCGGCGTGCTGTCGAGCGGCGCCACCGTCGTGCTTTCGAATACTCCGGACTGAGGCGAAGACCCATGGGCGAGCAGCCTGCGACCTACACCAAACCCGTTCCGGCCATCGACCCCGATAGCCAGCCCTATTGGGAGGGTGCGAAGGGGGGGCGACTGATGATCCAGCGCTGCAATGCGACCGGCCAGACCTTTCTCTACAGCCGGCAATTGGTGCCCGGCGTGGTCGAGAGCGAGGTCGAATGGATCGAGGCGTCCGGCCGCGGCGCAATCTATTCTTTTACTGTTGCCCGACGCCCTGCAGGGATGGCATTCGCTGACGACTGCCCTTATGTCGTTGTCTCGGTCGAATTGGAAGAGGGCGCGCGCGTGATGTCCAACCTGATCACGGACAATCCCGACAGCGTCGCCATCGGCCAGCCGGTCGAGGTGGTTTTCGACCGGGTTTCGGATACGCTGACCATTCCGAAGTTCAAGCTGGCCTAGCTTCACCTGGACCAGCCTCCATTCCGCGAGGCGGCCGACCCCTAAACCGTTCTTGCAAGGGATTAGTACCGCATGTGGAAACGACTCGCCCATATAGCCGGCATTCTCGTCGGCGTCGGCGTGTCAGCGGCGGCGGTTTGGGTGCTTTGGAAGCAGTTTCAAATCCTGAAATACGATGCGGTCATCGCGCAGTTTCAGGAGCTTTCGATCGCACATATTCTGTTGGCGCTGCTCTGCACGGGTGGCGCCTATCTGACCCTGTCGATCTACGATTCGACTGCATTTCGGTACATCAAGCGCAAGATGCGGTTCGTGCGCATATTGCTGGTGTCGTTCATTTCCTACGCGTTCAGCCATAACCTGGGTTTCGGCGCAGTCACTGGTAATTCGGTACGATACCGTTTTTTCAGCCAGTGGAAGGTGCCGCTGGTCGATATCGCTCGGGTCGTCGTGTTCGGTGGCGCCGCCTATATCCTGGGCATTGTCACCGTGGCCGGTACTTTGATCCTGGTGAATGCGGACGTGCTGGCACTGGCGACCAACCTGCCGGTGCAGTCGGCCTATCTGATTGGCGTCGCCGCCACCCTTGTCGGCAGCATCTACCTGGGCTGGAGCCTGGCGCGTTGGCCAACGATCAGCCTGAAGGGCGTGTCGTTGCCGCCCCCCAGCATTTGGATCGTGCTGATTCAGTTCGGAGCGGCAGCGGTGGAGTGGGGCCTTGCCGCCGGCGCCCTGTATTTCCTGTTGCCGGTGCATGGCGGGCTCGATTACTGGCACTTCGTCGGCATTTTCGTCATCGCCTATGTTAGCGGCATGCTCAGCCAGGTGCCCGGCGGATTGGGCGTGTTCGAAGCCGTGCTGCTGCTATTATTGCCAGAGGAAATCCCGCGGGAGACGATTGTCGCGGCGGTCATCACCTACCGGGCGATCTACTTTCTGCTGCCGTTGCTGGTGGCCGCGACGTTAATGATGAGCGCGGAGGTCACCATCCAGGGCCGTCTGGCGACGCGGTTGGCCTGGTGGCGCCGGCGCAAACGGCGCGAACGGTTGCAATAGCACCTGCCACAGATTGCGCAGCGTCCGGGTAACCGTGTAGGCTTGCGCCAAGGATCAGCCAATTGACGGAGTCGACCGATGGATGTGTTGCAACCCGAATCTTGGCCGCGGCCACCCGGATTTTCGAACGGTACCGTTGCCGAAGGCCGGCATGTGTTCGTGGCTGGCCAGGTCGGCTCCGATCAAATGTCGGGTCAGATGGCAGAGAGTTTTGCCTCCCAGTGCCAGCAGGCGTTGGCGAACGTGCTGACCGTGCTGGCGGAGGCCGAGGCGGGGCCGGAGCATGTGGTGAAGCTCACCTGGTTCGTCACGTCGCTTGCCGAATACCGCAACGCCGGCAGGGCGTTGGGCGATGCCTGGAAAGTCACCATGGGGCGGAATTTCCCGGCGATTACCCTGGTCGAAGTCACCGGGCTTCTGGCGGAGGGGGCGATGGTGGAGATCGAGGCGCACGCGGTGATACGCGGCTAGCCCCTTGAAAATGTCGGGTATCGTGACATTTGTTTATCGCAGCCGCTTGCGGAAATGCATAAAATTGTCAGTCTAATTCGAGGGTTTTGCGCTTTCGGGTTGGGTGGATCGCGTGAATTGCAGTGGTAGCGGACCAAAGCGCATGGCAAAGGCGCCCGCGGCCAAACAGTCCAGGGATGTTGAACGATGAGCTCTCCCATGAACGCACAAGGCGCCGACAACCGACGCTCCGTTCACGGCCAGCCCGATCACAGTAGCGCGGGCCGCCGGACCGTCGAAAGCGCTGTCGCCCGCCGGTTCCTGGCGGCGTGTGAAGGGGTGGAGCGCGGCAGCCTTCGGATCGTCGCGCCGGACAAACAGCTCTACACCTTCGGCGATGGCGGCGAGCCCGCTGCGGAGTTGCAGATCAACGACTGGTCGGCCATCGCCGCCTTCGCCGCCCGCGGCGATATCGGCCTGGGGGAGGCTTATATCGATGGGCTATGGGATACGCCCAGCATCGATAAGCTGACCCAGTTGGCGTTTGCCAATGAGGATGCCTTCGCAGGGCATCTGCACGGGTCCTTCTTTAACCGCACCATGTTTCTGTTGACCGATCGGCTACTGCGCCGGAATTCCAGACGCGGCAGCGCCCGCAACATTCAGGCGCATTACGATGTGGGCAACGACTTCTACCGGCTGTGGCTGGACGAGAGTCTGACCTATTCCAGCGCGTTGTTCGGCGGGCGGCAGACCTCGCTGGAGGCGGCGCAAACTCGGAAGTACCAGCGCTTGCTCGACCGCATCAAGGGTGCGGGCGAGACAGTTCTCGAAATCGGCTGCGGCTGGGGCGGGTTTGCCGAAGCGGCGGCCGACGAGGGGCGGCAGGTGACCGGCCTGACCATTTCACCATCTCAACACGCATTCGCGACCGAGCGATTGGCCGGCAAGTCTGCCGATATTCGGCTGTGTGACTACCGCGATGTACGGGGCAAGTTCGACAGCATCGTCTCCATCGAAATGATCGAAGCGGTGGGGGAGCGGTATTGGCCGACCTATTTCAGCCAGATCAAGAACAGCCTCGCGGAACACGGGCGGGCAGCCTTACAAGCGATCATTGTCGAAGACGATCACTTTGACGGATACCGCCGCCGGTCCGATTTCATCCGCTATTACACGTTCCCGGGCGGCATGCTGCTGTCGCCGGGCCGCATCGCGGCGGAGGCGGGGCGGGCGAAGCTGGTGGCGGAGAACGTCTTCCGCTTCGGCCATGACTATGCCCGTACTTTGCGCGAATGGGTCAACCGCTTCGACGCCGCCGGCCCCCGCATCCGCGAGTTGGGCTATTCCGAGGGCTTTATCCGCAGTTGGCGCTTCTATCTGGAGATTTGTGCGGCATCGTTTGCCGCCGGCCGCACCGATGTGGTGCAGGTCGAATTGCGCCATGCATAAGCGGCGCTCACGTTAAAGCCGCGCCTCAATCGCGTCCCAGATCAGGCGTTCGATCTGGCTGCCGTCGAAGCGGTTCATCTCCTGGATGCCGGTCGGCGAGGTGACGTTGATCTCCGTCATATATTCGCCAATCACGTCGATGCCGACAAAGATCAGCCCCTGTTCGCGCAGGGTCGGGCCGATGATTTCGCAGATCTCCCGCTCGCGGGCGGTCAGTTCGGTTTTCAGCGCCCGGCCGCCGACGTGCATGTTGGCTCTGGCCTCGCCATCGGCCGGCACGCGGTTGATGCCGCCTACCACTTTGCCATCCACCAGGATGACGCGTTTGTCGCCCTTGCGCACCTCCGGCAGGTATTTCTGGATGATCACCGGCTCGCGGAACATTTGGGTGAACAGTTCCAATAGCGAGGTCAGGTTTTCGTCGTCGGGGCGGATGTGAAAGACGCCGGCGCCGCCATTGCCGAACAGCGGCTTGACGATAAGGTCCTTGTGCTCCGCCCGAAACGCCAGGATTTCGCGCCGGTCGGACGAGATCAGCGTCGGCGGCATCACCCCTGGGAAGTGAGTGACGAACAGTTTTTCCGGCGCGTTGCGCACGCTGACCGGGTCGTTGACGACCAGGGTTTTCGGGTGAATGTGCTCCAGAATGTGGGTCGCGGTGATGTAGGACATGTCGAACGGCGGGTCCTGGCGCATCAGCACCACGGCGGCCTCCGTCAGGTCGATCAGCCGTTCCTCGCCCATGGTGAAGTGGTTGCCGGCCTCGTAGCGCACGGTGAGAGGGTGGCCGCGGGCGATGACCTTGCCGTCTTTCAGCGACAGGCTGCTGGGCAGGTAGTGGAACAACTCATGCCCGCGCCGCTGGGTTTCCAGCGCCAGCATCAGCGAACTGTCGCCGTGCAAGTCGATTTTGTCGATCGGGTCCATTTGGATCGCGACGAGAGCCATAGGCGCGGGTCCTTGACGATGTGTTGGTATGTTGCGGGCTACCATAAGCGAGCCGATGTACAGGCGGAATAGGCGAATAGCGCCGATACGCTTTGCGCTGACAGACGGTATGGTTGTCGCTAGAGTGCAGGTCTCGCCTCCGCATAAGGATTCCCTCCGCCCATGCCCTTGCTTGACGTGAAGAACCTGAGCGTCGTTTATCCGACCCGTGCAGGTAAATTCACGGCGGTGCGCGACGTCACGTTCTCCGTCGATCCGGGCGAGATATTGGGTATTGTCGGCGAGTCCGGGGCGGGCAAGTCGACGATCTCGACCGCCATCACCCGGCTGATCGACTATCCGGGCTATATCGAAAGCGGCACGGCCAACCTGGCCGGCACCGACCTGATGAGCCTGTCCGAAGACGCGATGATGAAGGTGCGAGGCAAGCGCATTGGCGTGATTTTCCAGGACCCGCTGACGGCGCTGAATCCGGTGTTGACGGTTGGTTTTCAGATCATGGAGACGGTGCATCTGCACCTGGGATTGTCGGGCGACGCGTTAAAGGCGCGGGCGGTGGACCTGTTGCGGCAGGTGGGGATTCCGGACCCGGAGCACCGGATCAGCCAGTATCCGCACCAGTTCTCCGGCGGCATGCGCCAGCGGGTGGTGATCGCCATCGCGCTGGCCGGAGAGCCGGAATTGCTGCTGGCGGACGAGCCAACGACGGCGCTGGATGTCTCTATCCAGTCCGAGATCCTGGACCTGATCAAAAACCTCTGCCGCGACAAGCAGTTGGGCGTCATCCTCATCACCCATGACATGGCGGTGATCAACGAGGTGACGGACCGGGTAGCCGTCATGCTGCACGGCCGGATGATCGAGGTGGACGAGACTGCCAACATCATCAACCGTCCGCGCCATCAATATACTCAGAGTCTGATCGCCGCCGTGCCGCGCACCGATGTGAAGCTGGAGCGCTTCGAACTGGTGCACGCGTCTGCCGAAGCCGAGACCTTGAGCACCACCGAGACCATGAGCCGGCGCCTGACCTGGTTCGACGGTCTGGCGCGCGCGGCGGACCGGGACGATGCGCTGGTGGCGGTGGAAAACATCTCCGTCGAGTTCATCAAGACCAAGGGCATTCTGAAACGCTTCAACACCTATTTCCGTGCGGT
>CAXBDI010000144.1:0-8036 GCA_963974445.1 uncultured Alphaproteobacteria bacterium
CCTACCTCGCATCGTGGTTGGAAGTGCTGAAAGAGGACAAGACCGCAATCCGCAAAGCCTTCTCGCAGGCACAGAAGGTCGTCGATTTCCTCGACGACCTGCAACCCGAAGAACTGGAGCAAGCAGCATAATGTACCAGCCGAGAGCCTTCCCCGTCCTCGACCCAGAAACCGACGAGTGGTTTCTGCGGTTGATGACGCACGACGACGACGCCTGCGGCACCCTATTCGACAGAGCGGAGACGCCGAGAGAGGCACAGGAGCGGAGGTATCAGGCGCGGCAGGCACGCGACGTTGTGATAATGCGGCAGCGCGGTCAGGAGGCGCGGGACAATCTCATCGCCAAACGTAAGCGGGGGATACTCAGCTCCGAGGCCACGCGCCTTGCCAAGGAAGAACACGCTATAAAGAAACGTGCCCATGTGGAGCGAGTTTATGATCTCATAAGTCACCGCACCATAGACATGCACGGGGCCATCGAGCTACTGGCCCGGCATGGCTTCACCAAGAACGACGCAATATCGGAACTTCAATACATCAACAGACACCGGAGACTGACATAATGCTGTATCACCACACATCACTGGGCCACCTTCCGTACATTCTCATGGAGGGTGCCCTCATCCCCACGATCCCACAGTCGGACGAGTGGCCTGCAGACTTCGTCTGGGCCACGACCGACGAGCGCGGTGACCGGACGACCGGCATCTGCTCCCACGGTCGGGAGAAGAGACTGCCGCACGTCCGTATCGGTTTGAAACCAGACCTCTTCCTGCCGTGGATCGAGCAGGCCGACGCAGCCGAGTGGGATATGGAGACCCGCCGTCGCCTGATCGAATACGCCGTCGCCATGGGCCAGCACGCTACGAACGGCTGGTACGCCTGTCAGGAGAAAGTTCCGGTCTCCGAGCTGCTGTCCATCGAGATGAAGACGTGGACAACGCCGTGGCAGGACATCACGCTCGACAAGGTTCTGGCGGTCGAGGACGACGCCCTGACTTTCGAGGCGGGTGGCCGCTCATGGTGGGCCGTTCGCAAACTGGCCGATGGTCGGCTACACTACATCTGCAAAGAAGGAGAGATCGAATGATTGAATGTATGGCCTGCGCAGGCGACCTGCGTCCCCTCGGCTTCCTCGGAACCCGCATTCACTTCCGGTGCCGAAATTGCGGCATGGATCACATGACCAGCGTCGATCACATGGAAGAAGAAGAGATCGAGCAGATGATGCTGGCCATCGAAGTTGACATCGCAAACGATAACGTGTAGTTATCAGAACATCATACAGGAGGTTAAAATTATGAAGCAGTTGCTTCCCCATCAGATAGCTGATGCTGCGTTCTTGGCATCCAAATCCTTCGCCGGTAATTTCTCCGGCATGGGATCAGGCAAAACCCTCACCGCACTCGAAGCCACCCGCCTCGTAAATGAGAGCGAACATCGTTATGCGCGAACCCTAATTATCGGACCTCCTATATCCCTCTCTATGTGGAAAGAAGAGTTCGAAGCGCACGCCGGGATGGCCGCACAAATCGTGCGTACAGGAAAAGAACCTTTTGGCCCGTGTGCCGCCTTGATCATGTCCTACCAGATCGCGACCAAGCGCCGTGACGACCTGAAGGCTCTGGGTGCCAAGGTGCTGATCCTCGACGAGAGCCACGCTCTCAAGAACAGCACGGCCAAGCGGACCAAGGCCATCATCGGACGGCACGGTATCTGCGAGAGCGTCGACCATACATGGTGCCTGACCGGCACGCCCTCGACGCGGTGGAACGACGACCTGTTCACCTTCATGTGCCGTGCCGACGCAAAGTCCCTGACCGGCAACATCGGCAAGCTGGACATGAGCCGGTTTCGGTTGCGGTACTGCATCACGCAGAAGAAGAAATTTTCCGCTGCCCAGCGGTTCCCCATCGAGGTCACCGTCGGCAACCGCAATACAGACGAGCTGAATGGCCTGCTCTTCGGTGGCATGGCCGTGCGCCGTGAGCTGGCCGAGGTCTGGGCAGCTATGCCGCCCCTGACCATCAACCGGCTGGACGTGCAGCTCGATCTGGACCCTGAGCTGAAGCAGATGCTGAAGTCCATGGACAAGCAGTCCCTGAACGAAATCCGTGAGGACATCGCCAAGAACGAGGAGCACATCTCGACCATGCGCCGGAAGCTCGGCGTGGCGAAGGTCAAGCACTCGGTCTCTGAGATCGTCGATCGCATCGAGGCAGGCATCAAACCCATCCTCGTCGGCGCGTGGCACACTGACGTCATCGATAGCCTTATAGCCGAGCTTGTCGATAGGAGCCTAGACGTCGGCTGCATCGACGGCAGGGTCTCTGGTGATCTGCGAGATCAGATGGTCGTTAAATTCAACGACGGTACACTAGACGTCCTCGTCGGACAGATCGGTGCCATGGGCGTCGCCATCAATATGCAGGGCGGCTCGCACATTATCTGTGTCGAGGAAGACTGGTCGCCTGCGATCATGGATCAGTTCTACGCCCGGTGCCACAGGATCGGGCAGGCCAACCACGTCCACGTCGATATTTTCCAGAGCGACACCAAGCTCGACCAAGCCGTCCGGCGCATCTCGACTGCGAAGGCGCGTGGACACAACACACTCATGGCACAGGGAGACGCAGCATGAGCTACAAAACTAGACAAGACCTGCAGGACGACATCTACGAACTGCAGGCCGAGCTGGATCGCAGCAAGAAACTTCTCGGTCAGTGCATGGAGCGGCAAATCAATCCGCCGGTCATGCTCAAGGCGCTGGATCAAGAGCACCTCGACCTGTGCTGCGACGAGGCCATCGAGGTTACACACATGAGCTACCGGAAAATACTCGGTCGGTTCTACTGGAAAATGGATTACGGAATATGACCGAGAATATAAAAACGACGGCCAACATGCTTCAGCCAACACCGCCAGAGTTCGACTGGGCAGCACTGCTTCCAGAGAACGTCGAACCCGCCATCCGAGGAACCGTCGGTATGCTGGATCACTGCCTCTTCAGCCAGCCGCTGGAATTGGATTACATGCAACTGCTCGTCACCCGCCTACAGGACGGCCTTCAACGAGCAGTAGAAATCAGGGAGAGTTTAAATGAAGCCCTTTAAGGAATTAGTGATCATCGGTTCCGACATCAACGATGCCGGTAAGTTCGATCAGAAGAAACGTGACGCGCACCTCAACGCATCCGAGGCCATGACCTGCATCCGTAAGCAGTGGTATCAGAAGAACGGTGCCGAGCAAACGCCACAGGACTGGGGCTATGCACGCCGCGGCACCCACGGCGAGAAGTTCCTCGTCGAGAGCCTGATCGCTGCCAACGTCCCACTGGAATACACGGGCCGGGATCAGCTCAGTCTGCAGGACGAGAAGCGGAAGATCAGCTCGACGCCTGACGGCGTAATAAAATACGACGACGTGTGGGTCGTGCCTGAGTTCAAGACCATCGATCCGCGCACCAACAAAGGCAACCTGCCGAAGACGGCACACGTCGCCCAGCTTGAGATCGCTATGGAACTGATCGATCAACAAATCGACCGGCCAGACGGTGTCGAGATCAAGGGCGTGCTGATCTACATGGACGCCAGCAACTACCACGACATCGCAGAGTTCCCGGTGCCGCGTAACAAAGCGATCCTCGATCAGATGGCCAAGCGTGCGGCCAAGATACTCCGCACCAAGGACGTGGCCAACCTCGACCGTGAGGGCAAACGCAACGGCGGCAAAGAGTGCCAGACGATGTGTTCTTTCAAGGGCGTCTGCGGCGTCAACGAAGAGAAGGTCGTCGACCGTACCCGTGCCAACCGTGGCAGCAACATGGATGCTGGCGCGATCCGGTACATGGAGCTGAAGGATATGGAAGACGGCATCAAGGTCGAGAAGGCCGCCATAGCCGAGGACATAAAGAACGGCCTCGTACAACGTAACACTAACAAGGTGATGGTAGGGAATATTGAAGTGTCCCTCGCCGTCGCCAAAGGACGCGCTTCTTTAGACAAGAAGCTCGTAGCGGCTGCAGGCATCGACCTGTCGCCGTTCGAAACCATCGGTGCTCCTTCTGAGCGGCTGACGGTAAAACGGGCATAGTGCTCAACTGCAAACTTAGAAAATAGGAAATAGTAAAATGGGAAATTCCCTCACTAGCTACCTCGACACTGACAACCTGCCGTCCATCGATGGAGATGCCATGGCAGGCGCACTAATGGACGCGGCTGACGGTGCCACCTCTGGCGGCGGCGACGGCCTCGACTACCTGTCCTTCTCTGGAAAGACAGGCATCTATGCCCTCGGCAAAAACAAGGATGAGGTCGATCCCGACCAGCTCTATCTGGTTGAGCCTCAGACTTTCTCAGGCGGCTGGGTATGCTGGAAAGCATCCAAGCCAATCGACCGCGTGCAGTGGTCTGTCTACAAGGCCGATGAACAGGCAGTCGGTATCAACGACCTCGAATACCACGGCCCCTACCGGGAGAACGCAGGCGAAGGCTGGCAGCAGTTGCTCGGCTTCGCGTGTATCGGACTGGACGTCGTGAACTCTCAGGTGTCGTTCAGCTCGACCTCCAAGTCTGGCCGGAACGCCATCGGTGATCTGATGCAGGAGATCGGTGCTAGGTCTGCTGCAGGTGAACCGAACATGCCGCTGGTCACTTTCGATAAGACCAGCTTCGAGGCTCAGGGCTTCAAGCAGTACAAGCCGGTGCTGGACGTCGAGGCATGGGTGACCCGTGAGAGTGCGGCGGCTTACATGGCCGGTGATCTGAATGAGGATCAGCTCATCGCAGGTGATAAACCGAAGGCGAAGCGGAAGAAGAAGTCCCGCAAGAAGTAGCCACATAAATTTACCCCCGCCTCATTGCTGGGGCGGGGGTAGATTTTCATAAGTGCTATTTTCCACTAGAAGCTACAGGAGGTTAAACCGGAAGCTATGACGACAGATACATTAAAATACACCAACGTGTCAACCGAACTTAGCCTCAAACGCGCCGTCGCACGGTGCATGAAGCAGGGACCAACCGCGCTGGATTTCGAGACGACGTCGCTCTCTCCAGCCGACGGACGGGTCCGGCTCGTCAGTTTATGTAACAACAAATGCCACTACCTCGTCGACTTCGACAAGATCGAAGGCGGCTTCCGGCGCATGGCCAAATACTTCAAAGGTGGCGACTGGGTCTGTTTTAACGCAGGCTTCGAGAACCGCTGGTTCCTCGACGCTGGCACGCGGGTCGACTGCATGGACGTGGGCAACCTGAGACGCGCCATCCTCGGCGGCGGAGCCTACTCGCTGAAGCAGCTCCTGCTCTGGGACTTGGACTACACCATGGACAAGGAAGAGCAGGCCAGCGACTGGGGCGCTGATAAACTCACCAAGAGCCAACTGACCTACGCCTATGGCGATGCTCACTGGACATGGAAGTTGTGGCGCTACTGGGCAGATCAGGCCGATGAGGGCCGCTGGGTGGGCTTCCGTATGCTCAATGACATGGTTCCTGCCGTGATCGAGATGGAAGACGCCGGAATGGCGTTTGACCCCGTGTACCACGCGACGCTGGTCGAGGCGTGGGAAAAGGTCAAGGCCGAGAAGATCGAGGCCATCAGGGGCATGATCCCCGTGGATGAGGTCGCCAACATCAACAGCGACAGCCAGTGGTCCGACTACTTCGCACGCAACATGCCGGACAGCTTTCTGGCGGGCTGGCCCCGCACCGAGAAGACCGGCCAGCTCAGTATGAAGAACGAGACCCTGAAGCGGCTGGCCGGTGCCGTCGCAGCCACGGGCAAAAACAATATGCTGGTGTCGTTTTTCGACGCTCTGGCCGGGTACAAGACGATCACGAAATATCTGTCGAGCTTCGGCCAGACCCTGATCACCAAGTGGGAGATGTCCGACGATCAGAAATCAAAGAGACGGGTTCGAGCACGGTTCAACATCGGCGCAGCGAAGACGTGCCGGTTCTCATGCTCCGGTCCTAACTTGCAACAGATACCCCGCGACCGTGAGCTGTTAGGAGAGGCTACCTCCGTTCGCCGGTCGTTTGTTGCAGGTATGGGCCGGAGACTGGTCTCCCTCGATTACAGTGGCATCGAGCTGCGTGTCTTGGCACTGCTGTCCGGCGACGAGCAGTTGCTGCAGGACATGGTCGAGGGAGACGTCCACGCAGAAGTGGCGGCGGTGATCGCCGGGCACAAGATCGACAAGAAGACCAAGAAGGGCAAAGAGGCCCGGCAGGCTGCCAAGGGGGTGAGCTTCGGCATCATCTACGGGTCAGCGGCCACCGGCCTGTCGACCACCATGCGCTGCACCATAGGGACGGCTCAGGGCTACATCGACTTCTGGGAGAACAGATACCCCGACGCCTTCAAGCTCCGCTACGACATGATGGACGAGGTCGCGAAGACGCGGAGCATCCGCATGATCGATGGCGGCACCATCTACATGGGGAAACGTCCCGACATGCCGAAGTGCGCGAACTACCCGGTACAACGCGCCGCCCTCGCCATCATGGCACGGGCCATCGTCCGGCATAAAAACTCTCTGGACATCGAGCGTGCCAAAGGCAAGCAGCGGATGACCAGAATGATATCAACAATCCATGATGCGCTCATCGACGAGGCAGCGGTCAAGGATACGAAACGGTGCCTCGCACTTATGGAGAACGACATGATCCAAGGCTACTTGGATATGTTCCCCGGTGCCCCCACTACCAATCTGGTAGAGGGTGGCATAGGTCCGAATTGGGCCGAGCTAGATTAGGAGGTTATGATGAAAGCAATATATGAAGCAGACGACGGTACGCAGTTCGACACCGAGAAGGCCGCGTTGGCCCATGAGAAGGACAGCCCGATCCGCGCCCACATCAAGGCTAAACTTCTGGCGGAGCGGCGAGGTGATAACCACACATCTGTGCCCGATGATCGGATGGATTTTATGGTCCGGCTTGTGCAGGATTTTCTGCCGTCCAAAGTAAAAGGAAAACCTACTGGGCCTCGTAAAACCCAGACTGATCCTGAAACTGTCCACGCCGTCCACGCTCTGGCTCATCTCAGCCAAGCAGAGACCGCCAGACGTCTCAGGATTAGTGACACCACTGTGTCTCGTATTAAGAGCGGGGATACCGCTGTAGTTGATGGCAAGGTGTGTTTCCATCTGAACAGTAAACCTGATCAGGCAGAACTTAATGTCTAGGCTGGCGAAGGCACTGAAGGCGTCACGGCACGCGCTGGATTTCGACGACGGGATCAAGCGCGTCACCATCGACAGGGGGGACATTTATGGTCACCCCCTGACGAACTTCGAGCGGATCGCACATCTCAAGGCAGGCGTCGCCGGGTGCCCTGACAAAGCCATCCGGCACGCCCTTGAGATGATCTGTGTCAATATGTCCCGGCTCGTACAGACGCCGGATCACGACGATAGCATTCTGGACATCGCGGGATACGCCCGTACTATGGCCATGATTTTAGATGAAAGGGAGAAACGAGATGTCAGCGAAGAAACAAAAATCACCCCACGCTAACGCGCAGGAGAAGTACCACGCGGCCAAGAGCCTGACCCATACGAAGGTCTGCCGGTGGGTGCCCAACGACCGGGTCACCGACTACATCAAGAGCTTCGAGCGCATGAAGAAGAAGTGGGCCAAATAATTTTCCGGTCCTAAATGAAGCCGCTATAGCTGGTCGGTTCCTGTCCCAGACCGGGCGCAGCTACGCTGCCCAGTAAGCTGCGGCCCGCACATGAAAGGCTATGACGATGACGAGGGCGATTGAAGACGGTAGCGAGAGGTTTCTCTGGACAGCCCAGAGGACGTTTATCCTGATGCGGGAGAGGGCGCGGCTACCAAAGCCAACTTCCTTCCGGGCGATTGCCAAGATGGTTGGCAGCACTGAGCGGTCCGCCCGCGCAAAGGCCCGCCGCCTTCAAGCCGGAACGGACGCGGCCCCCGCAATGACCGCGTCTGTTGTTGAGCGGGTCTGTTTGATGTGCGAAGCTGTCTTTGCAGCGGACGGCCGCTTAAACAGGGTCTGCTATGATTG
>CAXBDI010000145.1:0-8017 GCA_963974445.1 uncultured Alphaproteobacteria bacterium
TCCATTGGATTGCGAGACTGGGCTCATGTAGGTCGATAATTTATGCCGTTGGTATAAAATACTCCCACCCCCCTGCTTACAGAAAGGGGCAAAGTGGACGACTTTTACGCTGCCCGCAGCGGGATTAGCCCGCCGCTACCGTGGCTCACTTTTCCACTGCCGCTTACACTTCCGAGCAAATTTCCAGGACCGGGACTACTTGGATGGCCCAGGTGATTACACGGGCGAGATACGATAGACCCACTGCCTAACGGAGGGCGGCATTGATCTTTTCAAGCGCGCTGCTGCCTGGGCAAAGATCCGCCTCGCGCAGTTGATTGAGTGGCTTTTTGACTGTCCGCATGTTGGCGTGCAGATCCTTTGGCAGCGGGTCTAAGTAGAGCAGGCCAGTCGCCACTTCGCCGGCTTGGTTTTTCTGCTCGATAAAGGCTAGCGCGCCGGCCTTATCCGCCGGGTCGTAGTCCGGCGTGATCTTGCGCAGGCGCAGCGTGGAGCCCGCTTGTGGCACGTCCACGGTCTCGCCAGGAGCATAGTCTGCGGTCAGCGGCGCGCTGCCGGTGATGAAGTCGATTCGGTTCACGGCCTCGTTATGATCGCGCACGAAATCATAGCTCTTGGTCGAGCCGGCGTGATTGTTGAAGGCCACGCAGGGACTGACAACGTCAAGGATAGCTGCGCCTGGATGGCTGATGGCCGCCTTGATCAGGGGGACCAACTGTGTCTTGTCGCCGGAAAAAGAGCGGGCGACGAAGGTTGCACCCATAATGATCGCCATCGATGCCAGATCAATACCGGCGTCGCGGTTGACCGCACCCTTTTTCGCCACGGAGCCCTTGTCCGCCGTCGCCGAGAACTGACCCTTAGTCAGGCCATAGACGCCATTGTTCATAACGATATAGCTCATGTTCACGCCACGGCGCATGATATGCGCGAACTGGCCGAGACCGATGGAGGCGCTGTCGCCATCGCCAGAAACGCCCATATAGATCAGGTCGCGGTTTGCCAGGTTCGCGCCGGTCAGCACGCTGGGCATGCGACCATGCACGGTGTTGAAGCCGTGGCTGTTGCCGAGGAAATACGTCGGCGCCTTCGATGAGCAGCCAATGCCCGAAAGCTTGGCCACCCGGTGCGGCTCAATCGAAAGCTCGAAGCAGGCCTGCACGATGGCGGCGCTGATCGAGTCATGGCCGCAACCGGCACACAGTGTCGAGACTGCACCGTCATAGTCGCGGCGGGTATAGCCGACGTCGTTCTTGCGCAGGGAGGGATGGTGCAGCTTTGGCTTGGTGATATAGGTCATGATGCAGCCCTTTCGAACGAAACGACTTTGAATTGTTCCAGATGCGCGCCGATGGCGCGGGCAATGAAGCGCCCGGTGACCGGCGTGCCGTCATAGTGACAGATCGCAACCATGCGGGCCGGGTCGATTTCCAACTCGTTCACCAGCATGCTGCGCATCTGTGCGTCGCGGTTCTGCTCGACCACGAACACGACCTCATGCTCCAGGATGAAGTTGCGCACGCTTTCCGGGAAGGGAAAGGCGCGCAGACGCAAGGCGTCCACATGCTCGCCCTTGTCGTTCAACAGGTCCAGCGCCTCGTCCATCGCCGGGCTGGTGGAGCCGAAATACAGCACGCCATACTTGGTCGCCTCGGCCGCCTCGCGACGGATCGGCTGCGGCACCAGCGTTTTGGCGGTTTCCCACTTCTTCTCCAGCCGCTCCATGTTGTCCACATAGACCGGGCCCTCTTCCGAATAGCGGGCGTAACGGTCCTTGGTGGTGCCGCGGGTGAAATAGGCGCCGCGCTTCTCGTGCGTTCCCGGAAGGGTCCGGTACGGAATGCCATCGCCGTCCACGTCCAGGTAGCGCCCGAAATCCTTGCCGGCTTCCAACTCCGCCGCAGTCATCACCTTGCCGCGGTCATAGACCCGGGCATCATCCCATTCCAGCGGCGCACACAGGCGCTGGTTCATGCCAATGTCGAGGTCGGACATGACAAACACCGGCGTCTGTAGCCGGTCGGCCAGGTCAAGCGCGTCCGCCGCCAGGTCAAAGCACTCCTTCGGGTCTTCCGGAAACAACAGCGGATGCTTGGTGTCGCCGTTGGAGGCATAGGCGCAGGACAACAGGTCGGCCTGCTGGGTGCGGGTCGGCATACCGGTGGAGGGGCCGCCGCGCTGCACGTTGATCAGCACTGCCGGCACTTCCGCGAAATAGGCCAAACCGATAAACTCCGTCATCAGGCTGATACCGGGGCCGGATGTCGAGGTAAAGGCGCGCGCGCCGTTCCAGCCGGCACCGATCACGATGCCGATGGACGCGAGCTCGTCCTCCGCCTGCACGATGGCGTATTTGCCGTCGCCGGTTTCCTTGTCGCGCCGATAGCGCTGACAGAAGGACTGGAACGCCTCCGCCAGTGACGACGACGGCGTGATCGGATACCAGGCGCAGACCGTGGCGCCGCCATAGACGCAGCCCAATGCCGCCGCGGCATTGCCCTCCATGAAGATGCGCTCGCCGACCTTGTCTGAGGCCTTTACCTTCAGCTTGCACAGCGCGGGGTCGAGATGTTCGCTGGCCCAGTCGCGGCCCAGCTTCAACGCCTTTTTGTTGGCGCCGATCAAGGCTTCCTTGCCCTTGAACTGCTCGCCGAACAATTGCTCGATCACGGCGGGGTCGATATCCAGCAGGATCGATAGCGCACCGATATAGATGATGTTCTTGAACAACTGCCGCTGCCGCGCGTCGGTATAGGTCGCGTTGGTGATCGCTGTCAGCGGCACGCCAATCACGTTCACGTCTTCGCGAAACATGCTGTCCGGCATCGGCCGGGTCGAGTCGTAGAACAGATAGCCGCCGGGCGAGAGCTCGGCCACGTCCTGTTTCCAGGTCTGTGGGTTCATCGCGACCAGCATATCCGTCCCGCCGCGGCGGCCCAGATACCCCTTCTCGCTCACCCGCACCTCGTACCAGGTCGGCAGACCCTGGATGTTCGAGGGGAAGATGTTGCGCGGGCTAACCGGCACGCCCATGCGCAGGATAGAGCGGGCAAACAACTCGTTCGCACTGGCAGAGCCGGAGCCATTGACGTTCGCGAACTTCACCACAAACTCGTTTGTTGCTTCGATGGCGCTAGCTTGGATAGCGCCCACTTCGATACCGTCTGGCATCACAACCCCCGGCAGCCGTCACCGGCATGTGTCATTTCGATGAAGTATTTGCGCATGTCCCAGGCACCGGTCGGACAGCGCTCGGCACAGAGGCCGCAGTGCAGGCACACGTCCTCGTCTTTGACCATCACCCGCTTCGTTGGCAGGATTTCGGACACGTAGAGGTCCTGCTCCGTGTTCTCGGCCGGTGCCATCAAACGGCCGCGCAGATCCTCTTCCTCGCCGTTTTCGACGAAGGAGATGCTATCCATCGGGCAAATATCGACACAGGCGTCGCACTCGATGCACAATTCCGTGGTGAACACCGTCTGGATATCGCAGTTCAGGCAGCGCTGCGCCTCTTTCCAGGCCAACTCCAGGTCAAAGCCTAGTTCGACCTCAGCATTGATGTCCGACAACGCCTTTACTTTTTCCAGATGCGGAACCTTGAAGCGCGGGTCTATAGCGATGTCGTTGTCATAGCTCCACTCGTGGATGCCCATCTTCTGGCTGACAACGTCCTGCAGCGGCGCCGGGCGGTCATTGATGTCCTCGCCTTCCAGCATTTTGTGAATGCTGATCGAGGCGTCATGGCCATGCGCAGCGGCCCAAATAATGTTCTCCGGCCCAAACGCAGCGTCGCCGCCAAAGAACACCCGCGGGTGGCTGGACTGGAACGTGATCCGGTCGACCTTGGGCATGTCCCAGCGCTCGTCCCATTCCAGGCCGATATCGCGCTCGATCCAGGGGAAGGAATTCTCCTGGCCAATGGCGCAGAGCACGTCGTCGCACTCGTGGAACTCATCCGGCTCGCCCGTCGGCACCAGCCGGCGGCGACCGTTGTCGTCGTACTGCGCGTCGACCTTCTCGAAGATCATGCCGACCAGCTTGCCGGCCTCCAGCACAAAGGCTTTCGGCACCAGCATGTTGAGGATCGGGATATCCTCGCTCTGGGCATCTTCCTTCTCCCAGGGAGACGCCTTCATCTCGTCAAAGCCGGACCGCACGATCACCTTCACGCTCTCGCCACCCAGCCGGCGGGCGGTGCGGCAGCAATCCATGGCGGTGTTGCCACCGCCCAGCACGATGACGCGCTTGCCGACCGTGGTAACGTGGCCGAACGAGACGGAGGCGAGCCATTCGATGCCGATATGGAAGTTCGGCGTGGCTTCCTGGCGGCCCGGAATATCCAGGTCGCGGCCACGCGGCGCACCGGTGCCGACGAACACGGCGTCCCAGTCCTCATCCAATACCTCTTTCAAGGAGTCGATGCGTTTGTGGACGAAGTTGATGTTGCCGATGCCGGTGATGTAATCGATCTCCTCGTCGATCACCTCAACCGGCAGGCGGAAGTGCGGAATTTGCGTCCGCATCATGCCGCCCAATTGCGGGTCCTGATCGAACAGGGTGATCTCATAGCCCAGCACAGCCAGATCGCGCGCGACGGTCAACGAGGCCGGCCCGGCGCCCAGGCAGGCAATCTTGCGCCCGTTGGAAACTTCGGGCGCCTTGGGCATGCGGGGGTTGACGTCGTCCTTATAGTCGGCGGCCACGCGCTTCAGGCGGCAGATTGCCACCGGCTCCTTGCGGCTGCCGGACAGGTCCTCGTCCTCCACCCGGCCACGGCGGCACGCCGGTTCGCACGGGCGGTCGCAGGTGCGGCCCAGAATTCCGGGGAAGACGTTCGACTTCCAGTTGAGCATATAGGCGTCGGAAAAGCGGCCATGCGCGATCATCCGGATATATTCCGGCACTGGCGTATGGGCGGGACAGGCCCATTGGCAATCCACAACTTTATGGAAGTAGTTTGGATCGGTTATGTCAGTCGCCTGCAAACCATGACCTCCAGGTCTTAAAAATTTACCGTCTTTGGCTTCGGTCAGCCCACCTTCGGAATAAACCCTTTGCGGCAGGCATAATCAACAAGGATCGTGTCCGACGGGGCGTGTAAGAATGGCGACTGACCCATGGCAAAACGCTTGTCATGGAGATCAGGATGGATTCCACGCGTGGGTGCGACACCGTTCACGGATTTGGCATCCGTCTGTCGGGAAACAGAGATACGATTTTGCCGTGCCACACTACTCTCATATTCAATCCGTCGAAAGAGACAAGGTTCCGAGCTCAAGACGCGGGGGCTTGGTTTTTAGAACATCATTTGCGCCATGCGCCGCCCGTCCTCGACCATCAGTCGCGCAGTCGGACGCAACGCCACAGAAAGCGGTGCCTATCGGCCTGAACCCGTCCACTTTTCGGGGCAAGATTAAAAAGTGGTTGAGCCGAATGGGTAGGTCATGCCCCGCCGTCTTTGCAAAGACATCGATAAACCCGGCGCGGTTCAGATTTTTTGTGCAGGCGGACCTACCAAGTTCCGCTATCTCCTATACTTAGGATCGAAACCGGCATTATGGTATTATGATCGGTTGGAGCGCCATCGCGCCAGTGGTACTCCTCACTGCAAACGCTGGCCACGTAAAACGAAAGCGGAAACAACCAAATGGTTGCCGAAGAGCCAAATCAGAGAACCGAACGTCAGGTGGCGCTCGACTATCATGAGTACCCGCGGCCGGGAAAGCTGGAGATCCGGCCGACTAAGCCAATGGACAATGGCCGGGATTTAGCTCGCGCCTATTCGCCCGGCGTCGCCGAGGCCTGCAACGAGATCGCCGCCAACCCGCTGGACGCCGTGCGCTACACCGCAAAGGGCAATTTGGTCGGTGTCGTCACCAATGGCACGGCGGTCCTGGGGCTGGGCGATATTGGGGCGCTGGCCTCAAAGCCGGTGATGGAGGGCAAGGCTGTTCTCTTTAAGAAATTTGCCGGGCTTGATTGCTTCGATATCGAAGTGAACGAAAGCGATCCGGAGGCGTTCGCGGAATTTGTCTGTCGGCTGGAACCGACATTCGGCGCGATCAATCTGGAGGATATCAAAGCGCCGGATTGCTTCATCGTGGAGCGGCTCTGCAAGGAGCGGATGAGCATCCCTGTCTTCCATGACGACCAGCATGGCACGGCCATCGTCGTCACGGCGGCTACCAAGAACGCGCTATTCCTGTCGGGCAAGGACCCGGCGGCAGTTCGCGTTGTGGCGCTGGGCGCTGGCGCGGCGGGGGTCGCCTGTCTGACCATGCTGTGCACGATGGGAGTAAAGCCGGAGAATATTACCGTCTTTGATAAAGACGGCGTATTGCACTTGGGCCGCAACGATCTCTGCCCGGAACAGATGGCTTTCGCGCGGGATGTCGGGCGCGTGACAGTCGCGCAAGCGCTGGAAGGGGCCGATCTCTTTTTGGGGCTTTCCGGACCCGGTTTGTTGACGGAGGAAATGGTGTCGCGCATGGCGAGGGCGCCGATCATCTTCGCGCTCGCCAATCCAACGCCGGAGATCATGCCCGACGTCGCCCGTCGCGGCGCCCCAGAGGCATTGATCGCGACCGGTCGGTCGGATTTCCCCAATCAGGTCAACAATGTCCTCTGTTTCCCGTTTATCTTTCGTGGCGCGTTGGATGTTGGGGCAACGGAGATCAATGACGCCATGAAATTGGCGTGCGCCACGGCGATTGCTGGGTTGGCGCGAGAGACCACGTCGGCAGAGGTCGGGCAGGCCTATCGCGGCGAACGGCTGACCTTTGGCCCAGAGTATCTGATCCCAAAGCCCTTCGATCCGCGGCTGTTGCCGCGGGTGGCCTACGCCGTTGCGAAGGCTGCCATGAAAAGCGGTGCAGCGACGCGACCGGTCGATCTTGACGATTACCGCCAACGGTTGGAAGCGCAAGTCTACCGCTCTTCAATGGTCATGCGCCGGGTGTTCGAGAGTGCCCGTCAATCCAAGCGCCGGATTGTGTTTGCCGAGGGCGAGGACGAGCGCGTTTTGCGCGCTGCGCAGGCGATGACAGAGGAAACCGACGATACCCCAATCCTGATCGGCCGCCCCGATGTGATTGCTTCTCGCCTGGAGCGGGCGGGGTTGCGCATTCGCCCGGCCACCGATTTCGAGGTGGTCGATCCGACCGACGATCCCCGTTACGCGGACTACTGGGGCAGCTACCACAAGATCATGGCGCGCGGCGGTGTTACACCGGATTTGGCCAAAGCGGTCCTGCGCACCAACACGACTGCCATTGCCGCCGTCATGGTCCACCGCAACGAGGCGGACAGCATGATTTGCGGCACCTTTGGCGAGTACCGTTGGCACCTGAATTACATCACCCAGGTTCTTGCTGATGGCGGCCTGCATCCGATCGGGGCGCTATCGTTGGTGATCCTTGACGCCGGACCGCTGTTTATCGCCGACACCCATATCCATATCATGCCGACACCGGAACAGATCTGCGAGACGGTGTTGGCCGCTGCGCGTCATGTTCGCCGCTTTGGTATAGCACCAAAAATCGCACTCTGTTCGGGCTCTCAGTTTGGGAATCTTGATAGCGCGTCTGGCCGGGCAATGCGGGGTGCATTGGAACTACTTGACGCCCGTCAGACGGGTTTTGAGTACGAAGGGGAAATGCAGACCGATGCGGCCTTGGACCCGGAGTTGCGCGAGCGGCTGTTTCCGGGCGGTCGATTGACCGGTAAGGCGAACGTTTTGATCTATGCCAATACCGATGCAGCGGGCGCAGCCCGGAACATCCTGAAATCTGTGGCTGGCGGATTGGAAGTTGGTCCCATTCTCATGGGCTTGGGCAACCGCGCGCACGTGGTTACGCCTTCCATCACCGTGCGTGGTCTTCTGAATATCGCCGCTCTGGCTGGATCTGAGGTGTCAAGCTACGGGTAGCTCGACCGTTAGACCACTTCGGAGCAACATGCATATCCCCCGCTCTACAGTTTCCTGAGACACAGATTTGGGCGATAGCGGCTCCCTAGA
>CAXBDI010000146.1:0-7945 GCA_963974445.1 uncultured Alphaproteobacteria bacterium
ATCGATATCGAGGTGATGGACGTCTCGCATTTGAGTAATATCATTGCGGCGTTGCGGTCGCTTTCGACCATCGCGTCCGTCGAGCGCGCCCGAGCGTGACCCGCGGTGCCGACGATATCCGCACCGCATACGACGAAGACTGAGAGAGCCCATTGCCGATGACGCTGCCGCACCTTCGCCTCGGTATCAATGTCGATCACGTTGCAACGGTCCGCAATGCGCGCGGCGGCGAGTATCCGTGCCCGGTGCGCGCCGCTTTGGCGGCGAAGGCGGCCGGCGCGGACGGCATCACCGCACACCTGCGCGAGGATCGCCGGCATATTCGCGACGCCGATATCCGGCGGCTGCGCGAGGAGGTTGGCCTGCCGCTGAATTTTGAGATGGCTGCGACGGCGGAGATGCGCGATATCGCGTTGGCGATCCTGCCGCATGCAGTCTGCCTCGTGCCGGAAAAGCGCGAGGAGTTGACGACCGAAGGTGGGCTCGACGTGCGCGGCCAGCATAACCAAATAGCCCCCATCGTCCGAGTCTTGGCCGATGCCGGCGTGCGGGTATCTCTGTTCGTCGAGGCCGATCCGGACCAGTTGCGCGCCGCCGCCGATATTGGTGCCGCCGTGGTCGAACTGCATTCCGGCGCCTATTGCGACGCACCGGAGGCCGGGCGGCCAGCGCATTTGCAGCGGCTGCGGGAGGCGGCGGCCCTGACCGAGCGGCTAGGGCTCGAATGCCATATCGGCCACGGTCTGACCTTCGATACCGTCGGTCCGGTCGCGGCGATCCCGCAAGCGGTCGAATTGAATATCGGCCATTTCCTGATCGGCGAGGCGATCTTCAGCGGGCTCGGCCCGGCAATCCGGCAGATGCGCCAGGCGATGGACGCCGGCCGGGCCTTGGCGGAAACACGGGCGGACGGCGGATGATTATCGGAATCGGCACCGACCTGATCGACATCCGGCGCATCGAGAAATCGCTGGACCGCTTCGGCGAGCGCTTCACCAACCGCATTTTCACCGAGATCGAGCGCACCAAGTCGGAACGCCGCGCCAACCGCGCCGCCAGCTATGCCAAACGTTTCGCCGCCAAGGAGGCCTGCGCCAAGGCCTTGGGCACCGGCATGGCGCAGGGCGTCTCCTGGTTGGACCTGGGGGTCGAGACGATGCCGGGCGGCAAGCCGGCGATGCGGCTGACCAACGGCGCCGCGGCGCGGCTCGCCGCGTTGACGCCGGCCGGGATGCAGGCGCAGATAGACTTGACGATCACCGACGACTATCCATTGGCGCAAGCGTTCGTCGTGATATCGGCGATTGCCAGCGATTGACCGCGATAACGCGCGTCGCTACTTGCATTCCGCTCAACCATTGAGCCCTTCGGAGCAAAAGAGGACCATCTGCGTGGCAAAACAATCGGGCGGCGGCCTGCTTTCGATCGTGCGCACCGTCGTGATCGCCGGCGCAATCGCGTTCACCTTCCGCAGCTTCGCCTTCGAGCCCTTCAACATTCCGTCCGGCTCCATGTTGCCGACGCTGTTGGTCGGCGACTTCCTGTTCGTCTCGAAATATTCCTATGGCTACAGCAAATACTCTTTCCCTGGCAGCCTCGACCTGTTCTCCGGGCGCATCGGCGGTTCGGAGCCGGAGCGGGGCGATGTCGCGGTGTTCCGTTGGCCGAAGAACACCTCCATCGACTATATCAAGCGCGTCGTCGGCCTGCCCGGCGACACGATCCAGGTGCGCGCCGGGCGGCTCTATATCAACGGCGCCCTGGTGCCGCGCGAGCATATAGGCACCTACGAGGATGCCGATGAGCGGGGCGTCGTCTCGCGCATGCACATGTACATCGAGACCTTGCCGAACGGCGTGAAGCACTACATCCTGGAGCGGAGCGACAGCGACCCGTTCGACAACACCGGCGTATTTGTCGTGCCGCCCGGACACTTTTTTGCCATGGGCGACAACCGCGATAACTCTCAGGACAGCCGCGCGGTCTCCAGCGTCGGCTATGTGCCGATGGAAAATCTGGTTGGCCGGGCGGAGTTCATGTTCTTCTCTATCGACGACCGTAAAGGCTGGGTCTTCGGCATCCCGAACGGCATCCGTTGGAGCCGCATTTTCAACACTATTTCCCCGTGAGCCGCACAGCATGACGACGCGGAAATGAGCGACCGAGAAGCGACATCTGGCCTGTCGGGGCCATTGGCGGATCTGGTCGGGCATCGCTTCGCCGACCCCAACCTGCTGACCGCAGCGCTGATCCACCCGAGCGCCGGTGAACGGGCCGCGCGGCAAGCATACGAGCGCTTGGAATTCCTCGGCGACCGGGTGTTGGGGCTGGCGGTGGCGGAGCTGTTGATCGAGCGGTTCCCGGATGAGAACGAAGGGCTCTTGTCGCAGCGTCTCGTCAGCCTGGTGCGCGGCGAGACCTGCGCCGAAGTGGCGGAGCGACTTGGCCTCGGCGATCATCTGGAACTTGCCCCTTCGGCGATGGAAGAGGCCGGGCAAGGCCGTATCTCGATGCTGGGGGATGCTTGCGAGGCGGTGATCGGCGCGCTCTACTTGGATGGCGGGCTGGAGCCGGCCCGCAATTTCGTCCGCCGGCACTGGGCCGACTTGGTCGAGGCGGGGGCCAAAAGCCTGCCGCGCGATCCGAAAACAGCCCTACAGGAATGGCTGCAAGGCCGCGGCATGGCGCTGCCGGTCTACACCGTGCTGACGCAAGACGGCCCGGCGCACGCGCCGCTGTTCACGATCCAGGTCAGCGCTGAGGACGGCCGCAGCGGCCAGGCCACCGGCGCCAGCAAACGCGCGGCGGAACAGGCGGCGGCGGAGAACCTGCTCAACCTGTTGGAGGCATCGGATGACTGACGGCGAAACTGCGCAGCGTTGCGGCCTGATTGCGCTGGTCGGCGCGCCGAATGTCGGCAAATCGACCCTGATCAACCAGATCGTCGGGGCCAAGGTGGCCATCGTCACGCCGAAGGCGCAGACGACGCGTACCCGCGTTCTCGGCATCCGCATGGCCGGACAGACCCAGGCGGTGTTCGTCGACACGCCCGGCATTTTTCTGCCGAAGCGGCGGCTCGACCGCGCGATGGTGCATACCGCCTGGCGCGAGGCCGGCGATGCCGACGAGACCTGCCTGCTGATCGACGCGGGCAGAGGGCTGGATGCCGCCGCCCGCGCCATCGCCGAAAGACTCAAACAATCGGGGCGCGAGGTGGTCGGCGTCTTCAACAAAATCGACAAGGTCCGCCGCTCGCGCCTGCTGGAAATGGCGCAGGAGTTGACCGCGATCCTGCCCTGCCGCGACGTGTTCATGATTGCCGCCATTAACGGCGACGGCGTCGAGACCCTATTCGAGAAGCTGGCAGCCCGCCTGCCGCAGGGGCCATGGCTCTTTCCCGAAGACCAGCTCTCCGACATGCCGGACCGGCTGATGGCGGCTGAGATCACCCGGGAAAAGCTGATGCTGAGCCTGCGCAACGAACTGCCCTACGACCTGACCGTCGAGACCGAGGACTGGCAGGTCTTCCAGAACGGGGCGCTGCGCATCGCCCAGGTGATCCACATCGCCCGCGACAGCCAAAAGGGCATCGTGGTGGGCAAGGGCGGTGACCAGATCCGACGCATCCGCGAGGCCTCGCAGCGCGAGTTGCAGACGATCCTGGAGGCGCCCGTGCACCTGTTCCTGCACGTGAAGGTCCGCCCGAACTGGGACGAAGACCGGGCGCATTTCCGCGAGTTGGGGCTCGACTATAACGTATGATCGAGTGGCGCGACCAAGGTGTGCTCCTGTCCGCCGATCCGCATGGCGAGGGGCACGCGGTCGCCCAGGTCCTGACCGAGGCGCATGGCCGCCACGCGGGTCTGGTGCATGGCGGTGCCGCCTCGCGCCGGGCGCATGAGTTGCAGCCGGGGGCGGCGCTCAGCCTATCCTGGCGGGCGCGGCTGGCCGACCATCTCGGCACCTATACCTATGAGTTGGAGACGCCGCACGCCGCCTTCTGGTTGGAGGACCGTCGGCGGCTGGCCGCCATAGCCTCCGCCTGCGCTGTCGCCACCGCCCTGCCGGAGCGCGAGCCGATGCCCGGCGTCTATCACGGCCTTTGCGCGCTGTTGGCGGCACTGGAGAGCGAAGTCTGGCCCGCCGCCTATGTGATGTGGGAACTGGGCGTGCTCTCGGCGCTCGGCTACGGGTTAGCATTGGACCGTTGCGCCCGCACCGGCGCGACCGAGGGCCTCGCCTACGTCTCGCCCCGCAGCGGCGCCGCCGTGACGGCCGAAGCCGCCGGCGACCTGGCACCGCGCCTGCTGGCGCTGCCAGGCTTTCTGGCCGGCGGAGACGACTTCACCGACGCCGATATCGCCGCCGGCCTCCGCCTGACAGCGCACTTTCTGAAGCGCGACGCCTTCGGCATCATCCACCGCGACTTACCCCCAGCCCGCTACCGGCTGGCAGATTGCTTCCAGGCAGAATCAGCCGTATCCGCAGAGCCTGATCCAGAGGAGTCCGCGTGACCGACGACACTCCATCCACCGCGGGCCGTGACCCGATCCGGCCTGTTGGCTTTGAAGAGGCGCTGTCTGAGCGTTATTTGGCCTATGCGCTCTCCACCATCATGGCGCGCTCGCTGCCGGATGTGCGCGATGGTTTGAAGCCGGTGCATCGGCGGTTGCTCTATGCCATGCGCGAGCTCGGGCTGAACCCGCGGGCCGGCTTTAAGAAGTGCGCCCGGGTCGTCGGCGACGTGATGGGTAAGTTCCATCCGCACGGCGACGCGGCGATCTATGACGCCATGGTGCGCCTCGCGCAGGAATTCGCGGTGCGCTATCCGCTGGTCGAGGGCCAGGGCAATTTCGGCAATATCGACGGCGATAACGCCGCCGCCATGCGCTACACCGAGGCGCGGCTGACGGCGGTGGCCGAGGCGCTGCTGGACGGCATCGACCAGGACACCGTCGATTTCCGCGACACCTATGATGGCGAGGGCGCGGAGCCTATTGTCCTGCCCGCAGCCTTTCCGAACCTGCTGGCCAACGGCGCGCAAGGCATCGCCGTCGGCATGGCCACCAACATCCCACCGCACAATGCCGACGAGATTTGCCAGGCGCTGCTGCTGCTGATCAAAAACCCGGAGGCGACGCTGGCCCAGGTGCTGAAGCGCATGCCGGGGCCGGACTTCCCCACCGGCGGCGTGCTAACCGAGGACGCAGACAAGCTCGCGCAGACCTATGCCACCGGTCGTGGCTCGCTGCGCCTGCGGGCCAGGTGGGAGAAGGAGGATTTGGGCCGCGGCACCTGGCAGGTCATCGTCACCGAAATCCCCTACCAGGTTCAGAAAAGCCGCCTGATCGAGCGGGTCGCCGACTTGTTGGAAAACCGCAAGCTGCCGCTGCTGGCCGACATCCGCGACGAATCGGCGGAGGATTTGCGGGTCGTGCTGGTGCCGCGCAGCCGCACCATTCCGCCGGAAGCGCTGATGGAATCGCTGTTCCAGCAGACGGAGTTGGAGACCCGTTTCGGCGTCAACATGAACGTGCTGGATGGCGGCACGGTCCCGCGCCTGATGGGCCTGATCGAGGTGCTGAAGGCCTTCCTCGATCACCGGCTGGAGGTGTTGCAGCGGCGCACGCAATTCCGGCTCGGCCAGATCGCGCACCGGTTGGAGGTGCTGGCGGGATACCTGATCGTCTATGCCAATATGGACGAGGTGATCCGCCTGATCCGCGAGTCGGACGAGCCGAAACCGGCGCTGATGGCCCGCTGGGACCTGACCGAAGTTCAGGCCGACGCTATCTTGAACATGCGCCTGCGCGCGCTCGCCCGTCTCCAGGAAATCGAAATCCGCCAGGAATACGACGCCCTCGCGGCAGAGCAGGCGGAGTTGCAGGCGCTGCTGGCCGACGAAAGCCTGCAATGGCAGCGCATTGCCGAGCAAATCGGTGAGACCCGCGAAAAATTCGGCAAGAAAACCCGATTGGGTAAGCGCCGCACCGAAATCGCCAGCGCACCCGAAGCCATCGACCTGTCCGTCGAGGCGCTGGTCGAGCGTGAGCCGGTCACCGTCGTCGTCTCCGAGCAAGGCTGGGTGCGGGCGCTGAAAGGCCATTTGGCTCCAGATGCGGAGGTCAAATACAAGGACGGCGACGGAGAGCGCTTCCGACTGCCCTGCCAGTCCACCGACAGAATCCTGCTGTTCACTGCTTCGGGCCGCGTGCACACCCTGGCCGCCGACAAGCTGCCCGGCGGCCGCGGCCAGGGCGAGCCGTTGCGCCTGCTGGTCGACCTTGCGGCTGACGATGCGCCGGTCGCCGTGCGCATCGTCGCCAAGGACGAGCGGTTGATCCTCGCCTCCAGCGACGGCCGCGGCTTCCAGATCGCCGCCGAGGCCTGCGTCGCCCAGACCAAGACCGGCCGCCAGGTGATGAACCCGGCGGCGGGCGCGAAACTGGCCCATGTCGTGCCAGCAACAGGCGACCACGTTGCCGTCATCGGCGAAAACCGCCGCCTGCTGATCTTCCCGCTGTCCCAACTGCAGGAGATGAGCCGCGGGCGTGGTGTCATGCTGCAACGCTACAAAGGCGCCGGCCTTAGCGACCTGACGACCCTGGTGTTGGCTGAGGGCCTGACCTGGCAGGCAGGCGAGCGCATCCGGCGGGAGACCGACCTCACCCCCTGGCTCGGCAACCGCGCCGGCGCTGGCCGGCAGCCGCCGCACGGCTTTCCCAGGGATAACAAGTTCGGCGAGTAGCTGCCGCTTGAGACGGTTCCGGCGATCGGGCTACACTGAAGATGACGTTGCGTCTTAAGTTACCAATCGGCGTCATTGCGAGGCGGAGCCGAAGCAATCTACCTGTGTCGGTCTCTGCTCTCGGGTAGATTGCCGCGCCGCCTGCGGCGGCTCGCAATGACGCCGAGAGGTGGGGAATTGGCGTCGCCCGTAAAACGCAAAATCGATCCTCCAGCGCTCCGGGAGCATAGCCGACATGGATGAACCGATGTGGACCCCATCCGAAGACCGCATGGCCGCGACCCATATGCGCGCCTTCATGCGCCTTGCCGCCACCCGCTCCGGCGAAAAGCTTGAGCATTACAGCAGCCTGCACGCCTGGTCCGTCGCCGAGCCGGAGGCGTTCTGGACCGCTGCCTGGGACTACGCCGGCGTCGTCGCCGAAACCCGGGGCGACACCGTCATCGTCGACAAGGACCAGATTCCAGGCGCCCGCTTCTTCCCCGACGCGCGGCTGAACTATGCCGAGAACCTGCTGCGCCAGACAGGTGGCGCAGCGGCGCTGATCTTCCGGCGGGAAGACGGCAAGGCCAGCACCTGGTCGTGGGACGAGCTGCGCGGTTTCACCGGCAAGATCGCCCACGCGCTCGACCAGCATCACATCGGCGAGGGCGACCGGGTGGCAGCCTACCTGCCGAACATGCCGGAGGCCGTGGGCGCCATGCTGGGTGCGGCGGCCGGCGGGAGGGTCTGGTCGTCCTGCTCCCCGGATTTCGGCGTGCAGGGTGTGCTCGACCGCTTTGGGCAGATCGAGCCGAAAATCCTGTTCACGGTCGATGGCTATGTCTATGGCGGCAAGCGCATCGACATCCGCCCAAAGGTGGCGGAGGTGGCGAAGGCGCTGGATAGCTGCGACTGGGTCGTGGTCATGCCGTTCCTGGAGGAGGAGCCGGACCTCTCCGGCATTCCCCGCGCCATCTCGCTGAAGGATTTCCTCGCCTGGGGCGACCCAACGCAATTGGCGTTCAAGCAGTTGCCGTTCGACCATCCGCTCTACATCCTGTTTTCCAGCGGCACCACCGGCGCGCCGAAATGCATCGTCCATCGCGCCGGCGGTGTGCTGTTGAAGCACTATACCGAGCATATGCTGCACACCGACCTGCATGTCGGCGACCGGCTGTTCTACTTCACCACTCTCGGCTGGATGATGTGGAACTG
>CAXBDI010000147.1:0-7591 GCA_963974445.1 uncultured Alphaproteobacteria bacterium
AACTCATGTGCTACTGAAACCGGACATACCGTCTGTCGTCGACATGGGTTGCAAACAACGGTACCCCCAACGCCCGCAATTGCCTATATTGATCGCCAAAGCCTGTCATTTGCCGGATCGATGAGGATTTCCATGGCCGACGCCGCAAGCGCTCCCAAACTGCTCGACGTCTCGCTCGACGACAAATACACCGCCGAAAGCGGCCACGTGTTCATGACCGGCACGCAGGCGCTGGTACGGCTGCCGCTGGAGCAGCATCGGCGCGACAAGGCGGCGGGGCTGAACACCGCTGGCTTCATCACCGGCTATCGTGGCTCGCCGCTCGGCGGGTTCGACCAGCAGTTGCAGCGCGCGTCTAAGCACCTGAAAGAGAACCAGATCCTCTTCCGCCCCGGCGTCAACGAGGATTTGGCGGCGACCGCCGTTTGGGGCTCGCAGCAATCCGGCCTCTATGGCGATGGCAAGTATGATGGCGTCTTCGGTATCTGGTATGGCAAGGGGCCGGGCGTCGATCGCTCCGGCGATGCGTTCAAGCACGCCAACGCCGCCGGCACGCTGAAGAACGGCGGCGTTCTGGCCTTCGCTGGCGACGACCATATGGCCAAGTCCTCGACCAGCGCGCACCAGTCGGAATTCGCCTTCGTCGACGCCTTTATCCCGGTGATCGCGCCCTCTGGCGTGCAGGAATTCCTGGATATGGGCCTGCACGGCTTTGCCATGAGCCGCTTTTCCGGCCTGTGGACCGGTTTCAAGTGCATCGGCGAGACGGTGGATAGTGCGGCGACAGTCTCCGTCGATCTCGACCGCATCCGGCCTGTCATCCCGACCGACTTCGAAATGCCGGAAGGCGGCCTGAATTCCAAGCTGATCGTCGCCGAGTTCCTGCAACTCGAAGAAATCCTGCACAAATACAAGCTGCCGGCGGCCCTCGCCTACGCCCGCGCCAACCGGCTTGACCGGGTGGTCTGGAGCGGCCCGCAGCGGCGCATCGGCATCGTTACCACCGGCAAATCCTATCTGGACGTCCGCCAGGCGCTGGATGATCTGGGCATCGACGAGGCGACGGCGGCCCGCATCGGTCTCAGCGTCTACAAGGTCGCCATGACCTGGCCGCTGGAGACCGAGGGCGCCAAGGCCTTCGCCCAGGGTTTGGAGACCTTGCTGGTGGTCGAGGAAAAACGCTCGCTGATGGAGTGGCAGTTGAAGGACGCGCTCTACAGCGTGCCCGCCGACCGCCGGCCGGAAATCGTCGGCAAGACCGACCGCAACGGCCGCTCGCAACTGCCGTCCAATGGCGAGCTGACGCCCGGCATGATCGCCCGCGTCATCGCCAAGCTGCTGGACACCGATTCGGTACCCGCCGAAGTGCGGGCGCGCATCGGCGAGCGCCTGTCCGGCATGGACGCGCTGATCGCCAGCACCGGCGGCAACCAGCCGCCTAGCATGGTGCGCACGCCCTATTTCTGCTCCGGCTGCCCGCACAACACCTCGACCAAGGTGCCGGAAGGCTCGCGCGCCGGCGCTGGCATTGGCTGCCACTATATGGCGCTTTGGATGGATCGCTCCACCGCCGGCTTCACCCACATGGGCGCGGAGGGCGTGAACTGGACCGGTCAGGCGCCGTTCGTCGAGACGCCGCACATTTTCCAGAACCTGGGCGACGGCACCTATTATCACTCCGGCTTGTTGGCGATCCGGGCTGCGGTCTCCGCCGGCACCAACATGACCTACAAAATCCTCTACAACGACGCCGTGGCGATGACCGGCGGTCAGGCGCATGACGGGCCGCTCGACCCGGTGCAGATCGCGCACCAGGTCTGGTCGGAGGGCGTGAAGCGCGTCACCATCGTCTATGACGAGAAGGAAGACCTGCCGGAAAACGCCACCTGGCCGCCGGGGACGAAGGTGCACGAGCGGGCCGAACTCGACCAGGTCCAACGCGAACTGCGCGACGTTCCAGGCGTCACCTGCCTGGTCTACGTGCAGACCTGCGCGGCGGAAAAGCGGCGGCGGCGCAAGCGCGGCCTGTTTCCCGATCCGGACCAGCGCGTTTTCATCAACGACGCGGTCTGCGAGGGCTGCGGCGACTGCGGTGTGAAGTCGAACTGCGTTTCGGTCACGCCGCTGGATACGGAATTCGGGCGCAAGCGCAAGATCGACCAATCCTCCTGCAACAAGGATTTCTCCTGCCTGAAGGGCTTCTGCCCCTCCTTCGTCACGGTCAAGGGCGGCAAGCCGCGCAAGTCCAAGGGCGTCGAGGGGGCCGAGCCGCCGCACCTGCTGCCGGTGCCGGACATACCGGCGCTGGACCAGCCGTTCGGCATCATGATTACCGGTATCGGCGGCACCGGCGTCATCACCATCGGCGCGCTGCTGTCGATGGCGGCGCATGTGGAAGGCAAAGCCTCCACCGTCATGGACATGACCGGCCTGGCCCAGAAGGGCGGCGCTGTCTGGAGCCATCTGCGCATCGCCAACTCGCCAGAGGAATTGCACGCGGTCCGCATCGCCAACGGCGGCGCCAAGTCGCTGATCGGTTGCGATTTGGTGGTCTCCGGTCAGGTCGATACCGTCTCGAAGCTGTCGCGCGGCAGCAAGGCGGTGGTGAACTCCTACCGCACCTTTACCGGCGATTTCACCCGCGACCCGGACTTCAAGTTCCCCACCGACGAGATCAAGGGCCGCATTACCAGTGCCGCCGGCGAGGATTCGGTCGATTTTCTGGACGCCACCGACATCGCGACGCGCCTGATGGGCGACAGCATCGCCACCAACATGTTCATGCTGGGCTACGCCTTCCAGAAAGGCATGATCCCGCTGTCCGCAGACGCGATCATGCGGGCCATTGAGTTGAACGAAGTGGCCATCGACGCCAACAAGCGCGCCTTCAATTGGGGCCGCGCCGGCGCTGCCAATATGGGCATGGTCATGGACATCCTGGGCGGCGAGAAGAAGGCGACCGGCGAGCCGGATATCGCCAAAACCCTGGAGGAGATCGTCGCCAAACGCGTCGCCTTCCTGACCGGCTACCAGAACGCCCGCTACGCCCGCCGCTACTCGACCCTGGTCGAGATGGTGAAGGCGGCGGAGGCGGAGAAGGGGTTGGGCGACAAGCTGACGGAAGCGGTGGCGCGCTATTACTTCAAGCTGTTGGCCTATAAGGACGAGTACGAGGTCGCCCGTCTCTACACCGCCCCGGAGTTCAAGCAGAAGTTGGAGGCGCAGTTCGAGGGCGACTACACGCTGGAGTTCAACCTGGCGCCGCCACTGCTCTCGAAAACCGATCCGGTGACGGGGGAGCCGCGGAAGAAAACCTTCGGCCCCGGCATGCTGCGCACGTTCGGCTGGCTCGCCAAAATGCGTTTCCTGCGCGGCACGCCGCTGGATGTGTTCGGGCGCACCGAAGAGCGTAAACTGGAGCGGCAACTGATCGTTGAATATGAAAAGACGGTGGACGAACTGCTGGCGGGCCTAACCCGCGACAACCACCGTTTTGCGGTCGATATCGCCAGCATTCCCGAGCATATCCGCGGCTATGGCCATGTAAAGCAGCAGCATCTGGCAGACGCCAAAGCGAATGAGGCAGCGCTGTGGCAAACGTTCCGGAATCCTACCGCTGCGGCCGCTATGGCTGCAGAGTAGGCGGTTAGGGGTTGGGTGGCCCCTGGCTTAAAGCCAGGGGCGCTGGCTCTTGCACACGCGGGTAAGGGCTAGGATTTGGCGGCTAGGGCCTTGGCTTGGCCGACCCAGTCGTCGCGCTCGATCCGGCCCTTCAGGTCGAGGGCCGTATCCAGCTTTTCGATCGCGGCGGCGTCGAGGGCGGCCATCTGGGCGAAGGTGCGGATGCCCTGAGCTTGCAGCTTTGTCGCGATGGCCGGGCCGATGCCGCGAATGCGTTGCAACTCGTCAGGCTCGCTCGATGCCGGCGCGGCGGCAACCGGTTTGGCTTCGGCGGCCGGCGCACTGGCGGTCTCGACCGGCGGCTTGGGGGCTGCGGTGACCGGGGGCGTGATTGGCACCACTTTTGGCGCCTGCTCCGCGCTGGTTTTCGGCGTTGGCGCGCTCGGCGAGACAGACTGCATTTTCGGTGTGGTGACGGGCGGCTTGGCGGCCGTCACCGCAGCAGCCGAGATTGGCGTGGCAGATTTCGTCTCAGCGCGGGCAGGGGCCTCGGGGGTCGAAACGGCAGCGGGCTTCGAGGTTGAAGGCGGCGAAGCAGCTGGGCTCGACGCGGTTGTGCGTTTCTCAGCCGGTTTCGAATCGCTTTTCTTCGCCGATAAGTTATTGACGCCCGCCCAGCCGAGCCAGCGCTGCGCGTTGCGCATGCCAAACTCGACCTGCAGCGACCAGGCGTCCATCGGATTGCCGCATTCGGCGCTCTTGCTGGCCGTGGCTTGCGCGTCGGTCATGGTCTCCTGCCAACGGCGCATCAAATCGTCCCCCATCTTTGCGACGCGGTCGGGGTCCATTTTGAACTGAAAAGATTGGTTGGGCATGGCGGTGACTCCGTTCATTTATGCTGCACTGCAATATGAAACGTGTCAGCCGCTATTCCACGTGTAGGAGTGTCGCAGCCTAAATCAGGCTGCTGGCTCCTCCTTCTGATGCCCGTCGCCCTGGGCATCGCCTTCGGTATCTGCATCGTCCTCGGGATAGGTGAAGATCAGCTTGTTTTCGTCGCTGACATCCACCCGGACCACGCCGCCTTTCGCCAGTTTGCCAAACAGCAATTCCTCGGCCAGCGGTTTCTTGATGTGCTCCTGAATCATCCGGGCGAGAGGCCGTGCGCCGTAATCCGGACTGTAGCCCTTCTTCGCCAGCCAACCACGAGCCGCCTCCGAAAGCTCGATGGTGACGTTGCGGTCGGCCAACTGCGCCTCAAGCTCCAGCACGAACTTGTCGACGACCCGGCCCACCACCTGCGGCGGCAGGTTGCCGAACGGCACGATGGCGTCGAGGCGGTTACGGAATTCCGGAGAGAAGGTGCGGTTAATCGCCTCCTGATCCTCACCGACCCGGGTGACCGGGCCGAAACCGATGGCGGCTTTGGCCAGATCGGCCGCACCGGCATTGGTGGTCATGATCAGGATGACATTGCGGAAATCCACCTTCTTGCCATTATGATCGGTCAGCGAGCCGTGATCCATGATCTGCAGCAGGATGTTGAAGACATCCGGATGCGCCTTCTCGATCTCGTCCAGCAGCAGCACCACATGCGGGTTTTTGTCGACCGCATCGGTCAACATGCCGCCCTGATCAAAGCCGACATAGCCGGGCGGCGCGCCGATCAGCCGGCTGACCGAGTGGCGCTCCATGTATTCCGACATGTCGAAACGCACCAGCTCGACGCCCAGGCATTTGGCCAACTGCCGCGCTGCCTCGGTCTTGCCGACGCCGGTCGGGCCGCTGAACAGGTAGGAGCCGATGGGCTTTTCCTGCGCCCGCAACCCTGCGCGCGACAGCTTGACGGCGCTCGCCAACGCTTCGAGTGCGTCATCCTGGCCAAAGACCACGGCCTTCAACTCGGCGTCCAGGTTTTGCAGCGAAGTACGGTCGTCGCGCGTCACCTGCTTCGGTGGGATGCGGGCGATCTTGGCGACGGTATTTTCGACATCGCGTACGCTGATGGTCTTCTTGCGCTTCGACGGCGCCAGCAGCATCTGACTGGCCCCCACCTCGTCAATGACATCGATGGCCTTGTCCGGCAGCTTGCGGTCGTTGATGTAGCGGGCCGACAACTCCACCGCGGTCCTGATGGCGTCGGCGGTGTAGCGGACCTTGTGATGCTCCTCATAATAGGGCTTCAGCCCCATCATGATTTTGATGGCGTCGGCCAGCGACGGCTCGTGCACGTCGATCTTCTGGAAGCGGCGCACCAGCGCCCGGTCCTTCTCGAAATACGTGCGGTATTCCTTATAGGTGGTCGAGCCGATGCAGCGCAGCGTGCCGCCCGCCAAGGCCGGCTTCAGCAGATTGGAGGCATCCATCGAGCCGCCGGACGTAGCGCCCGCGCCGATCACGGTGTGGATCTCATCGATGAACAGAATGGCGGAGCCTTCCAGCGCATCCAACTCGTTCAAGACTGCCTTCAGACGCTCCTCAAAATCACCGCGGTAGCGGGTGCCGGCCAGCAGCGAGCCCATGTCCAGCGACCAGATCACGCAACCGTTCAAGACCTCCGGCACCTCGCCCAGCACGATCTTGCGCGCCAGTCCTTCGGCAATCGCGGTTTTGCCGACGCCGGGGTCGCCGACATACAGCGGATTGTTTTTGGTGCGGCGGCACAGAATCTGGATCGTCCGCTCGACCTCGGCCTCGCGGCCGATCAGTGGGTCGATCTTACCGGACAGCGCCTTATTGTTCAGATTGACGCAATAGCTCTCCAGCGCGCCGGCATTCTCTTCCTTCTCGCCGCGTTCGCGCTCCTGCTCGGGGCGCTTGCCTTTGCGGGCGCGGTTGCCCTCGCCAGTGGAGGTCGGAACGTTGGCGTCGGGGGTGCCGCGAACACTGCGGCGCTCGCCCTTGCCCGGGTTCTTGGCGATACCGTGCGAGATGAAATTGACGGCGTCCAGGCGCGACATGTCGTGCGCCTGCAGGAAGTAGACAGCGTGGCTCTCCCGCTCGCTGAACAGGGCAACCAATACGTTGGCGCCGGAGACCTGGTCGCGGCCCGAGGATTGCACGTGGATCGCGGCGCGTTGCAGCACCCGCTGGAACCCGGCCGTCGGCTTTGGCTCCTCGCGAACCGGGGTGACAAGGGCGGTCAGGTCGTTTTCGACGTATTCCACCAGCGTCTCGCGCAGCGCTTCCAATTTGACGCCGCAGGCGGTCATGACACCGATGGCGTCTTCGTCTTCGCTGAGCGCCAGCAGCAAATGCTCCAGCGTGGCAAACTCGTGTTGATGTTCGCGGGCGTGAGCCAGGGCGCGGTGGAGAGTCTTCTCAAGGGTGGGAGAGAGCAAGCGCCTAATCCTTTTCAAGCGTTAGCTGCAGTGGGTGCTCGTGCTTTCTGGCGAAATCGACCACCTGGGCAACTTTGGTTTCCGCAACTTCGTAGGTGTAAACCCCACAAATACCGACGCCTTTGCGATGCACGTGCATCATGATTTGCGTGGCTTCTTCGCGGTTCTTGTGAAAGAAATTCTCTAACACATGCACCACGAATTCCATTGGCGTGTAGTCGTCATTCAACATCAGTACTTTGTACAATGACGGTTTTTTGACCTTGGGCCTGGTTTTGACCACTACGCCGGTCTTTGTATCACCGTCGTTATTGTGGTTTTCGTCGCTCATGGCCTACGCCGTTCTCCTTCCACCGCTTGGCATGGTCGCAATGGTGCGTCCAGTCATGCACCCGGTCAACTGCTTCGATCCAGCATACTCCAATTTCGTCAAACGAGCAGCCGCATTCAAGGCTTGGCTAGGGATGGAATGGTGCATTGCGGCGCTATGCGTCCGTTAAGACGAAAAAAGGCGGCAGTGAACCACTGCCGCCTTGCCGCTCACGCAATGCGCGAGCCCAGTCCGATAAGGATGGAAGGTTTAGGCAACCTTGGTCATCGCATCGAAACGGGCCTGGATCGGCTGCGTC
>CAXBDI010000148.1:0-7563 GCA_963974445.1 uncultured Alphaproteobacteria bacterium
CAGTACCGGCCAACTTGGTTGTCGGTGCCGGTCAAGATGGTTGACGCTCTACAACGGAACCATTCTTGGCCTCGTAGGCATGCCAAACTTTTTGAAGCTGTTCTTTGTACTTAGCCATATCTACCTCCTATAGGCTTACGGGTGCAGGATTGCCCCAACCGTCAACAGAAGCACTACCGAGAAGAAATTGACGAATTTTCACTTTATGCTTTGTCAACCAGCTATATTTCCCCATCTTCCGTTGGAGTTGACCAACAACAATTCCTGGATGTCTCTGTAAACGCCTCGATAAACCAAGCGTATCTCTTTCGGACATATAGGGATATTTACGGATGTAGAAGGATTCCAGCGCATCTTGATTCGCACAAAACTCCGCGGCCGCTGCATTGGCTCGAATTTCTTCTTCGGGAATGTCATCTGATTGTTGTTCTATGTCCATATCCACTATTTCTGATGATAGTTCGTCAGATTGGCCATCCCTATTCAATAGATGTTCAATCTCATGGCGCAAAACAAACCAGAAGTTATCGATTCTATCATGCCGACAAGTCATTCCAATCACAGGCGACGTCCGGTTAAGCCAAAAACATACGCCGTCAATGTTAGCTTTCGGCAATGTCTCAACAATGGTGAAGCGAACACCACAATCCGCGAGAGCTTTAGGTACGTGTCGGACTTCCTCTGGGTCTATCATCAACCGAGGCATCTCTGATACGGTGCGTTTGAGTCGCTCCTCAGAATAAGGCTGGACTACCATTTCATCGGCGATCTGCTTGACTCTATAAAGCCAAGCCCACTGCAAAGGGGTTGTTGCAGAATAGTCGCCCTTTTTGGCATTGTGCGCGAGGCCGGGAACCTGATCGAGAGAGTTTGTGTGAAAAAATCTCATCACCTGCGCCTCAAGCATCGATACGTCATTGGTCTCCTCAAACCAATTGCGCTTAATCATTTCTCGTATGGGATAGATCGATTGCAAACGAGCCCTGCGCGCAATAGCAGGGTCTGCGGCTCTCGCTGTCGATAGCTCGTAAGCCTTTTGAAGGTTCAAAAAATACTCCGCTGATATATTGAAAGCCTTGGAAAGTGCTAGCGCCATATCGGGGCTGATCCCCCGCTTCCCCGACATGATTGGATTAATGGCCTGCTCTTTCACGCCAAGGATATAGGCTAAATCACGTTGCGCCCATCCACGAGCCTCGATCTCATCCCTGATGAACTCACCAGGGTGAGGAACATCAGTTAGCAGTGCTGAAATACTCACCGAAGCGCCTCCTTAGTGTGGGTCGCCAATGAAGGTAATTGTAGCGACTGCGCTATCTCCTTCACCTGAGACCGTAAAAAATATGCGATATTGGTCATTTACTCGAACTTGCCGTGTATCATTGTTTCCTCCTTTCCGAATTTTGTAGTCCAGGCCTCCAATCTCAAAAAGGTCGCGCTCGTAGGTTGCTGCTTCGAGCTTTAACAAGGTCTTGCGAGCCGCTTTGATCACGGCAATTGGCAGACCCATCTTGTAGGCATGGTCTGTGCATATTCGTGCCAGATCGTCTTTTGCGAACTCAACCTTCATGCCAGCTACATATACGACCGAGTCGTCAATTCGTCAACAACCGACTTAACGCTAGGGATTTATTTTTGAATATGCTTGACTGTCGGTCATTATGAATACATATTGCTCGTATGAGAAAGCTCGACACAAAAACCCGCGCCCTGATCATCCGCCTCTTGGTGGAAGGTAACTCGATCCGTGCGACGTGCCGCATCGCTGACGTGTCCAAGAACACCGTCAACAAACTGCTGATCGACGCGGGCAAGGCTTGCTCCAAATATCATGACGAGCATGTGCGCAACGTCAAAGCCTCCGTGATCCAGTGCGATGAAATCTGGTCGTTCACGTATGCCAAGGCGAAGAATGTTTCGGCTGCCAAGGCAGCGCCGGAGGGTGCGGGCGACACTTGGACCTGGACGGCCTTAGACAGCGAAAGCAAGTTGATCGTGTCCTACATGGTCGGCGGTCGTGACAGCGAGTATGCAATCGGCTTTATGGACGATTTGCGTAGCCGCTTGGTGAACCGGGTTCAACTTACAACCGACGGTCACAAGGCATATCTAGAGGCCGTTGAAGGTGCATTTGGTGGTGATGTTGACTACGCGCAGCTAATCAAGATTTATGGCGGCGCTACGGGTCAGCAAGGGCATGAAAAGAAGTACAGCCCGGCTGAATGCACCGGGACCAGGAAGCGTCGCGTAGAAGGCGAGCCAGACAAGGCGTTGGTTTCAACCTCTCACGTTGAGCGTCAGAACCTGACCATGCGCATGCACATGCGCCGCTTTACTCGCCTCACAAACGCCTTCTCAAAGAAGATTGAGAATCATGCATATGCTGTTGCGCTGCATTTCATGTACTATAATTTCGTTCGCGTTCATCAGACGCTGAAAGTGACCCCGGCGATGCAGGCTGGTCTCACAGATCGCCTTTTGGATATTTCTGATCTGGTCGCGCTGGTTGACGCTAATGAGGAAGCCCCGAAA
The DNA here is from genome assembly GCA_963974445.1 of uncultured Alphaproteobacteria bacterium. GTDB lineage: Bacteria > Pseudomonadota > Alphaproteobacteria > Bin95 > Bin95 > JACKII01. The sequence goes on from CAXBDI010000148.1 coordinate 2,533, forward strand.
AAACGTGGGCCGTACAAAAAGCGTCAGAGCGATATTTCAAAGTGACCCACTACCGGGCGTTCACTGTCCTGTCGCGAATCGGCTAGCGGTGCTAGGCATCGTCTGAGTGTAGCGGCGTGTAACACGATTAGGGATTTCCGAATGATGCGTTTCTTGAGCGTTCTCAGCGTACTGGCGATCGCGGCGACAAGCTTGGTGTTCTCAGATGCCGAGGCGAAAGTGTATAAAGGGCCGGAAGCAGAGAAGATCGCGGCGGAGGCGGCGGCTTATGTCGGGTCCATTCAGACTCTGGCGACAAGTTTCGAGTTTATCACGCCAAGCGGGAAATCGACCGGCCACCTGTTCATCGACCGAACACAGGCGGCGATCCGCATGCAGTTCGGGCAGCCCCTGAACCACCTATTGCTGGTGAACGGTCCACTGACGCAATTCTTTGGTGGCGACGGCACCAACGTCCGCACATCGACTGCGGGAACGCCGCTGGCCTTTTTGCTGTATCCGGAGAAAAGTCTGGCTAACGACATCCGGGTTTTGGAGGTGGATGAACGGGGCGACAGCGTGTTCGTTGCAGTTGCCGAGCGCGGCAATGTCGCCGCTGGCCAAGCGATCCTGCACTTCAAACGCCAGCCACAATGGCGCCTGGTCGATTGGGGCGTCTACGATAAGGAAGGCCGGTATACAAAGACCGTCCTGGGGCCGCTCGAAACCGGCCTGCGTCTGGACCCGGCATTATTCGTTGCTCCCACAGAGCGGTAATTCTGCACTCCAGAGGGCGACAAGGTTGGGCCGGAGGGGTTATGCTGTTTCCCAAGTGAAACGCTGACCTCCGGGAGCCCTGCCTATGTCGACCGACGATCTCTGCTTTACCCCCGCCACCGAATTGGCCCCGCTGATCCGCTCCAAACAACTGTCGCCGGTGGAACTCTGCGAGGCCGTGCTGGCGCGGGTGGAGCGATTGGAGCCGACCCTGAACGCGTTCGTCGCGCTCACTGCCGACCGGGCGATGGAGACGGCTCGCGGTGTCGAGGGTCAGATCATGCGCGGCGAGGTGGTCGGTCCGCTTGCCGGCATACCGATGACCATCAAGGATTTGGCGGTCACGGCGGAAGTGCCCACGCAGCGCGGCTCGCTGTCGCTCAAGGGCAATGTGCACGACACAGACACACCGTTCGTCACCCGTCTGAAACAGGCCGGCGCCGTCATGCTGGGCAAGACGACGACGTCCGAATTCGGCTGGAAGGGGGTGAGCCACTCACCGCTGACCGGCATCACTCATAACCCGTGGAAGCACGGCATGAACGCCGGCGCATCCTCTGCCGGCGCGGGCGTGGCGGCGGCGGCGGGTTACGGGCCTTTGCACCATGGCTCGGACGGCGCGGGGTCGATCCGCATGCCCTCGCACTTTTGCGGCGTGTTCGGCATCAAGCCCAGCTTTGGGCGGGTGCCGGCCTGGCCAGCCAGCAATACCGATCAGGTCAGCCATAATGGCCCGATGACCCGCACAGTCGCCGACTCCGCCATGATGCTGAAGGTCATGAGCGGACCGCACCCCTGGGATCATTACTCGCTGGAGAGCCCGCCGGACGATTACGTCGGCCGTCTGCGCCGAGGAATCAAAGGCTGGCGCGTCGCCTACTCCCCCGACCTCGGCCATGCCCGCGTCGATCCGGAGGTCGCCAGCCTTGTCGCCGCCGGCGTGAAGGCGTTCGAGGAGATGGGCTGCCAGGTCGAGCAGGTCAGCAACGCCGATCTGGCCTTCGCGCAGGATGGGCCGGAACTCATCCGCTTCTTCTGGGCGGTGCATGAGACCGCCGGTTACGCGCACCTGCTGCCGGAGTGGGAGAGCCAACTCGACCCGGGGCTGGTCGCCTGCATCAAGGCGGGCGAGGGTTACAGCGCTGTCGAATACATGAAGATGCGCGCCCGCAAACTGGCCTATATGGAGGGCTGGCACCGGTTCATGGAGAAGTACGACATCCTGATCACCCCCGCCGTTTCGGTCGCGGCCTTCCCGGCGGATCGCCTGAACCCGGAACACTGGCCGCAGCACGAGTGGGATTGGGTGCAGTGGGCGGAATTCTCCTACCCCTTCAACTTCTCGAACCAACCGGCGGCGTCCGTGCCGTGTGGCTTCACCGAGGCAGGCCTGCCGGTCGGCTTGCAGATCGTTGGCCCACGCTTCGACGATCTGGGCGTGCTGCAAGCCGCCGCCGCCTTCGAAGAAGCCCGCCCCTGGGCCGACAAGCGCCCGCCAGTTTGAGGATCGTGAAGCGATGCTGACCCCCGACCAAGTCGCGCAATACCATGACGATGGCTACGTCGTCCCGGAGCAGTTTTCGCTCTCCGAAGCTGACCTGGAAGACATCCGCGCCCGCCACACTCGCTTGCTGGCCAGCCACCCGGAGTTCAAGGACAACTGTCCGCACCTGCTGGCCTACGACCTGGCCTTCCTGAACTACGCGCGCCATCCGGAGATTTTGGAGATGGTTGGGCAGGTGATCGGGCCGGACTTCGCCCTCTGGAACTCCAGCTTCTTCGCCAAGCCCGCCAACGGCGGCCTGCGCACGCCCTGGCATCAGGATGGCGAATACTGGCCGATCCGACCACTCGCGACGTGCACCGTCTGGATCGCCGTTGACGATGCGACGCCGGAAAACGGCTGCCTGCGCCTGATCCCTGGCAGCCACAAGGACCGCCAACTCAAGGCGCATGAGACCTATGAGGGCGACGACGTCACGCTGCACCAGGAGTTGCGCAAGGACCAATACGATGAGAAAGACGCCGTCGACCTGGTGTTGAAGGCGGGGCAGGTCTCGCTGCACGACATCTATCTGCTGCACGGGTCTGAACCGAACCATTCGCCGAACCCGCGCCGTGGCATGACATTGCGCTTTATGCCGACCACCAGCCATTTCGACCGGGATGAGGCGAAACGCATGGCGCGCGACATGGGTGTGGCCGATCACTCGGTGCGCACGCTCTATCTGATGGGCGGGCACGATCGGTCGGGCCAGAACGACTTCCGCGTGCGGCTATAGGGGCGGGGGACCATGGCTGAGGACTTGCTGTTCGGCATCCAGACCAATGGCGTCAAGCACACCCACGCCGACCCTGTGCCACCGGTGCTGGAGCGCTTTCGCATGGTCAAGGAGGCGGGTGTCTTCGACTATGTCGACAAGACTCCGGACCCGGACCAGATCGAGGACTTTGGGAAAGGCCGCGACGAATTCGGCCTGCCGGTCCGTGCCGGCGGCTGGTTCTACCAACTCGGCAATCCCGACGACGAGGCGCTGATCGAACGCAATCTCGCGGTTGGCCAGCGCATGGGCTCGCTCGTCCATAACACCCAGATCAAGCTGCTGCACGCCGACGGCCATGTGGTCACCAACGACGAGGTCGCCGACGCCTACATACGGTGGAGCGAGCTTGGCCAGAAATACGGCGTGCAGCCGTGCTTCGAGGTGCACGTTAATATGTGGTCAGAGGATTTCCCACGTGTCGCCGAGGTGGCGCAGTTGGTGGAGAAACGCGGGGCGGAGTTCAACATGACGCTCGACCATAGCCACGTGATCTTCAAAATCGACAACCCGGATGAGCAGAAGATTTTTGGAACAGACAAGAAGGTGGCGAACGGAGAACTGGTGCTCGACCCTTTCAAGCCCAGCAATGTAACCGCCCAGTGGATCGAGGCCGGTTGGGTGCGCCATTGCCATGCCCGCGCCGCCGTGCCCAACAATCCGAAAAACATCACCGGCCGCAACGAGGATGGCTCGGTCGGGCGCGGTATCCAATATCCGTTCGTCCGACCCGGCCCCGGCGAGTATCATGCCGACTGGGACGAAAGCCTGTTGGAGCCCTGGAAAGAGGGCATCCGCACGCTGATGCGCTATCACGCCAAGAACCCGGTGAAGAAGCTCGGCCAGATCTCGACCGAATTCATTCCGGGGCCAGACTATGGCGAGGGCTGCCACTACTCGCTGTTCGCCCAGGCCATCGCGTGCGTGGAGTGGATGCGGGTCGAGTGGCAAACAATCAGGGCGCAGGCTGACTAGGGAGCGCCGCCATGCTTCGATCTCACTCCCGCAGCCCTGCCTTGCGCAAGCCGTCCAGCAAGTGGACCATGTCGTCGGGTGCGGCGTTCCATTTGCGCAACTCGGCGGTTGCGGAGAAATCGGGTTTGCAGTCGAAGATCCGAGCCAGTGCGGCCTCTGCCTCCGGCGCGCCTAACTGGCCATAGGCCGCCGCCAGCAGCAGATGCATCCAGTAGAAGTGCGGCAGGCCGATCCGCTGGGTCACCGCCACGGTCGCCTGATAGTCCCGCTTGTCGTACGCTGCCCGGGCGAAACTGAAGAAATACCAGCCCGGATGCAGCGGGTTCAGGTGCTGGGCCCGCCTGGACAATTCCGTCCCCCGCTCGAACTCCCCCATGAACGATAGATAATGGCCGATATCAGCCAGGGTTTCGGGGTCGTTCGGGTTCAGGGCCAGGGCGCGCTGCGCCTCCTCCTCGAACCGATGGTTCTCGCCCCGGAAGAAATGGACGATCGCCAGCCAGCAGCGGCCATAGGCGCTTTGTGGGTCGAGCGCGACGGCCTTTTCCGCCATCGCCAGGGCGCGGCCAATGGGGTCGGGCCGCGGATTGGCGTCGAAGCGATGTTCCGCCAGATAGACGTTGGCGAGCAGCGCGTGTGCCTCGCTGCTCTGCGGGTCAAGCGCGACCGCCTTTTCCAGCAGGTCGCGGGCCTCCGCGTGCAATTCTTGGGAAAGCGCTACCGTATAGCGGCGGGCGCGCACCACCAGGTCGTAGGCGTCCAGTTCGTTTGCACTCTTGCGCATCGCTCGCTGCTGGGCCGCGTCCTGCAAGGTCACGCCGAGGGTGGCGGCGATGGTGCGGGTAACCTCGTCCTGCACCGCAAACAGGTCTTCCGTAAGCGGTGCGCACGCCCCACAAGTCACTCAGCTTGACGTTGGCGTCCAGTTCCAGGGCAGGAGCTCGTCGAGGCGGTCGTTGGGATGGCCGCAGGCAATCGC